>JBJOKQ010000042.1:0-19273 GCA_046046005.1 Bacteroidota bacterium | reverse complement strand
CAATCATAAGAACTGCAAACAGAGAAAGCATGAATAGATTTTTGGTAAAATGAAATTCCCCAATAGAAAAGAAGTGTTCAGGAAGCACGGGAACCAGCCAAGCTCGTGTTGCAAATACAGCGATGATGGAAGGAATGCCGAATATTACTGCGGTCTTGATGTCGACCAATTGACGACGGAAATAGCTCGCGGAACTGAATGCGCTTGTTATGCCGACGATGAAAAGTGAATAACCGGTTGCTGTAACAGAATCAAGGCCGAACAGATAGTACAGAACCGGAACAGTGAGTATACTTCCTCCGCCTCCGATGAGTCCGAGAGCAATTCCGATAAAGACTGATGCTATGTAACCTGCAATTTCCATGGTAGCGTATCGGCTACAAATATCCGTTGCAGTTTGGGTTCAGCGTGTTACAAAAGTTACAAAATCTATGCAGATTGTGACTTCCGCGGGCAATAATGGCGGAAGAAGCTTTCTCTCTAACGATTTTCCTCTGCATGCCATTCTGCCCAGGAAGTCGGAGTTTCAACAAGGCGAATTGTTTGAAGAGAAATATTTTCGGGGAAAACGCTGTGCAGAAGGTGAACAAAGTGTGTCAGTAACATTTCACACGTTGGCGAGAAATTGGTGTAGTGTACTTTCGTATTCTGATCGTTGATGCCGTACTTGTCTTTGTCTTCAATATTGATAACGGCAGAGTGATCGTATTGAGAAATGATCTTTTCAATAACAATGGCTTTGATATCCGCAAAGTCAGCAACCATTCCTGATTTCGGATGTCCGGCTTCCTCCATTGGTTTTCCGGATACTGTTATTTCCAAAGAGTAAGTGTGACCATGCAGATTCTTGCACAAACCGTCGTGATTGGTAAGCGCATGCGCCATACTGAAGGAGAAAACTTTTGTGACGCGAATTGTTGGCAGGCGGTAACTCATATCTATGCAGTTCTGCTGAACATGTTTTTTTCGTTCGCACTTCGATGCAGTCGTGCATCAAAACATGCTGCAATATTACGAAGGAATGCTTGTCCTTCTTCCGTAACCTTCACAGATTTCGCAGTAACCGTACACAAACCATCTGACTCCAGAGGTTTCAGCAATTCTCGTGTCGTGTTAAGAAAGTCGCATTGATCATCTTCACTTTCCCAATTTGTTTCATTGCCGCACATTATGTTGAGCACATGTTTTCTGAGAATGATATCTTCCGCACTGAGTAAATGTCCGCGGTGCAACGGCAGAATATTGTTATCAATCTTTTCATTCCACTCTTCCAGAGTCTTGGCATTTTGCGAAAACATTGTTTGTGCATCACTGATGGAAGATGGTCCGATACCCAGAAGTAAAGGATTATTGTGCGTAGTATAGCCCATGAAATTTCTGTGCAGCGTTCCGTTCTTCACAGCAATGAACAACTCATCGTCAGGAAGTGCAAAATGATCCATTCCGATTTCAATGTAGCCTGCTGCTTCCAGCATTCCACGTCCGGTTTCGTAAAGATTACGTTTAACATCTCCGTTAGGCAGATCTGCATCTTCATATCCGCGCTGTCCCGGTTTCATCCAAGGCACATGTGCATACGAATAGAATGCAATGCGATCGGGTCGTATTTGCAAAACGTGATTGATGGTTTCACGAATTGTTGCTTCTGTTTGAAACGGTAATCCGTAAATCAGATCGAAGTTTACAGAGTTGTAACCCATCGCTCGTGCTTCACTGGTTACGCGATTCACTTCTTCAGGAGTTTGAAAACGATGAATAGCTTTCTGCACGCGCGGATCAAAGTCCTGTACACCTAAACTGATGCGTTTGAAACCTGCCTTGAACAAAACACGAAGATGCTCTGTTGTCGTATTTGCAGGGTGCGCTTCAAAACTCAAAGCTGCATTTTTCTCGATAATTGCGGAAGACTCGATTCCATCAAGAAGTGCTTTCAGGTTTGACGGACTGAAAAATGTTGGAGTTCCGCCTCCGAGATGAAGTTCTGAAATATGCGGAGTCTCTTCCAGTACATCAAGATACATTGCCCATTCTTTGAGCAACCGATCGATATACGGTTCTTCAACTTTGTGGTTAGTCGTTATTCGGGTGTTGCATGCACAATATGTACAGAGGCTTTCACAGAACAGAAGATGAATATACAGACTTAATGATTTTCCGCCTGTGAGCCACGCATCTTGTATAGCACGTTTCCAAACTTCTTCACTTGGGGCTTCCTTGTCCCAGAATGGAACAGTGGGATAACTTGTGTAACGCGGTAATGCCTGATCGTATTTTCTGATCAGTTGCCGGTTTACTGTTTGTGTCGGTGACAACATGCTACTTCTTTTTCTTTGTATTCCGGACTGATATATGGAATTCCTAAACCCATTCCGCGAACGATGAGCAGGAGTGCCATTGCTGTAATGAAAACAGGAACTGCTTTGCGCAAACGTGTTCTGAATTTTTCATTGATGCGTGAACCGGCCATTCCCAATGCCATTAGAGCCGGAATTGTTCCCAGTCCGAAAATTAATCCGAATAACGCTCCTTGCCACCAGCTTCCTGTTGCCGCTGCACCCGCAAGTGCCGCATATACAAGTCCACAGGGTAATAATCCGTTCATCAATCCGATGATGAACAGTGAAGATTTATTTTTAGAGGCAAGCAGTTTTCCTAAAACACTTCTCACTTTGTTGTATCCTGCCTGAATGAATCCGGGCAGTTTCATTTTCTCCCCCGCGTAACTTGCAATAAGCCCTGCAAGAATGATCACACCTGCTACAACTGAAAGAGTTTGTTGCCCGCCTGCCCACAACAATGCGCTGCCTGCTAAGCCTGAAAGAGAACCAAGTACCGCATACGTAACTGCTCTTCCTGTATTGTAAAGAAACAGCCCGGAAAATTTCCTGAAACCGGGTTGATTGCCCCTTGGTAAAGCAAGCACAATTGGTCCGCACATTCCAACACAATGCAAACTGCCTGCAGCGCCGAGTAACAATGCTGTTAACAGATACATGGTTATCGGATATGAATGGTTGACTCGTAATAGTAATCTGTCCCTGCAGATTTCCACTTTACCTTCGCCTGATACATTCCTTCAGAGAATTTACTTCTAGAAATACTCATCTTACCTGAATTGTCAAGCGAGATATTTTGTGAATAGTCCAAAGCTTTGTTATCAGGACGATAGAAAACAACTTCGCCGGTAACTCCTAATCTACGTACGGTATCCGGAAACACAATGTTTACTTCATTTTCATTCGTAACGATTGCAGGAGAAAATCCGCTTTTTTGCGCAGCATCCTGCTGATCGATTGTGTTTTGATATTGAATTTCCTGCTGATAATAATCTTCAGCAACAAGATCAACGTTTTGACGCATTGAACTCACAACAAGAAAAGCGATGAGAGCAACGAAGCCTCCGTATAACATGAATATTTTTGTTCCCCAACTCATAGTGTAGCGTTTTAGTCAGTTAACTGATTTGTTTTATCTGTTTATCGGCCCAAGGAATGTTGTGGACACCGTTTGTATTTTCTCATCTCCGGAATAGACATTGATTTTTATTTTCGTCTTCCTTTCTTTTATGGCATTCCGGTTTCTGATGATAAAGAATGTGGATTCTTTCTTAGATTCTTTTTTCACCACAACATCTTTTCCAACCATTTCAATCTTTCCATCGCCGGTTTCAATCTTAAAAGTGATAGGCATATCCTGATTGGTTTTGTTGATCACTTTAACATTGTAAAGATTGGTAATTGTATTGTCAGGTCGTTCCTGGAACAACTGTCCGCTCGCTCGGAGTACCGTTGCATCTACAGCAGAACGTGTAACGAGAAGTGTTACAAGCACTCCGATAAGCAAAGTCAAGACTACCGTATATGCTTTCAGTCGTGCTGTATACTTGGTAGGTTTGCTTTCTGCAATGTTAGCTTCTGAAGCATAACGGATCAAGCCTGTTGGTTGATGCGTTTTAACCATTACTTCGTCGCATGCATCAATACATGCTGTGCAGTTGACACATTCCAATTGTGTGCCGTTACGAATGTCAATACCGGTTGGACACACTTTCACACAAAGTCCGCAATCAACGCAAGAACCGGCTTTTTCAGTATCAGCTGTTTTGCGGTGCTTGGTTCTCGGTTCGCCGCGTAAATAATCATACGCAACAACTATTGAATTTCTGTCGAGCAGAACTCCTTGCAAGCGGCCATAAGGACAAACGATGATGCAAGCTTGCTCGCGGAACCAACTGTAAATGAAAAAGAATACAGTTGAGAAGACAATCATTGCAATGAATCCGCCCGTATGCAGACTGATCGGTTCGCTGACGATCTTGAACAACTCATCTGTTCCGATTATGTAACTCAGGAATGTGTTCGCAATAACAACGGCCAACACAAAGAATATCGCCAGCTTGGAGCCACGCTTCAATATTTTTTCCTGATTCCAAGGTTGGTCGCGAAGCTTACGCTGTTGATCGGCATTTCCTTCGATAGCGTATTCAATTTTCCGGAAGATAAGTTCCATGAATACCGTTTGCGGACAAATCCATCCGCAAAAAACACGACCGAACGCAATAGTAAAAAGAATGATAAACACCATGAAGGTGAGCATTCCAATACCGAAAATGATAAAGTCTTGCGGCCAGAAGATTGCGCCGAAGATGATAAACTTCCGTTCGAGGATGTTGATCAGAAACAAGGGCTGACCGCCAATCCTTACGAACGGAAGTGAAAAGAAAATTACAACGTATAAATAACTAAGGAGCGTTCGCTTGTCATACAATTTTCCGTGAGGCTTTTTCGGAAATATCCAATTCCTTTTGCCTTCGTCGTTAATTGTTGCGATGGAATCTCTGTATGACTCGTCTCGCTTTATATCGTTCTGCACTTTATTCTCCTCGGTATTCATTTTGCTTGGTAGCGTTTAATTTGTTTACTTTTTCGCGGCAGTATCTGCTTTAGGTTTAAGACTGTCGCTTTTACTGAGACTGTCGCTCTTCGCAGAATCTGCTGCCGGAGCCGCTCCTTCTTCCACCCACAATTCACCTTCAGGTGCTTTGGCATTTGCCGGATTTGTTCCGCGGATAGAGAGGATGTAGCTTGTTACTTGTTGAATTTCCAAAGGTTTCAAATCCTGTTCCCATGATTTCATTCCTTTTTCTGTCCATCCGTATTTAATTGACTTAAATACATTCACTACGCCGCCTTTGTGGATCCAATAATCATCAGTGAGGTTCGGTCCGAGACCTTCTTTACCTTCGCCTGCATCACCGTGACACATTGCGCAGTTTGCTTTGAACACTGTGTTACCGTTACTAAGTGCTGCTGCATCGGTGAGCGCAACAACATTGTTTTCGTCAACAAGGTTCGCATTGGCTTTCTTGTATTCTGCGATACGTTTCTCGGCATCTACAACTTCCTGATCATACTCTTGAGCCTGCGTTTTACCTGTATGCAAAACGTGGTAGTTAATCAGATAGGCAATACCAACGAAGATGGTAAGATAGAATCCGTATTTCCACCATGGTGGAAGATTGTTGTCCAATTCCTGAATTCCATCGTAATCATGATCCATTAGCAAAGCCGCTTCAACTTCAGGTGCCTGAGCATCAGTAATGGAACGCATGATTTCGGTTTCCATGATTGCGGAAGCTGCCTTCTCTGCAACAGTTTTTGTGTAATCGGCTTCTTTGCGAATCAAATTGATCCCGGTACGATACAACATGTACACGATCAATAACTCCACAATGATTACGCTGAGCATCACGAAGAAGGTGATGGCTCCAAGTCCCCAATAATCAAAAGGAACTTCAGGAATTGCGGCCGCATCTGCTGCAGGAGCCGCTGCATCCTGCGCCATGGCAGAAACTGAAAGCAATAGAAAGGCAATCATTGCAACAGTATTCTTTGAGCTGTTGCCTTCTGCTTTAGATTGTTTCACTTTCAGTGAAGCACCGGCTTTTACGAATTCAGACATTCCGATGATAACGAACGCAAGCATAACGATTACGCCGAGCATCACCAGAAATACACCATTGGAGAACACAGTTTGTGTTACAACTTCTCCCTTGGCATTGTCTTGCGCCGACAGCAACACAGGAGTTAATCCCGCTGCAATTGCTGTTAGTTTGATTTTAAGGCTGTTGATTGTCATATAGCTGTTCTGTTATTCGGTTCTGTAATCGTTATTCTCTTGTTCCGGTTCAATGGCCATTGCAGCCAGGTCATTCATTCTCTTCTTATCAGTTCTCAGTAACCAAACTGCGAGAACCACAAAGAATCCGAAGAATATGAGCAGAGAAATCAATGGAAAGATTTCGATACCTGCGATGCTTGTCAGATAGTTGATGAATTTCATGGCTATTTGTTTTCTGCTACAGGTTTAACTTTTATATCTGTTCCAACACGCTGCAGGTAAGCAATCAGCGCAACGATTTCATCGTCAGGAGAGATTGGTGTTACTTCCTGAACTTTTGCTTTCTTCAGGTTGGCTACAATTCCTTCCGCCTGTTTTTTTGCATCTGCTACAGCCTGATTTTCGTATCCTGCAGGATATGGAACACCGAGTGTTTGCATTGCGGAAATCTTCTTCGGTGTCAATTCCCAATTGATCTGTTTTTCGAACAACCAAGGATATGAAGGCATGATTGATCCAGGAGACATTGATGTCGGATCGTACATGTGGTTGTAATGCCATGCATCACCGTATTTACCACCAATACGCATAAGATCCGGACCGGTACGTTTTGATCCCCATTGGAACGGGTGATCGTAAACGTATTCACCTGCTTTTGAATATTCGCCGTAGCGTGATGTTTCAGAACGGAACGGACGGATCATCTGCGAGTGACATGTATAACAGCCTTCTTTGATGTATACATCGCGACCTTCCAATTCCAGTGGCGTATACGGTTTCACACTCGCAATTGTCGGGATGTTGGATTCAACCATGAATGTTGGGATGAACTCAATCAATCCTCCGATTGCAACAAGAACGAGACTCACAACAAGCATTTGAATTGGGCGACGCTCAATCCAACGGTGCCAGTGTTCTTTCCCATGTGTAACGTAAGCTTTCGGAAGAGCAGGAGCTTCTGCCGCTTCGTTCGCCACGAATACACCTGTTTTAACTGTCTTAACGAGGTTATACACCATAATGAACACACCAACGAGATAGAGTGCTCCACCGAGTGAACGAAGACCGTACATCGGCATAATGTGAGTTACTGTGTCAAGGAATTTGTTTGACAAGGTTCCGTCAGGGTTGAATTCTTTCCACATCAAGCTCTGTTCGAGACCTGCCCAGTACATAGGAATTGCATAGAACAGAATACCGAGTGTGCCCAACCAGAAATGTACGCTTGCCAGTTTAGAAGAATACAGTTTGGTATTCCACATGCGTGGGATCAGCCAGTAAAGTACACCGAATGTCAGGAATCCGTTCCATCCGAGTGCACCAACGTGTACGTGTGCAATAATCCAATCAGTAAAGTGTGCGATTGCGTTTACGTTCTTCAAAGACAACATCGGTCCTTCAAATGTTGCCATACCGTAAGCTGTTACAGCAACAACCATGAACTTCAATACAACATCTTCACGAACACGATCCCATGCGCCGCGAAGTGTAAGGAGACCGTTGATCATACCACCCCATGACGGAGCGATGAGCATCACTGAGAATACAACTCCAAGTGATTGTGCCCAATCAGGTAGTGAAGTATACAAAAGGTGGTGAGGACCTGCCCAGATGTATATAAAGATGAGTGCCCAGAAGTGAATGATGGAAAGTCGATAAGAGAATACCGGACGGTTTGCAATTTTCGGCATGAAGTAGTACATCAAACCGAGATACGGAGTTGTAAGGAAGAACGCCACCGCGTTGTGTCCGTACCACCATTGTACCAATGCATCCTGAACACCTGCATACCATGAGTAACTCTTAAGGAAAGTTACGGGCATCTCGAACGAGTTTACAATGTGCAACATTGCAACTGTAATGAATGTTGCGATGTAGAACCAGATTGCAACGTAGATGTGGCGTTCACGACGCTTGATGATTGTTCCGAACATGTTGATACCGAAAACAACCCAGATCAAAGCAATCGCAATATCAATCGGCCATTCCAATTCCGCATATTCTTTCCCGGTTGTGATACCGAAAGGAATCGTTAACGCTGCGGAAACGATGATCAACTGCCAGCCCCAGAAGTGAACTTTGCTCAACAGATCGCTGAACATACGGGCTTTACAGAGACGCTGCAATGAGTAATATACACCCATGAAGATACCGTTACCTACAAATGCAAAAATCACTGCATTGGTGTGCAATGGTCGCGTTCGCCCGAATGTGGTGAATTCGAGACCGAGGTTTAACTGAGGAAATACCAGGTCGAGTGCAACCCATAATCCCACTGTCATACCAACAATACCCCATACAACGGTTGCCCATGCAAACCATTTGACAATGGTATTGTCGTAACTAAACTTTTCTGTTGCTGTTGTTGTCATACTGAACTTGTTCTTGATTTGATTCTGGTTTCTGAGGGTAATTATCGTCGAACAACATCCGGACTCCCGGAGTGTAGTTATCATCAAACTGGCCTTTGCGTGCTGCTACGATAAACGCAATTAGAAATCCTGTTGCTGCTATCAGACTTGCACCGATCAGAATAAAAATTGCGCTCATGATTTATCTTATTATTCCGTACAAAAGTATCCTTGTGAAATTTTAACATTCATGAGGCAAGTCACGGAATAACCTGATCTCCGTCATGTTCGGGCTTGCCCAGTATAGTGGACGCTGCGATTTTCGTGGAAATTGTGGCGATCAGTATTACGCTGAAGGAACTCAGCGGCATGAGTATGGCGGCAATAAGCGGACTCATCTGACCACTTAAAGAATAATACATCCCGAAGAAATTGTAGCAAACTGAAACGATAAATGCCGCTACAACTATTTTGCGTGCAATCTTAGCATAACGCAACAGTCCCGGAAGTTTGTGGAAAGATCTTCCATCAAGAATTGCATCACAGGCCGGGAAAAAGTTATTCGTGTTATCCGAAATTGCAATTCCTGCTTCAGCTTGCGCTAATGCTCCGGCATCGTTAAGTCCATCGCCGATCATTATGACTTTATGACCTTGCTTTTGCAGCGCTGCAATGTGATCGAGTTTATCCTGCGGCGTACAAGAGAACCTCATGCTGTCGTTGAAAATCGGTTTGAGCAATTCAGCTTGAGAATCGTTATCACCTGACAATAATTCAAGCTTGTAATTGTGCTTGAGCTCAGATGTAATGTTATTAAGTCCTTCACGCAAGCGATTGTGGATAACGAAGTGTCCGCGCACCTGATTGTTTACAGCAATCCAAACTTCACTTGCGCCATGTGCATGTTTCGCGGAAGATCCTGCGTGAACAGCGGAACCTGCGATGTAGTGCTTTCCGTTTACATCTCCGCTGATTCCTTTTCCGCTAACTTCTGAATAGTGATGCACTTCAGGAAATTCAGCCTGGTCGAGCCACGCATTGATCTTACGACTTAACGGATGTCCGCTGTTTTTTGTCAGCGCTGCAATTTCCTGTTTCTCGGCCAGTGTTAACGGGGCACCGTCAAATTCAATTCTTGATTCACCGCTGTTGGTTATTGTTCCTGTTTTATCAAAGACAGTAACATCTGAAGTAGCTATACGATCAATCGCATCGGCGTTCTTCAAATAGAAACGGAATTTGCCGAGCCAATGTAATACACTTGCGTTGGTGAATGTGGAAGCCAACAACAACGTGCAAGGACATGCAACAATCAAAACTGCTGTCAGCACATTCATGGATTCTGCAGGATTGATAAACAACCACGCAACGCCGCCTGAAAGAGATGTAAGAATAACTGCTGAACTGAACCAACGGTTGATGAAGTCAATATATGTTTTGCGCTCTTCCGTTCTCCTGCGCGAGAAGCTGTCATTATTCCAGAGTTGTGTCAGATAACTTTGCGAAACCTGATCCTGCACAACGAGTTCTGCACTGGAATTCGTGAGTCGTGCACCTGCGAATATTTTTTCTCCTTTGCGTTTAGTAACAGGGTCCGATTCTCCTGTTACAAAACTGTAATCAACATAAGTTACATCGGAAACCAATATTGCATCTGCAGGTATAATTTCTCCGTGGTGAACGCGTATACGTGCGCCTTGTTTTACATCAGTAACGGGAACACTTTTTTCTGTGTTATTCTCAAGAATTGTTACTGAGATCGGGAAGTAGGATTTGTAGTCACGCTCGAATGAAAGACGCTCGTATGTTCTGTCCTGAAAATATCTGCCCAGCAACATAAAGAAAACAATCCCCGTCATTGAATCGAGATAACTGGTTTCCTGATGTGCGATGATTTCATACACGCTTCTCCCGAATGTAACAGCAACGGCGAGTGCAATCGGCGCATCAATGTTCAGCGTACGGAGTCGGATCGCTTTCCATGCCGAAACAAAAAAGTCGGAAGCAGAGTAGAGCAGCACAGGTAATGCCAGAGCCAGACTCAACCAGCCGAAGAAGGCTTTGAGAGTTGGTAGTTCAGCAAGATCGCCGGAAGTGAGATACTCCGGGAAACTGAGCAGCATGATGTTTGCAAAGCAGAAGCCCGCAATTCCTATTTTAAGTACCCGTGGACTGATGCCTTTCTTTTTCTCTTTCAGTTCGAGATCGCCAAGACTTATTGAAGGCGGATATCCGGTTCTGGAAAGTACTTCAGCAACAGTGCTGAGTTTAATGTCGTTCGTGCGAAAATCTACTGTAACCTCTTTGCGTGGAAAATTCACAGAAGAAGATACGATGGATGGATTGAGTTTGTAGAGATGCTCAAGCAGCCAGATGCATGAACTGCAGTGCATGCCCGGCGTGTAAAATACCACTCTTGAAATATCTTTGTCTTCAAAGCGAATCAGTTTACTGCGGATTGAAGTTTCGTCAAGTGCGGAAAACTTTCCCGCCCATTCGTTCGCTTTGTTGCCCGGACCTTCTTCAAGATCGTAGTAGTTGCAGAGATTGTTCTCTTTGAGGAGTTCATAAACGAGTTTACAACCTTCGCAACAGAATTGGTGATCATCTGCTGAAATTATTGTTGATTTGCACTCGTCGCCGCAGTGGTAACATGTTGCTACCTTTGCAGTCCTGTCGATTTTGAGAGTGTTCATGGGAAGAAAAAAATAAAGCGGGTGACTGAAGTACGCTACCAACCTTTATGTCGACCCGCTTTCGATATCCGAAACCACATTGTGGCGGTGTATCGTTTTACAAAGGTGCATTCTGAATTATCCCGATAAAATGACCGTGATCATATTTCGACTTGACTGATGTCAAGTTTACACCTGATACCCATTATAAAATACAAGAGGGTAGGCAGACTACATTTGTTCTATAGTTAACATTAAAACACTACCACTATGCACAAGCAACCTGAACACGATTACCGCGTGGCAGTATGGATGGATCATCGCACTGCAAAAATTGTAAAACCGGTTTCACGTGAGGATTATGAAATCGAAGTGCTCGAAGCACACGCACATCACAATGAACATAAGGCTCACGATAATTCGCAAACTCATGATAAGTTTAATGAAGGTAAACACCGCGAGTCTGTAAAGCATTTCTTCGCAGAGTTAGAGAGTAAGCTCACCGGATATGATACGTTTCTGTTGATGGGACCTTCAACAGCCAAGTCTGAATTTGAGCATCAATTGCGTAATACCAAACAATTTCATGGTAAAAGAGTTGCAGTTGACAATCTTGAGATCGTAAGCGATAATGAACTCATAGCTTACGTTAAGAAGAACCTTCGCGCACGAATGGATATATACCGTGACGAAGAAATGATCAAATAAAATTTACGGTTATTTCGTAGCAGCCGGTTCGCCACTTATGCGGATCGGCTGTTGTTTTATAAAGCCGGACTGTCAACTCAGCTTGTTTGGCTTGCCTTTGCTGTTAATGCAAATTAGATTCGCATAAAAAAGCATGAGAAGAATATTTCTGATTATATCATTCGTAGGTGGTCTGACCTTATCCGCGCAAAATTCTGTAGCAATTGAAGTTGCTGATTCTCCGAAATCTGCAGATACAACGGAAGATGTGCTGGTTGCCGTTGATCAAGCGCCTGAATTTCCCGGAGGGAGCGAGGCAATGATCAAGTATCTGCAGCAGAACGTGAAATACCCGAAAGACGGACTTGATTCTGCTAAGAGTGGAACCGTTTATGTGGAGTTCGTAGTCCGTAAAACAGGTGATGTAAGCGACGTGAAATTAGTAAGAGGAATAAAGGATTATCCTTCATTCGGCGCAGAGGCAGTACGCGTAATAAGCGAAATGCCTAAATGGAAACCGGGATTGATGGATGATAAACCTGTAAATTTTAAAATGGTAATACCTGTCAGGTTTTCGCTCAACTAGTGCGTTGTAGTCATCGTGTTCGGAACACAGATGATCACATCTCCGCGACCTTCGTCTTCTTTATTCAGCTTGGAAATATCATCCTGCGTTGTAGTTGAAATCACCATCACCTTCAATGCAGGGTTTTTCTTTTTCAGATACCACTCAATGGATTGGTGTCTGTCGCTGTGATAACTTCCGTTGTAGTGAATGAAATGTTTCCCCGGCGCCCAATTGGAGTAAATGAAGTGTGCCATTGTAGCGTCTTTCGCCGCTTGCGACATTGGAAGATTCTGTCCGCCGTGTCCGCCTGCATTCATGAATATTTCCTTGTAACACTGTAAAGTGCTGTCATATGCAATCGGAAGCGGAGCAATCCATTGTTTTGATGAATCAGGAAGTGCTTCAAGAGCTGCAAATCCTCCCATATAAACTTTGCTGGCGAACTTTCTCGGAATATTCGTCGCAATGAATTGCAGCTTGTGCTCCTTAGCAAAATCCACTAACGGACGGTAATCCGTTTCGTAGTTAGGCCATAAACGCACAACACGACGCAGTTGCGTATCTGCAATTTCACCGCTGAGGTAACGGTTAAGACCGCGTTGATTATCTGCTTCAAACATTTCTGCGCCCAGTACAACTTTATCGCCGTATGCTTTATAAAGATCATTGGTAAGTTCATATTGCAGCCAATGACATATCGGATTATTATGGTATTCTCCGAACAATACTACGTCCGCTTTCTTCGCTTCTTCCAGTAGTTTTGTATAAGTAGTCGGTTTTCCGTTGATAGTAAACAAAGTGTACGCCGGTTTGTCAGCACCTTTGAATGCAACACTGATCAACGCGAGTAATGGGAGAAACAGGTAAAACTTTTTCATGTGTAGATTATTGTGCTTTAGGTGTGACGAATGTAGTTTGTTTATTCAATATGTAAGATGAGAAATTGTTAATGCATGATAAAGATCAGAGCGTATCAGGTTCAACATGAATCAATACGCCGGCAATGCCCGGAATATCCAACATAATTTTCTCCTGAACTTTATGCGCAATATCGTGGCCCTCCTGAACGGTTATCCGACCATTAACTGTTAAGTGCAAATCAACATGGTGATTTAATCCTGATTTCCGGATGAAACATTTTTCAGTATTTATTACACCCGAAACTTCTGATGCAGACTTCCGGATATCTTCAATTAAATCATGATGTGTATGTTCGTCCATTATTTCTCCAAGCGCGGGACGGAAAATCAGGAAACTATTATAAAGAATGAATACAGATGCAAGCAGAGCAGCCCAATCGTCCGCCGATTCATAACCTTTACCCATGAAAACGGCTATGCCTATTCCGATTAAAGCTGCTAATGATGTAATTGCATCACTGCGATGATGCCACGCGTCACCTTTCACGGCTGTACTCTTTGTTTCTTCACCGGTTTTAGAAACAATTCTGAAGAATATTTCTTTTACGATCACCACTCCGATCAGTACATATATCGTGTACGTTTCAGGAAGTTCATGCGGCGTTTGAATATTTATCACCGCTTGCCAAGCGATTCCGATTGCAGAAAAAATCAGAAAGGCAACAACCATGAATGTAATGAGCGGTTCTGCTTTTCCGTGCCCGTAAGGATGATCTTCATCCGGCGGTCGTGTAGAATAACGCAAACCGATTAAAACCAAAAATGAGGATACAATGTCAGTTGCACTTTCTGCTGCATCTGCAATTAACGCATATGAATTACCGAAATAGCCCGTAACTCCTTTCACTAATGCAAGGAACAGATTGCCGATAATGCTCAGCCAGGTAACTTTTATCGCTTTCTCTTTGTGATTCATTGATTGGCGAATTGAAGATACGTTTTTCTGTAATTCTGCAGGAACTGATATTACTCTTTTCAGGTTATGACGCCGATCATGTTGACGTTTCTGTTAACCCGATTATTTTGTATAAAACATTTCAAAATGAAAGCTACCAACATTAAAAGAATTCTCGTTCCTACGGATTTCTCAGAAACCGGTTCTCTTGCATTCGATCATGCGGTTTTTATGGCGCGGTTGTATAAAGCTGAACTTCATCTCGTTCACGTTATTGAAGTAATTGATGCTACTTACAGTATTTACAATCCTGCAATTCCTGTGATAGACATCAGTGTGATAGAATCAAACTGCAAAGATCGTTTGACACAAATGAAAGTGGAGCTGAAGAAGAAGCACTCGATCACAGCGCATACGTATGTCTTGCACGGACGTCCTGAACAGGCGGTGCTTGATTTGGTTGAAAGCAAGGATATAGACGTGGTTGTAATGGGCACGCACGGAGCTTCAGGATTTGATGAGTATTTCATCGGCAGCAATGCGCATCGTGTTGTGACAACTTGTCCTTGCCCTGTAATTACAGTGCAGAAGCACGCGAAGAAACTTGGATTCACTGATATAGTTTTGCCTATTGACGATTCACGTCATACGCGTGATAAAGTTGGCGCCGTTCTGGGCTTGGCGAAGAAATTCGGATCGCGTATTCACATTCTTGGCCTGTTGGAAGAAAATACAAAAGAAGAAAAGAATAAAATGGAAACGCGTCTCGCTCCGGTAAAGAAGGCTATTGAGAAAGCCGGTTTAGCATGGACTGAGAAAGTGATGAAATCTGACAGCGTCGCAGTAAGTTCATTGAATTACGCCAAGAAGATCAAAGCAGATCTCATCGCGATCATGACCGATCACGAGTCAAAACTCACAGGAATGTTCATGGGGCCATTTGCGAAGCAGATTGTCAATCATTCCAGAATTCCTGTACTCAGCGTGAAGCCGGATGAAGGTTCATTTGAAGGTGTAGCATACGGAGAGCAGAATTTGTACAATTGATGCAATGCTTCAAATGATACAATGATTCGATGATTCAATGAGAGGATTGTAATTTGCAAATCGACTCATTTGAACATTGGATAATTTGCTCTACACCATTCTCGTGCGTTTCAGAAGATACGGCATGAGCACTTGCGCGTAACCTTCATTGATATCGGCCTCTACAAAATCAATTCGGTATTGTCCGCAACGCAATTTCAGTTCGTGATGAAATTTGCTCATCGCATTGAGATAAGCATCGCGAACTTCATTCGGATGTGCTTTCACTTCTTCTCCGGTTTCCATGTCAACAAACGTGTATGGTCTGTTTTCATAGGAGAATTCCAATTCGTGTTTCTTATCCGTGACGTGAAACAGAATCACTTCGTGTTTGTTATGACGTAAATGCTGTAATGCAGCAAAGAGTTTGTCGGTGTCACCCTCTCCTGTATCGAACATGTCACTGAAAATCATCACCAGCGAGCGTCGGTGAATGCTTTCCGCAATTCTGTGAAGCGCGTCTACTGTGAACGTTTTCTTCGCTTGTCCGGATGGAGGAGGAGTGAGGAGTTTGTTCAGCTCGTGATACAATAACTGCGTATGCATCACTGTGGATTTTGCCGGTGTTTGAACTTCCACTTCTTCGGCAAAAATGCTGAGGCCAATTGCGTCACGTTGCATCTTCAACAGCTCAATCATCGACGCTGCACATTTGGCAGAGAACGTAATCTTGTTGTCCACTTTCTGCAAATCGGCATCCTCAGGAAAGTACATGGAGCCGGAATGATCGATGATGATATGACAACGAAGATTGGTTTCTTCTTCGTAACGCTTCACAAACATCTTGTCCGTGCGGCCGTACAGTTTCCAATCGATATGCTTCGTGGGTTCGCCGGTATTATACAAGCGATGTTCTGCAAATTCTACAGAGAATCCATGAAACGGACTTTTGTGCAAACCTGTAATGAATCCTTCCACCACCTGACGTGCGAGAAGCTCGAGGTGCGAATATTGCTGAAAGCTGTGCGGATTCAGATCTGACATGCAATAAAGATATGCAATCCTGAGAATGCTTGTGTCTTGTTCATGTGACTTGGCGGCAATAAAAAAAGGAGCCATCTCTGACTCCTTTTCCGAAATGTGGATTTCGAAATATTACATCTGCGCATCAAGCTTCTGGGCCAATACCTGTTTAGGAACTGCTCCAACTTGCTTGTCAACAACCTGACCGTTTTTGAAGAACAGAATTGTAGGAATATTGCGGATGCCGAATTGCATAGAAATGTTCGGGTTGTTGTCAACGTCAACTTTTCCTACAACTGCTTTCCCGTCGTACTCTTTAGAGATTTCTTCAACGATAGGTCCAACCATGCGGCAAGGTCCGCACCATTCTGCCCAAAAGTCAACCAGCACGGGTTTACCTGATTTCAATACTACTTCTTCAAAGTTGGCGTCTGTGATCTGAATAGCCATAGTTTTTGTTTGTTATATGATTAGTGTTCCGATTTTCTGTTTTCAAAATTAGAAGAAAACAGGTTCTGATACCTGTATAATCAATCGCTGTGCCGTTAAGTTATTCACGACATTCTGGCATGTGTTGAAAATTAGCTGATTCTCGAAGGAAAATCACAGAGAATTCAATCGACTCAATATGCCTATAGACAGAATCTATGTGTTTGAAAAAAAAAAGACCGGCATTACACCGGTCTTTCACTTGAACTATTTCAACTATTAATAGTAACGCAGACGACGCACTTCAGCAAGATATTTCGCGAAGCGGATCACCTGACGAGTGTAACCGTATTCGTTATCGTACCAAACATACATCACGATGCTCTTCTTGTCAGGAGAAACGATCGTAGCCTGACTGTCGAACACCGAAGAACATGGATTTCCGATTACATCAGAGCTAACCAATTCATTGGAGAAAGCATATTGAATCTGTTCAACGAGATCACCTTTCAATGCGTACTTGCGCATAATTTCATTCACTTCTTCTTTTGAAGTTTCACGTTTAACACTGATGTTCAGAATTGCGAGTGAAACGTTCGGGGTCGGTACGCGCACAGAGTTTGCAGTGAACTTACCTGACAATTGCGGCAACACCTTCTTCAAAGCGCTTTCAGCACCGGTTTCAGTAATTACCATGTTCAACGCAGCTGAACGACCGCGACGGTATTTCTTGTGGTAGTTGTCGAGCAGGTTCTGGTCGTTGGTGTACGAGTGTACAGTTTCGATGTGACCTTTCTCAACACCGAATTCTTTATCCGTTACATAAAGAATCGGCATGATAGCGTTTGTGGTGCAGGATGCCGCAGAGAAGATTTTGTCTGCATCAGGAGCAACCACTTCGTGATTCACGCCGTAAACTACGTTAGGAACATCTCCTTTTGCAGGAGCAGTAAGAAGAACTTTAGCAATTCCTTTAGCTTTCAGGTGACGGCTCAGTGCTTCGCGATCGCGGAATACGCCGGTATTGTCTACGAGCAATGCATTGTCAATTCCGTAAGCTGTGTAATCCACATCTTCCGGGTTGTTTGCGTGAATCATGTGAATGGTATGACCGTTCACAACTAAAGCTTTGTTCTCGAAATCTTCAATGATTGTTCCCGGGAAAGGACCGTGCACTGAATCCATACGGAGCAAATCCGCACGTTTTACAATTTCTTCATCGCTGTTACCGCGTGTAACAATCGCACGCAAGCGCAACTGATCACCTTTGCCGGCCTGAGCGATGAGCTCACGCGCAGCAAGACGTCCGATACGACCGAATCCGAACAACACAACATCTTTCGGAGTGATGGAATGCTTTCCTTCTCCAATGAAGTCAGCAAGTTTCACAGTCAGAAAATCCGTCATTGATTTGAACTTGCTTTGTTCTTCAACCCATTCAGCGCCCAAGCGACCGATGTCAATACGTGAAGGAGCAAGATTCAATTTCACCAACGCAGCAGAAAGAGCTGCAGTGTCCTTTACATCCAAAGGTTTCTTCACAATATCTTTTGCATATTGGTGAAGATTCATGATTTCAGAAGGACTTCTGTCGATGAGCTGATTGCGGAACAACACAAGTTCAACTGATTTTTCGAACCATAATGTTCCGATGTTGTTGTTGAATTCAAGAGCAGCTTTTTCGTTGCTGATCCAATCGTTCAGTTCGTTTTGATACGACTTTGCTTTTCCCGCCATAGGCTCAAGTGTATTGAGTGTCATAAGTGTGTGTGAATAGAGTAGGTAAGTGTGTTGTAGTGGATGAGTATGTTAGTATGTAAACAAAGAGCCGCAAAGATTCCGGCGCTTGTGGGCATTCCGTTTTCTTTGCGGCTCTTAAATTCTACTTCATTGGATTAGCCGAGATACGTCTTAAGAAGTTTGCTTCTTGAACTGTGGCGCAGACGGCGGATCGCTTTCTCTTTGATCTGACGAACACGTTCGCGGGTAAGATCGAATTTCGCTCCGATTTCTTCGAGTGTCAATCCATGCTGACAACCGATACCGAAGAACAATTTGATCACATCACGTTCGCGGTCTGTCAGTGTTGACAAGCTGCGTTCGATTTCGCGTTGCAGTGATTCGTTCATCAACATACGATCTGCACGAGGAGAATCGTGGTTAACGATTACATCCAGAAGGCTATTGTCTTCACCATTGAGAAGCGGCGCGTCCATTGAAACGTGACGACCGGAAACTCGCATAGTGTCAGCAACTTTATCTTCAGGAAGTTCGAGAACTCGCGACAATTCTTCAGCAGTCGGTTCACGTTCAAACTCCTGTTCGAGTCGTGAATACGCTTTGTTGATCTTGTTCAAAGAACCAACCTGGTTCAATGGAAGACGAACAATACGGGATTGTTCTGCCAAAGCCTGAAGAATGGATTGACGAATCCACCATACAGCGTAAGAGATAAATTTGAAACCGCGTGTTTCGTCAAAACGGCGCGCCGCTTTAATAAGACCGAGATTTCCTTCGTTGATCAAATCAGGAAGACTAAGTCCCTGATTCTGGTATTGTTTTGATACGGAAACTACGAA
>JBJOKQ010000041.1:0-19681 GCA_046046005.1 Bacteroidota bacterium | reverse complement strand
ACAGGAACTAATTTGGACAGAACAGCGCATCGTTCCCAAGTTCGGATTCAGAAGAAGCGGTTATGCACAATACAGACCTGATCTGCTAGGTAGCGGTTATCAGGAAGAATTTCTGAAAGATTATAACGGTCAAACGTATTGGTTAAGTTTCAATGTCGCATCATTTATGAGTGATGAAACGCGCTTTCCTAAATGGCTGAATGTGGCAATTGGTTACGGAGCGAGCGGCATGACGGGAGGAAGCTTCAATCCGATTCTGTACAATCAACAAGGCAATGAAATTACGTTTGAACGTTACCGTCAATACTATTTTTCATTCGACATTGATCTCACAAAACTTCATGTGAAGAACAGATTTCTACGGGCGTTTTTCGAGACAGTACACTATATAAAAATTCCGGCTCCGGGAATTCAGACCGATAAAAACGGGCTTCGTCCGCTGTTGTTTGCTTTCTGAAGATGGAGTAAACGATATTGAACGATTCATATTACATTGGTATCAGCAATGCTGAAGGAAGAACTCCATATTGCCATTGAAAAAGTACTTGAATCCGGAGAAGAAATTCTTCGGGAGGATCCGCGTCGCGCGTATGCGTATGCACAAGAGATTGCGGAGCAGGTAGAAACAGGCGGAGATGAATTTCAGATCAACAAAGTGCGTGAATTCACTGCGAGATGTTATCAGAGTAACGGAAACTATCATCGCGCTTTACAGGTTTGTCTCGAAGCGCTGCAATATTTCGAAAGCGTTAATGATTACAGTAACGCAGCGATGTGCCTGAATACTTTAGGAGCAGTGTATAACTATCTCGGCGATTACGAAAAGCGATTGCAGACTAATCTTACCTGTCTGTCTTATCGTCGCAAAGGAGGTGACGAAGCCGGAGAAATTTCGACACTGAGTAATATCGGTGACACTTACAACACTTTGGGTAATCACGACAAGGCGTTGGAATATTTTCAACTCTGTCTGCAGTTCAATTCCATTTCTCCGCGAACGAAAGCAATTGTAGTTCACAACATCGGGGAAACGGAGTACTTCAAAGGAAATTACGATGTTGCAATTAATCAGTTTGAACAATCAATTCAGCTGGCAAAAAACACTTCGTATTATATCATTGAAGAAGCCGGCAATGCGTTTCTCGCGAGAATATATTTCAGTAAGAAGAATATTCCGAAGACTATTTTTCATCTGGATGAAGCGGAGAACATTGTACGTGAGAAGAAATACACGAGTGAACTTCCTTCCCTATTGAAACTGCGTGCACAATGCGCGGAACATGAGGGCGAAAATACACAGGCTACTGAATTATATAAACAGTATATCGAAATCACTGAAGAAATTCGTGCAGAAAACGATACGCGTTCCATGCAGGATTTACAGTTTGCATATCGCGTAGAAAAGCTACAGGAAGAGAATCGCATACACAAAGAAAAGAATCAGGCATTACGTCAGGCGTATCTTAAAATTGCACAGCAGAATCGTTTGATTGAAGAAAAGAATCGGGCAATTACTGACAGCATAAACTATGCTTTGAAAATTCAAACAGCTTTACTTCCCTCTCCGTGGCGTATTGCCCGGGCATTCAGCGAGTACTTTATCATCAGCCAACCGCGTGATATTGTAAGCGGCGATTTTTACTGGCTGCATGAAGGCGACAAATACATAACTCTGGCATTGGCCGATTGTACCGGTCATGGCGTTCCCGGAGCACTGATGAGCATTGTCGGAATCGACTGTTTGAATATTGCTATAACGGATGAAAGTGCGAATGATCCTGCTTCTTTGCTGACTATTCTCAATGAAAAAATAGTTTCAGCATTGAACTCAGACAACGAAACGATTCAATCCACGGATGGTATGGACATCAGTGTATTGATGATTGATAAGTTGAGTGGACATGCGACAATTGCATCTGCTAACCGACCGGTTTATATTTATACATCAGGAATGCTGAATGAAATCAAGCAGGACAAAATTTCCATTGGCGGATATTACATTGAGAAGAAAGAGTTCACGAATCACTTCTTAGGTTCTGCGAAAGGAATGACGGTGTACATGTTCTCAGATGGAATTCCGGATCAGTTTGGCGGAGAGCGTGGGAAGAAATTGAAATCAAAAGGAGTGCGCAGTCTGATAGAATCGACCTGTGCTGAAAATATGGATGCACAGGAAAAACGCATCAACGATTTCATTCGCAACTGGAAAGGAAATCAGGAGCAGCTTGACGACATCAGCATGATTGCTGTGCGGTTCTGATCAGAACATTACTCAGTGATTTCTCCGGCACGCAAGCGTTTATTGTATGAGGTAATTAAAACCACATACAACACAATTCCGAGAGCGTAAAGCGCCGCGGTAATCAGAAATATACTCACATATGGCCATCCTGTTTCACGCAATACGCCGAAAATGAATCGCGTACTGATGAACCAACTTCCTGACCAGATTGCAGAAATCAACGCGCTCGTGAGTTCCTGATTGTGCTTACCCACATACTTCATTGAAATTTCGGAAGTCATCGGCCCTGCAAGATTCATCAACGGTTGCCGGAGCAAATAACATCCTATTGCAATTGCGACAGCAGCATGAAGATGTGTATACCATTCCGTTGTGGCAAGAAGCACAAGTGAAATCACTGCAAATGATTGCGTAAGAGGAATTGCAAGTTTATATCCGATGCGTTCTTTGATTCTCGGAACGAATAGCGCTGCAACAGCAACCAACAACGCAGCAACGAAATTCCATACTGAGATAACATCCGTTGACAAATGATGCACACGCGCGAAAAACAAGTTGATAAACGGAATTGTGAGTCCCGCTCCGGTCGCTATGATCAATGCAGGTAAAAGTGCTTTTGCTATAAGTTTCCAATCGTGATTCTGTTTCGTTGCTTCCTGCAAATTTGCAGTCTGCTCATACAATGACTCGTGTCTAACCTTTCTCAACATCAATAATCCTGCGAATGCAATGAACGAGATTCCGATGAGCAGATTTCGTTCAGAAAATATCTGTGGATTGGCTCCATTCAAAACAGCAACAACCACAGCGCTTGAAATCCCTGCGATACTCCATGTTGAATAACTGAGAGCAATCGTTGGTGTCTGATATTCGGAAGGTGTATTTCTAAGAATGAAGGGCAGAATCGGAATCTGCATAAACGTAAATGAAGCGCCCCACAGGAATTGAACGACAATCAATGCGTAATGCATATTGAAATGGGTACAAGCTATAATCAGCAAAGCGAACAACGGCACTCCAATGGAAGAAGCATAAAACAATTTCCGCACGGGTTTACCTTTGATGTAGTAACCCAATGGGATTGCGAGCAACAACACACCTGCGAAACGCCATGAAATGATATCGGCGATCTCAGCATCGAGATAACCTTCACTCTTCATGTATAAAGGTTGCAGATTCATGAACGAAGCGTTTACCAGCTGAATAAAAAATTCAGCGGCAATCACTTTCATTACAAGCGGAGGAACAGTTTTATAATCGCGAAGGAAACCGAACATGCGGCGCAAAGTTCGCTATTTCTGCGAGCCGATCACAACACGAGAAGCAGAAAGCAATTCACCTTCACGATCGGTTATGACAACTGAATAGACTCCTTCGAGGGCGGAAATAACGTTCACAGCTGTTTTCCCTTCCGACTTTTCAAAAAGAAAAGCAGAAGAAACATCTCGACCGTTTAAGTCATAGATCACAACACTGCATTGCGGAGTTATATGTTCTCCTTCAATCGCAAAGGAACTTACGCAAGGATTCGGATAAATATTCATCACGTATTCATCATTCAACTCCTGCCCTGTTCCGGTGATTCCTTCATATGCATAGAAATCGTCAAGCAAATTTCCGTTATATCCAGTACCGACGTAAGCAATATGACCGATCATGAAAGAGATTGCATGTTTCCGTCCGCTTGCAGGTAATGAAGTTCGTTGTGTCCATGCGTTCGTGAAGTAATTGTATTGCCACACATCATTGCAATACGCATTGTTGACGTCCTCTCCTGTTGCAATGAATCCATCAGGAAAACTTCCCCAACCTGTTGCGCCTTCACGAGCGGTTCCCGGGAAATTGGTTTTCTGAATCCATGCATTCTGAAATACCTGATACTGCCAGAAATCATTTCGCATCGTTCCATCGTTGCCGGTTCCAACGTAACCTTGATTTCCCATCGCAAATCCTACAGCGTATTTTCTTGCAGTTCCGCCGAAGTCTGCTATTGCGCCCCAGATATTTGTAGCCGGATCGTATTTATAAAAATCCTTACGCATGCCTGTTACATCCTGACCTGTTCCTACATAAGCGATATCGTTGATCACGAATGCAACTGCGCCACGACGCGCGCTACCGGCGTAATTTGCTTTCTGCGACCACACATCCAGTACAGGATCATATTCCCAAACGTCATTCAGATAATTGGTGTTATCGCCTTGCCCAAGGCAGATGTAACCTTTGTTGCCAATAGAAAATGAACACGCAGAGCCGCGGCTTAATCCTCCTCCATTCAATCCGCCGATGGAAGTTGTATCGTCCCAATCGTCCTGATTGACATCGTACGAATACATTGAACGTACAAAACCGTTAGATGTAAGACCCGCAACGATATAACCTTGTCCGTTTGCTACGAAAGCGCTGGCAACAGATTTACCGGGACCTTTCACGGAATCGCGCGGAATCCAAAAATCCTGCGCGAAAACAAAAGCTGATGAACAGATCAGTGCAACTGTAAATAGATTCTTCATCGCACGGCAATTTTATCTGTGAACACTGTTTTGTTTTCACTCAACATCTGCACAAAATAAATTCCGGAAGCGAACTCGCCGCAATCAATACGCAGCGTATTCTGATTATTCACAGATGAAGAATACACTTCACGTCCGCTCATATCCAACAAACGTATCTGCTCTGCGGCTTCACATCCTTGAATCGTAACAATATCTGTAACCGGATTCGGATACATACTCACGTTCATCGCTTGCTTATCATCCATTCCGAGAACAAGAACCGGCGTGTATTCCCAAACTGATTCCTTCTTACCTGAATAACCGTCACCTGTTCCAACATACGCTTTACCGTAACACACGAATCCGGCAGCAGAACAACGCGCACTTCCTCCGTAACTTGCACGTGCTGTCCACGAATCAGTAAACGGATTGTATTCCCACAAATCAGATTTCAAACCACCGTCTTTACCGGTACAAATAAAACCGCGTTCACCCAATGTGAATGATACTGCTTGACCTCTGTCGCCACCCGCGAAATCAGTTTTCGCAGTCCACACTCCATTGCCACCATTAAACTCCCACATTTCATCGCGGTATGTATTCTGATCGGCACCGCATCCAACATAAGCTTTCCCTGCAACAGCAAAACTCGTCATCTGATATCGATTACCGCCGGGGAAATTTGCACGTTGCACCCAAGTATTGTTGTAAGGTTTGTATTCCCAAACTTCATCCGTCAATACCTGCGATCCGACTTTCCCTCCGACAACATAACCTTTGTAGTCGAGTACAAAAGCCGTTGCATAGTATACACCTGCTCCGCCGTTACCGGGATAATCTGCTTTCTGTGTCCAGGAGTTGGTTAAAGGATTGTATTCCCAGAAATCTTTCAATGTAAGTCCGGGAGAAGCTTCACTACTGTCGACACCTGTGCCAACGTATCCTAAATTGCCTATTGCAAATCCAACCGCATTTCTTCTGACTGAACCCGGCAAACTTGCACGTTGCGTCCATGTATCTGTAAGTGCATCATAAGCCCACCAATCGTTTTTGGTATGTTCATTAGTGTCAATTCCCATTCCCATGTATCCTACATCACCAATGGAAAATCCTACACAACGTTCACGTTTCATTCCGCCGAAGTCGCTTTTCTTCGTCCAGAAGTTTTCTGTTTGCGCCATCATCACTGTTAATGAAAAAGTGAAGAACGCAATGCTCAATATCTTTTTCATATCAGTTAAAAATGAATTTACCATTCGATACAAAACCATTTCCATCAGAAACGGAATACAAATAGATTCCTGCGTCAAGATCGTTTCTGTTCAGAACAATTCTGCCGTTGGCGAAAGATTCCTCGTGAATGATTTTACCTGAAAGATCCGATACACGAAGTGTTAACTGATCGAATTGCCCCGCACGTGTTATTTCAAACGTAACATGATCCTGCGCAGGATTCGGGAATACATTCATGCCGAAAGCAGAAACGTTTTCCTCAACACCAACCGGATTCACCATCTCCCAGAAATCATTGAGATTGATCCCGTGCGTGCCGGTACCGAAGAATCCGCGGTTGTTAATGGTGAATGCAACAGAGAAACGACGCGCGCTTCCGGGGAAGTCAGCCATACGTGTCCACACATTATTGCCGGGATTATACTCCCACACTTCATCCGTTACAAAACTCAGTGAACCAACATAACCTGAAACAACATAAGCTTTGTTGTTGTGAATCATTGCAGCTCCGCCGTTCGTGTTCGCACCCGGGAATCCCGCACGGACAACCCATTGATCATTTAATGGTTTGTACTCATACAGTCCTGCTGCGTTCTTTACATACCCGCTTGCGCCAATAGAAAATGCTATGCACCAGTTTGAAAATACCGTCGGCGCATTTGCCTTTTGCGTCCACAGATTATTCGCAGGATTATATTCGAAAAGTTGGTTGCTGATAACCACATAACCTTTGTTGTTAATTGACATCGCACCTTGATCGCCGGGTGATCCCGGACAATTCGCAATGGCAGTCCATGAATTCGTTAACGGGCTGTAGGCGAAAAACTCAGTGTTGTAGAAAGCTCCGCCGCCAACATGTGCTTTTCCGCCGGCAACAAAACAAACAGCGCCATAGTTCTGTGATGGATAATTCGCTTTCTGCGTCCATGAATCAGAAGCCGGATCATATTCCCACCAATCGGCGTAGTTGATTGTTCCGCTGTTGCCGTTCACGTGACCGAGTCCCATGTAGCCTTTATTACCAATGGAACAGCCGGTTGCTCTGTGTCGACCGTTAGCAGGAAGACTCGTACGTTGAATCCAACCGTTCTGCGCTGCGAGAGCAGACACAATACAAAGCAGGAGTGTTGTGAATGAAGTTCTCATCGCGCTATAACAAGTTTCTGAACTGATTTAGAATTTCCTGACCGGCATTCTACAGTATAAACGCCTTCTGCCAGAGATGCAGTATTGATATTCTCTCCTGAGTAGTCTGCAATTTGCAACACGGCATTTCCTGTTAAATCATAAATCACAACGGAAGCATTGACCGCATTTTTAATATTAAAACTGTTATTCGCCGGATTAGGAAACACTGTCATTTGCGGAGCAGAATTCTCTTCTATACCAACAAAACCCTGATTGATATTCAGCACGTAGTTCCCTGCGTTGTTGCCCCAACCTTCAACGATGATATAAATTGAATCTTGCCCTGCGCTTGGAATCGTGATTGAACTGTAAGGTGCACAAGCCGGATCATCGTCGTTATAAGCGAGTACATTTCCTTGCGGATCAACAGCACTTATGTAAGTATCATATGACGAACCGCAAAGTGTAGCATTGATAAACGCGGATTGCGCGGAAGGCTGCACGAGATAATACACATCAGGTGAAGGATAAACGTAATTATGATTGCTATAACAGTAAGAAGAATTCCACGTGTGTGAGTAAGGCAATGTTGTAACCGGAATTGCATCAGAGCGTTCATCTCCCGGATAAGCAGAACAATCGATGCCACCTGAAACGTTAATGGAGAAATCCATTACAGAACCCCAAGTAAATGAAGCGCATGGATCGAGAGGAACAACGCCTTGCTCCTGTTGTGTAACACGCATACGAGTAGTTCCGTTTTGCGACTGAGCAGGAACAGTAAATGTCCATACACTGACTGCAACCGGCGGCACACCGGACCATGTTCCGATTGATTCGGTCTGATCAAAATTTCCGTTTTGATCGAAATCAATCCACGCTTCACCCGCGCCTGCATAGTTGCCATTGCATGTGCCGAACTGAACGCTCAGTTGATACGTGTTACCCGCGATGAGCGATGTACTCAGATTGGTAAGATTCTGAACTCCGATTAAACCCGGACACGGAAAAGTGTAACGTATAGAATCGTTTTGTCCGACCAAGCGAACAAATAATACCTGAGAATCGGCTGTGCTTGTAGGTCCGCCTGTGGTGCAATATTGAGCATTGCCAAAAAAAGGAAGCGTCAATGCCAGTGTTAAGTAAATATGTTTCATTAAGAAATGTTTGCTTCGGAAAATTAACAAATAAACAGCACAAACTTTACAATATAAATCGACAACTTCGCTGCATGAATCCGATACGCCGCTATGATCTTCAGCCATTGGAAGACGAATACCGCAAACTAACCGCTCAAGGCGATCGAGATGCAGTTCAAAAGTTAAAATCCATTATAGAGACAATCCGTTACGACCTGCGTATGGACTCAGAAGTAATCATGGAATACCGGGATGGCTTTGACGAACCCATGGTGATGCGGATTCTTAGAAATGAGAAGGATCTGGATCGCTGGGTAGATCAGCGATTTGTGAGATTGAGCGAATTTTAGTCAAAACAGGCTCAAAAATTTGTTTATTTCTTAAAAAACGTATCTTTGCGCCCACGTTTAGATAACCTGAAATATTAGGGAGTGATCTTCACGAGCCATGTAAGCAATTGCACGGCGATAATTTAAGATTGGTTCCGTAGCTCAACTGGATAGAGCATCTGACTACGGATCAGAAGGTTTGGGGTTCGAATCCCTACGGGACCACTTGATTATCAGACGAATACCCTGTAAACAAAGAGTTTACAGGGTATTTTCTTTTAGCAGGGGACGGTTGCGGGGACAGTTCTTGAATTCAGCATTTTGAATGAATTCAGTGACAAAAGCGATATACTATTAACTTAGATAAACCATACCAACTTGCTGAAAATCCGATCCTCAAAACCCGCCCATTGTATGAAAACCAGTAAAATTTTATTAATTCCCTTTATGCTACTCGTTAGTATGGTAGCTTCTGACTTGAATGCGCAAGGAACTTGGCTTCAAAAAAGCAATTTCATTGGCACTCCTAAAAAGCATTCGACGGGATTTGTCATTGGGACAAAAGCATACGTTGGAACCGGAGAAGAAGCTTCATTTTCATACACACAGGATTTTTGGGAATATGATCAGAGTACTGATTCATGGTCGCAGAAAGCAAATTTTGCTGGAGGTGTTCGTAGTAAAGCATTTGGCTTTGCCATTGGAAATAAAGGTTACGTCGGCACAGGCGAAACGACAAGTGGCGTGTTGAAGCAAGATTTTTGGGAATACGATCCATCCAATAACTCCTGGACACAAAAAGCAAACTTTCAGGGTACTGCACGAGTATATGCAGTTGCATTCTCGATTAATGGAAAAGGTTATGCAGGATTAGGTACTGATCCCCAGGTGCGAAATGATTTTTGGCAATACGATCCTGCATTCGATTCGTGGAGTCAGAAGGCGAATTTCTCCGGAGGTCCGAGATTTTTAGCTGCGTCATTTGTAATAGGTAACAAAGGGTACGTGGGAACCGGTGACGACAATAATTATACACGCAGAAATGATTTTTGGGAGTATAATCCGGTTAACGATTCGTGGACGCAGAAGGCAAATTTCGGCGGAGGTGTGCGTGATCAATCTTCCGGTTTTTCTATTTGCGGCAATGGATATTTCTGTCTTGGTGCTGATAATACTGATTGGGTACAAGACGTTTGGAAATATGATACACTCTCTAATGCTTGGTTACAAAAAGCAAGTTATCCCGGAAATCAAAAATTTAATGCGACTGCATTAGCGATAAATGACAATGCTTACATTTTCTTCGGAACATCCGCAGCATTTGTTGATTTATGGGAATATAGTTCTGATAGCTGTTCTACTCCATTATCAATTGCGGAAACCAATCAATCGATTCATATAAATATTTTTCCTAACCCAACGAATAGCATCATCTCGATAAAATTGAATGAGAACATTGGAATTGGATCAGCTGTTGTTGTTGACGTTTCTGGCCGAGAAGTCCTCTCGCAAACTTTCACGGGAAATAAATTTGAACTGGACGTAACTGAATTACCCAATGGAATTTATTTTATTAATACTTTCTCATCTGGCGTCCTGATTTCAACCAATAGGATTGTTGTACAACAATGACGCACCTTGTAGCCGACATTGAACCGTTCCAATAATGACAAATCTTTCGAGACCAGATTTTACGAAAGACTGCGAACCGATTTTTCGAAATATAGGTTCCTTGGTTGACGAACTAAAAGCCTTTGAAGAAGGATGGCTGTACTACAAATGTCAACTTAGGGATTTGTATCCACTAATTTGTGCGGACGATTTTAACGGAAGTGATCGCACAACATTTGAACGCCTCGATACTGAAGGTCGAACATTTTCAATGACAACTCAGTATAGCTGCAAAGCTATTAATGACGGTTTGCGTTGTCCTGATCTTAAAACGTATTTAGATCAGGAGCTTAATTCAGTAATTGAAGAAATCATTTCGCAAAAGCGATTGCTCCAATTGGCTGAAAAAACCTACAAAAAGTATGTTACTCATAAAAACCTTGCAGTTATCCAAGACATGATACTGCATTTTAAGGAACAACTTAGCCTGGTTGAAAGAGTTGTTCCTGCATTCATTGCCCAACTCAAAAGGACTGAACAATATACGATTGAGAATAATCTGCGAAATGATATACAGTCAAGTTCCACATTATCTCATTCTCCTATCACAAATTATGGAAATCTCACTGTCACGATCGGAAATAGCAATTCCGTAAATATAAAAATCAAGCAGAACGATCAATCAGCGTTTTGTAGGGCGCTTCTGGATGCAGGACTAGACCAAGACAGTATTTCCGAGTTACTAGCGGTGGTTGAAAATGAGCGTACCAATGTGAAAGACACTTCGCTTAGTCCTACCCTCAATAAAGCCATGCATAAGGTCATCGAAAAAACTATTGATGGTACTTGGAGTATTCCATTTGGCGTGGCTAGTAGTTTTCTATTTGAAATAATAAACAAATACTACGGTTTCTTCCCGTGAACAGGATAGCATGAGTTAGATATAATGAACATTTCACCGAATAGAACAACTTGCATATTTGAACTAAATGAATATTTGGTATGTAACATTGTTTACCACCACAAGTCCTATACTCATACAGAACTACTTATCTACTAGGTTTACTCGCACTCCTAAAACATGTGAACAATGTTACAGATAAGTACCTGCCGTAGTCGTTTGTATCCTTGTGTAAACGGATAAATGGACAAGCTGACATCGGTTAGACTCTACGACATAATTAAGCACGTTATTATAGCTTTGTATTTATGAGAAATTATTATCCAAAGACTCTGACGATCTTTTTATTCTTGATCTTGTTCGTCAACTCATGCCATGAAACGGCTACGTCTAACAAGCACGACACAGTACCACCTCCTCCATCGGTAACAAACCAAACGCATGTACTGTACGAGAATTCAGATGAGGAACTGGATGAAGAAAATTCACAGGACAATCAAAATGCAAATTATGAAAATGGACAACGTAATTCTCGCGATCAAAATGCGTGCCTGGAAGGATTTAATTATTGCCAAGAGGCGGCAAACTTATTCGACGACGCTCAGGACGAGTCAACGGTGAACGACCTCAGGGAGAAGGTTATAAAAGGTGTAAAGAGATTGCAAAATGCGCAACAATATTTGGTTGCCTGCCAATGTAACGATGCCGAATCTGGAATTCAAGGTGCGTTGAGCTATGCCAATGATGCGTTAGACGCAAACGATTTCGAAGAAGCACGCGACAAGGCTGAAGATGCCGAAAATGCGGCCGACAACGCAAGATCCGACTTTGATTTTTGCATGCACGACATTTGAAATATTCCGCAAAATGCCAATGAGAAATGACTTTCTAATTGAAGATTATATCAATTCTTATTAGTTCCAAACAGGGGCTAATTTGGTATAAACTCATATCTGTAGGATAATTCCATTTATCCGTTTACAAACGTTTGTAAACGGATAATTCTTTATAAACGGCTGTCTAAGCGAATACTCATGTAAAATTCTCATTCTTTACCCCTCTTAACTTATATTTACAGTAAATGAACTAGCGAGATTCGTCCTGTAAGTGATCGTAGTCCGCGAATTTCATTTACACCGCTGATTATGAACTCCAAAGAAGCAAAAGCCCGTATCAAGATCAACAAGCTCCTCGAAGAAGCTGGCTGGAGATTCTTTGATTCCGATGAAGGAAAAGCAACGATAAAACTGGAATCGTCCATCAAGATGGATGATTTGGGTGACGACTTCGAACATTCTAAAAATGGATTCATTGACTTCTTGCTGGTCGATGAAAATCAGAATCCGATTATTGTTTTGGAAGCTAAGAAGGAGAGTTTGAATCCACTTGTCGGTAAAGAGCAAGCAAGGAAATATGCAAAGTCGCAGAAGGTAAAGTTCATTATCCTTTCGAACGGTGTGCTTCACTACCTCTGGAATATTGAGACGGGAAATCCTGAACAAATACAGGTGTTCCCGACGCTGGATTCCATCAAGCACTATTATGAATTCACTCCGGAGCCTGACAAGCTGATAAGCGAGATTGTAAACGACGACTACGTTGTTCTTACTCAGCTTCCCAACTACAAGGAGTTTCCGGAATTCAAAGACGAAACGAAGAGAAAGGATCTGATCTTCAATTTCAAACTTCGTTTTCTCCGTTACTACCAGGTCGCAGCAATTCAAGCGGTGCAACAGGCTGTGCGGGATGGCAAGAAGCGGTTCTTGTTGGAGATGGCAACGGGTACCGGAAAAACTTTAACTGCCGCTGCGCTGATCAAGTTATTTTATAAAACGCGCAACGCAAGACGCGTCCTGTTTCTTGTTGATCGACTCGAACTCGAAGAGCAAGCCAGAAAGGATTTTACGAATTATCTGAAGAATGATATTTCCACGGTTGTGTACAAGGAGAAACGTAACGACTGGAGAAAAGCGGAGATTGTAGTAACTACAATTCAATCGCTGCTTGTAAATAACAAATACAAGAAGTTGTTCTCCCCTACCGATTTCGATTTAATCATATCCGACGAGTCGCATCGCCTATTAGGTGGAGGAAACAGCCGTGCGCTGTTTGAGTACTTTTTGGGTTATAAATTAGGGTTGACAGCAACTCCAAAAGATTATCTCAAAAACCTGAATACTGATGACATTGAAGATCCGAGAGAAATTGAGCGGAGAATGTTGCTGGATACGTATTCCACATTCGGTTGCGACAGCGGGCAACCAACTTTTCGTTATTCACTCGCTGATGGCGCCAAAGATGGTTACCTGGTGCAGCCTATTGTAGTGGATGCGCGAACTGAAGTTACAACCAAGTTGCTATCGGACGAAGGGTACGGCATAATGGTTACCGTTGCAAGTACCGAACAGGAGGATGTCCTTGAGGAAGTCAAATACAAGCAGAATCATTTTGAGAGGAAGTTCTTCTCTGATGAAACCAATCGTGTATTGTGTATGACCTTTATTGATAATGGACTTAAAGATCCGATCTCTGGAGAATTTGGAAAGAGCCTTGTGTTTGCGGTTTCTCAGAATCACGCAGCGAAATTGACGCAATTGCTCAATGAATATGCCCATAAAGTTTATCCTGGCAAATATCAAAGTGACTTTGCGGTTCAGGTAACTTCCAATGTAATGAACAGCCAACACATGACAGTCGATTTCAGTAATGACAAACTTTTAGGCTTCAGCAACTTTGGAAATGACCGAAGGGATCTTGAAGGGTACAAGACCAGCAAAGCACGAGTGTGCGTTACTGTTGGAATGATGACTACGGGTTGGGACTGTCCAAACATTCTTAACCTTGGGTTGATGCGTCCGATATTCTCCCCTACTGAATTTATTCAGATCAAAGGACGAGGAACGCGAATCTGTAAGTTCGAGCACAAATTCAAAAACGAAATAGGAGAAGAAGAGGTTATATCTATTGACAAGAAGGGATTCAAGTTGTTCGACTTCTTTGCAACATGCGAATATTTCGAAGAGAAATACCAATACGATCAGGTCTTAAAATTACCTGCGAATGTTAATGAAGGAGATGACGTACCAACTGGAGGTGACAACACATTGAAACCAAAACGCTCCGGATACGAATACACGGATACCGACAACATTGCATCTTTTCATGAAGAGCCTATTAGTACATTCGGTATGAAGGTTGACAGAATGTTCTTTCAGCAGTTTGAAGAAAAGACTAAGGAAGACGCAGAAATAAAACAGTTGATGGAGGCGGGTGATGTCGAAATCGCAGCGGCACGTGTTAAAGAGAAATACGACAACAAGCCCGAAGAATATTTTGATTTGGAGAAATTGCGGAAGTCATTGAAGATCGACCGTAGAATTTCATGGAGAGAACTTTTGGAATTAATTTACTTCAACAATCCAATAAAAGGCAAAGAGGATTTGCTGAATGATGAGTTTGACAAATTCCTAAGCACAAACAATATCTCGAACGTAAGGGATATGCAGGCGTTGAAGTATTTCTTCTATGCATACATTTCAGACCCATCGGTAAGAGAGATAATTGATCAACAAGACTTCACGGAACTGTATCACAACCCGACTTTTAATGTTGACGATTTCAGTCGCGTGGATGATGAGATGAAAAACAAGCTACCGTCCTATGTCAAAACCTATGTTCCACTTAACAAATTTTTATCTGCTTAATAATGCTTGACAATACAACAAAGAAGAATATTGACGATTGCCGCGATGTGTTGGTGGGGAAAGTTCCTGATCCGAAGAGCCAGATTGAACAAATTACGCTGGCACTCATTTACAAGTTCATGGACGACATGGACAAAGAGGCGGTGGAAAAATTCAAAGGGAAGGCCAAATTTTTCACTGGAAGTTATGCGAAGTATGGATGGAGAAAACTGTTTGATCCGTCATTGAGCGGAAAAGAAATGCTGGATTTGTATAGCGATGCGCTTGAAAAACTCCAAACAAATCCGAACATTCCCGAACTCTTTCGAAATATATTCAAGAACGCATACCTCCCCTACCGAGATCCGGCAACATTAAAACTGTTTCTGAAGCACATCAATGAGTTCGATTACAGTCACAGCGAAAAGTTAGGTGATGCATTCGAATACTTGTTAAGTGTAATGGGAAGCCAAGGTGATGCAGGGCAATTCCGCACACCACGCCACATTATAGATTTCGTAACCGCTTGCGTAAATCCGCAAAAAGGGGAAACAGTTCTTGATCCTGCTTGCGGAACTGCAGGATTCTTACTGAGTGCCTATAAACACATCTTGAGTCAAAACACTGATAAACGACAAGGCGATAGATTAAAGCCAGAAGACAGGAAAAAACTGGGAAAAAGTTTTGTTGGATATGACATTAGCCCTGATATGGTTCGACTGAGCTTAGCTAATATGTATTTGCATGGCTTTACTACACCACAGATTTTCGAATACGATACATTAAGTAATGACGAAAGGTGGCACGAAACCTATGATGTTATTTTGGCGAATCCACCATTTATGACCCCCAAAGGAGGAATTACACCGCACAAACGATTTAGTGTGAACGCAAAGAAAAGTGAGGTACTTTTTGTCGATTACATTGTCGAACACTTAAAACCGAATGGCAGAGCCGGGATAATTGTTCCAGAAGGAATCATATTTCAAAACGGCTCGGCCTATGTGAACTTGCGAAATATCCTACTAGAAAACAACTTGTGTGGAATTGTTAGTTTGCCAGTCGGCGTATTTAATCCATATACGGCAACAACAAAAACAAGCATACTGCTTTTTGATCCTGAAATAAGAAATAAAATAAAGGGCGTATTCTTTATCAAGATCAACAATGATGGATTTGAACTTGGATCGGAAAGGAAACCAATTCAAGAAAACGATTTGCCTTTAGCCCTTAATCTTATTCAATCGATTAAAACGGGCAACATCAAATCGATTCTCAAAACTAACAATCCACTTTCATTAACAGTACTAACCGTTGCAGAGCTCAAGCAAAGGAGTGGACTCAACTTCGCCGTCTTAAACGATGTTGAAGAAGTAAATGATAGTAAGTATGAAAATATTGCGATCGGAAAAATACTCAAACCCATAAAAAATGTAGCGAAAGTCGTAGATACCTCGATATACAAACAAATAACGGTTAAAATGAACGGCAAGGGGGTTGTACTCCGTAAACAAGTAAGTGGTTCAAAAATCAAAACTAAAAGTCAGTTTATAGCCAAAGAAGGCAATTTTATTATGTCCAAAATTGATGCGCGCAATGGGGCGTTCGGAATTGTTCCAGGTGAGTTGGATCAAGCGATAGTCACACAGGACTTTCCATTGTTTTCGGTCGACTCAACCGTAATGCTTCCAGAATTTCTCAATGTTGTAATTCAATCTCCCCAGTTCATTAAGATTTGTCAAACAACAAGTGTCGGCACATCAAATCGAAGAAGATTGAAAGTTGATAAATTTTTGAATTCAAGAATTCCGCTCCCTAACATTCCTGCGCAAAAGGCCTTCTTAGAAAAGATTAAAACACTTAATTCCAAAATAACAGAATTAAGTCAAGAAATTGAACAATGTAAAGACTCAGTTGCCAAAGAAATAGCGAATATCTGGGGGGCAAATGAAGAAACAGAAATTACTACTTGAATGCAATACTGAATTTGTTGGATTAAGTACACACGAAAGGTTCGTTGTTAAGAACACCAAAGAAATAATAGTGCAATATTTTTGAAATGTCACACGAGAAAGTCATTACTTATAGCCTATTAGCACACATCAACAATAGTGGCGAATTAGTTGTCGATCTATTCGATGTCTTCAAACCATTAGTCAAGCGGACCTTGATGCAAATGTGTAACGATGGTATCACACAAGGAAAGAGTATCGTCGAAATTAAAAACAGAGTGGATGCTGAATATAAACTTGACATTCCTATTCCAGTGCTGGGCATATTGCTAAAGCGAATTTCGAATGAAGTAAACAAAGATGGTGCAGCCAAATTTATCTTGTACAATGACAACGCATTTGCAATCAACAATTACACTTTTGTTGAATTTGAGGAATTGATAAAAGAAAAGGAAAACGACATCAAAAAACTTGAAAACTTATTTGACGATTTCTGTAAAATTAATAATCACCCGAGAGAAGATCAAGACGGTATTTTTTCATTCATAGAAAGTAACAAGTCTACAATTGCAAAGTATCTTGCATATAAGGGCAAACGGGACAAGGAGGATTATACAATTGAAGCTTTGTTTGTTGAGTATTTCAAGGGATTTAAGGAAGTCTATGATCTTATCAAAAACATTTACTTGGGGTCAATCCTGTCCACATATATCGAGTATCAAACAAGTCCGATCAATATCAACATTGAACTACTATTTGACACCAATTTTATTGTTGGCCTGCTTGATCTTAACACCAAGGAGAGCACACATACTTGTAACAAATTAATAGAAATTGCCAAGTCATTAGGCTACAAACTGAATGTACTTGACATTACGGTAGCGGAAACGAGAAATTTGCTGGAGAAGAAGGCTGACTATTTCGACAATGCCTTCCTAGCTAAGAAAATTGATCCTGAAGACATTTACAATGCTTGCGATAGAAGAAATCTTAATAAGACCGACCTCAATAGAATAGCCGACAACTTAGAGGACGAATTGAGAAAATTGGGAATTTTTCTTATTCCCCATTCTGAGAAATTTCAAAACGTGGCGCGTTTTAGCGAAGAGTATAAGAAATTCAAAGCTATCCGCTTTAATGATTTTGCAGCACTACATGACGCAACTGTGATTTACTACGTTAGAGATAAACGAGGCAACAAAAAGATCAGGGAATTTGAAAAAGTAAATTGTTGGTTTGTCAATAATTCTAGTGCGTGGCATTCTTCAGATGGTTTGATTTCAAGCGGAAATGGAAACAGTCACCAGCCGGAAACAATAAAAGCGGATGACTTTCTAAACATATTGTGGCTAAGCAATCCCAACATCAAGAAACAAATTGGTCAAGATGACTTAGCCAATATTGGAATCACACGAATGATTTCATGCACTCTGAACGAAACGCTACCAAAGTCTTCAATTATAAGAGAACTTGATGACAATATTAAAAAGTATGGTGCTGAAAAAATTTCGGACAAAGATATTTTACGTGTTGCAACTAGGATTGCCAACCGGAACTTGAAAGATCTGGAAGAGTTAAACAAGCTGGCAGACACTAATAGTGAAGATTTCGTTAAACGACTAAAGATTGAAGCTGATTTAGAGCGTGAAGAGAGCGAGAAAAAAGCTAAGGAATTTCAGGAATTAATCGAGCGGATGGTGAAGAAAGAAAAGGAAATGGATGATGCCCGAGAAGAGTACAGGAATAAACTTACTGCCACCAAGACCGTGCATACGCAAGCGATCGAAAAAGTTCAACAGACTAGTAACGAACTGGAACAAGAACGAAAAAAAAGAATTAAGGCAGAAAATGAAGCAATAAAACTGAAGCGGGATGCGTACCTGCAAAAGCAATTGCAAGACTGGCGAAGAAAAAACTGGATGGAGTTAGGCTTTTGGCTTATTGGTCTAGTAGTAGTCCTAATTTGGATTTTTTACAATTCAGGCTGGGACTTTAACACCGCCGCGAAATTAATTAAGGAACTTAACCAAAATATTCTCTTTTCCGCTTTGATTTGGGTTATCGGATTATTCTTTTCAATAGTTTCATTGCGCAGCCTCGTTTCGAAGTATAGGAATCATTCCAACATTAAGGCATTTATTGAAAACATTGAACGATTTAAGATGCCCGATGAACTGAGAGATAAAAGAGATTAGTTTCAGCAGCACACATTTATTATATCTCTATTCTGCCATGTACTTAATCAAAAAAGAAGCTAATAGAATCGAAAAACTCGACAGCACGTCCTTTCAACAACTCGGGTTCAGAGAACGAGAGCATTTACAGGAATGGATAGCACACAATCCGTCATGCTTGAATGATGAGCTGCTTATCATCCAGAAAGAATTCGATGGTTTCAATGATACATCAGAGCGTCTAGATTTACTTGCTCTTGACAAACAAGGCAACCTTGTCATTATTGAAAACAAATTGGATGATACTGGACGGGATGTTACCTGGCAGGTAATGAAATATGCATCTTATTGTTCTACACTAAACTCTAGCAATATTATTTCAATATTCCAGGCATATCTTGATAAGAGTGGCGTGAATGATAAAGCTGAAACCATCCTTGAAGAATTTCTGGAGTCCGATGATTTTAGGGAACGCCTTAATATTGGAAACTCGCAAAGGATTATTATGGTTGCTGGTGAATTTCGAAAGGAGGTTACTTCGACTGTCCTGTGGCTTCTGAATTATGGCCTTCGTGTGCAATGCTTCAAAGCAACACCATTCAAATTGCAGGAACAACTTTTCTTGAGCATGGAACAAATTATTCCAATAAAAGACGCAGAGGATTTTGTTATCAGCATGGCGAAGAAGTCCAGAGAAGAAGTTGGGATGCAAGAGGAGATCAAAGAAAGGCACATTGTAAGAAGAAAATTCTGGACAGCGTATCTGAAAGAAATAAACAAAGTCTCTACGTTAT
>JBJOKQ010000040.1:0-19741 GCA_046046005.1 Bacteroidota bacterium | reverse complement strand
TTCACACTGAATGAACAGCACATGGCAATCTGTATTTCCGCAATTGATCTGATGATCGCATTTGTGTCCGCACTGGTGACAATGAGCAATCACATCATCTGTAATACGTTCTCCGAGTCGCTCATCGAACACGAAATTCTTCCCAATGAATTTAGAAGGGAGTTGCTGTTCTTTAATCTGTCGCGCGTAATCGATGATTCCACCGTACAACTGATTCACATCGGAGAAGCCATGATGCTTGAGATACGCACTCGCTTTTTCACAGCGAACACCGCCTGTGCAGTACATCAGAATTTTCTGATCTTCTTTCCCTTTGAGTTGATCCAGTACATGCGGCAACTCTTCGCGGAACGATTCACACTCCGGCAGAATTGCATTCTGAAAATGTCCGACTTCGCTTTCGTAGTGATTGCGCATATCCACTACAATAGTTCCCGGCTGATCCATCGCTGCATTGAATTCAGCAGCCGTAAGATGCTTCCCGACATTGGTAACATCATACTCGTTATCAGCAAGACCATCAGCAACAATACGCGGACGAACTTTAATAGTGAGACGGAAAAAAGATTTACCGTCATCGTCAACTGCAATTTTGAAAGGCACATCCTTGAATTCCGCGTGCATGTCGAGTTTCTGACGAAATGCCTGATAGAAATGTTCCGGAACGCTGAGCTGGGCGTTAATTCCTTCACGTGCCACATATATACGCCCGAACACCTGCATGGCCGACCATTCACGCCATAATTGATCGCGGGTAGCTTGCGGATCATTAATTATTACGTAACGATAAAATGAAAGCGTAACCCGTTTGAATGGTTCTTCCATCAAACGCTCGCGCATTTCGTTGCGGTTTACTTTATTGTGGAGGTGTGACATAGTAAAGGAAGAGCAAAATTAATCACTCTTCCTTCACGAATGGTCAGCGGAATAAAAAAGTCGTTCCTAAAGGCTTACAGATTCCCGATATTCTGCATCAACTGCGCCTGAGAAATCGGTTGGGGATACATGGATACCATGATGTCTTCTGTGATTTCCACTTCGCGTGAATCGTAATAAAAATTGCCGTTGATTTCGGAAACAGCAGTGAAGGTGAATGTTTCCCCGATTGGCAGTCGGTAATAACCGCAAACATAAGTGTTAAGCTGCGCATCCCAATTCCACACACGACTTGCAAACAACGACAATGGAGACGTTACGAATACCATTGTATTGGTATTATTAAAAACCGATGGAAGCGGCACACTGAATTCAGTTTGATTAGTCATCATCATGTACTGATCGCAATTAGTCCAATCCAATGAATCCAGTGCGAATTGATATACCCAGGCGCCGGTTGAATCAGTGCTGGTTGCCATGGGTTGCGTTACATTCACCGGAATAAAATCACTGTTTGCGTTAAAACGCGGTGCTCTGAATTCAAACATAGGAGCAGGCTGCGTCGATCCGGCAGGTAAACTGATGCTCACAGAATTGTTATTCGCTAATTTCAATTTGGTGTTGCCCTGCCATGCAGTAACATTTATTTCTCCACCTGAAATAAGTGGTCGACCTGCACTGGTAGTAAATGCTCCGGAACAGATCATGTCTTTCTTGTTATACACTTCCTGCACTTTCAGATCAACAGAGCCCGTAACAGCTGTATTATTCGGGTATAGAAAAGAATTCGGATTGATTGAAATTGTCGCGCCTCCCGTGCAAATAAAATAACCTCCTGAAGCCGCATTAAATGTGAACTGTTGAATAGGCGGCGCATTTTGTGCCAGTAAAGAAGTAAGAGCTCCGTTACTCGTTGTGCTTTGCGGATATGTATTCTCTACATCCTCGTACTTGGTGCATTGTGATAACATTACCGCCGTGACAGTAACAATGCTAAATGGGATTAATCTTTTCATGGGTTTCGCGATTTAGGGTTGAAATTATAATTCGAAAGTACCGCCGCAGGAACCCTGCAACAAACCCCATTTGTTGTATTCTTACGTGTCCAAAGCGACTTATTTTGAAAAAACCGCGAATATTTCTGCACAATGGATATTTTTACGCCCATGGAAAAAATCCTCGTTGTCGGTTCCTCAGGTCAGATCGGAACGGAACTCGTAGCGGAGCTCAGAAAACAATTCGGGCAATCGAATGTTGTGGCTTCTGATCTCAAACCTGCAGACGCAGATCAGCTGGCACTCGGACCTTACGAGCAGCTCGATGCTCTCGATAAAGACCGTCTTTTCGCTGTTGTGAAACAACACGGCATCACTCAGATTTATTTGCTCGCTGCATTGCTATCTGCTACAGCAGAAAAGAATCCGATGTTCGCCTGGAAACTGAACATGGAAAGTCTTTTTCATGTGTTGGAACTTGCGAGAGAGAAGCACATTAAAAAGATCTATTGGCCAAGTTCCATTGCGGTGTTCGGCACTACAACGCCGCGTGAAAATACTCCCCAGTTTACAGTGATTGAACCTGCAACTGTATATGGAATTTCAAAGCAAGCCGGTGAACGTTGGTGCGAGTGGTATTTCCACAAACATGGAGTGGATACACGCAGTTTGCGCTATCCGGGATTGATAGGATGGAAATCTGCTCCGGGCGGCGGAACAACGGATTATGCTGTTCATATTTATCATGAAGCCCTGAAGTCGGGTAAATACACCAGCTTCCTGCAGCAAGGAACAACTTTACCGATGATGTATATGCCGGATGCCATCCGTGCAACTATTCAGATCATGGAATCTCCTGCAGAAAAGATCAAAATCCGCGGTGCCTATAATCTTGCAGGAATGAGTTTTGCTCCGGAAGAGATTGCAGCATCTATTCAGAAGCATATCCCTGATTTTCAGATAAGTTACGCTCCGGATTTCCGTCAGGCTATAGCAGACTCCTGGCCGAAGAGTATTGACGACACAGAAGCACGTATGCATTGGGGCTGGAAACCGGAATTCGATCTCGAAAAAATGACCAGCGATATGTTGGTCAACTTGAAAAATCTTTATGCGAAAGTGTAACCTGGCACTATTTATGGCGTAAAACCAGAGTAACCGGAGTTGAATTGTTTCAAGTATTATTTTTGTGGGGTTTTGTCGAAGTTTTGTCAGGATTGATCGAAATCTTGTAACTAACTACGGTCACTTTAGGTAAATTAGTCAAGTAGTACAGAGGAAAATCCTCAAAAACCGCTGGCAGATGAAGAAAACTATACTAACTCTACTCGTGTTGTTCGTGACGGCGGCTTGTGCATTTGCTCAAGATAAGAACCGTGTTGATGAAGCCGGTAAGCGTCAGGGACCTTGGGAAATCACTGCAGAGATGAAGAAGTTGAGTGCTCCTTGGACACCAACTCAAATCGTTGAGCAAGGTACTTACACGAATTCCATGAAGACCGGAATCTGGATCGAATACTACCAGAACGGCAACAAAAAATCAGAACTCACTTACGTAAACAACCGCCCGAATGGTCCTGCAAAAATGTACCATGAGAACGGGAAGCTTTCTGAAGAGGGTACTTGGGTTGGAACACGTTGGACAGGTCCTTACAAACTTTATTACGAAGACGGAACGCCGCGTCAGGAATTCAACTACAATGCTCTCGGGCAGCGCGACGGCGGTCAGAAATACTATCACCCGAATGGTAAAGTTGCTATCGAGGTGAACATGAAAGCCGGTAAGGAAGAAGGTGTAAAGAAAGAATACAACACCAATGGCGAATTGGTTCAGGAAACATTCTTCAATGGAGGCAACATCGATCCTGCGAAAACAAAGTCGTATGAACCTAAGAAACCGGAAAGCGCTGAAGCTGTAAAAGCTCCGGAAGAAAAAGAACAGAAAGGCACAGCTCCAACGGTAGGAACTGCTAACGAGCCGAAACCGAACACAGGTACATTCAACGGTGAAGGTTACTGGATTCTTTACAAGAACGGTCAGATCACAATGAAAGGTACGTTTGCAAAACGTAAACTGATTGAAGGTGAAGAACGCATCTACGATAAGAACGGTATTCTGACTCAGATCAAATTATACAAAGGTGGCAAATACGTGGGCGATGGTCCGTTGCCAACCGACGCTAATAAGTAAGTTTCCTTCAGGAAAACAGAAAGAGTCCCGGCTGCAAACACGGGACTTTTTCATTTCTAGACTTCTGCAAATGAAAAAAATGATGACTGCATTCCGTTACACGTTCACTTCTGTTGGAGCGATTATGATTTTGCTTTGCGCAATTAAGTTTTCGCTTGCAAAAACTTCGGGTAAAGGACCCGTGAACTTGGTAGACGCATCCGGACTTCGACAAGGACATTGGATAATTACGTGGGAGATGATTAACGGTCGAACGATGCCAGGCCCGATGAATGCAGACGGAATTGCGTTCGAAGGAAACTACATTGACAGTCGCCGCGAAGAATTGTGGACTTCCTATCACCCCAATCATGTTAAAGCTTCCGAGATTATTTACACTGCCGATAAAAGAAACGGAACGGCCGCATTCTTCAGTACTGCAGGCAATCTGAATCTGCGCATGCATTTTACCAACGATATTCCTGACAGCGTGATGACGTTCTATTACCCAAGCGGAACAGTTCTGGCAACTTTCACCTGGAACAACGGTCGTTCGGATGGTCCTGCAAAAACGTATTGGGATGACGGTCGCCTCTGCGAGGAAGGAATCTGGAAACACGGTTATTGGGAATCGAAACCGCAATATCATTACCGCCTTCGGTAAACGTTTCCTCTCCTGCAGCAATCCTGATTCTGTTAACTTTGTTCCTCGGTAAACCGCATCATGGAACAAAAGTTATACATCTACAATACAATTACCCGCAAGAAAGAACTCTTTCATGCACCGAATGCACCGCACGTTGGCATGTACGTTTGCGGACCTACACTCTACTCCGATGTTCACATCGGAAATTGCCGCACATTCACTTCCTTCGATATCATGTTCCGTTACCTCACGCACATCGGTTACAAAGTGCGTTACGTGCGTAACATTACTGACGTTGGACATCTTGAAGATGAAAACGCAGGAACGGGAGAAGACCGCATCGGTAAGCAGGCTCGATTGAAAAAACTCGAGCCCATGGAAATTGTGAGCCGTTATGCATTCGGTTTCCGTGAAGTGATGGGATTGCTGAACCTTTTGCCACCAAGTATCGAACCACTTGCTTCCGGTCATATCATCGAGCAAATCGAAATGACACAGGAAATCATCAAGCGCGGTTATGCTTATGAGAAAGACGGCAGTGTGTATTTCGATGTAGAGAAATTTGCGAAAGAATATAATTACGGTGTGCTCTCCGGTCGTTCACTCGAAGATCAACTGAACAATACACGCGATCTCGACGGACAGGAAGAGAAGAAAGGCCGACTTGATTTTGCATTGTGGAAGAAAGCAAAACCGGAACACATCATGCGATGGAATTCGCCTTGGGGTGAAGGATTTCCGGGATGGCATATCGAATGTTCTGCAATGGGGAAAAAATATCTCGGCGAAACATTTGACATTCACGGAGGAGGAATGGATCTCATTCCAACACATCACACCAATGAAGTGGCACAAAGTGTAGGTTGCTGCGGCAACGCACCTGTGCGCTATTGGGTACACACCAACATGCTAACGCTGAACGGACAGAAAATGTCGCGCTCATTGGGTAACGTTTTCCTTCCTGTTGAATTGTTTACAGGCATGAAACTCGCAGCAGATTCTCCGAGTGCTACACCATCGCAGGCAAAACTCGACGGCAAACATCCGTTGTTCGAGAAAGGATACTCTCCAATGACCGTGCGTTTCTTCATGTTGCAAACGCATTACTCGAGCACACTCGATTTCTCGAATGAAGCATTGCAGGCTGCAGAGAAAGGTTTCCGCAAACTCATGGAAGCCATTCGTGTACTCGGCAAACTGAAAACCGGCGCAACTTCCACAAGTAACATCTCAGCATTGCAGCAGAAATGTTATGATGCCATGAATGATGATTTCAATACATCAATTCTGCTTGCAAATCTTTTCGAAGCCGTTCGCATCATCAATACGGTGAACGACGGGAAAGAAAGTATTACCGAAAGTGATCTGAACCTGTTGCGCGAACTCATGCACGATTTCGTGATTGACGTACTCGGATTGAAAGATGATATCCGCGAAAGCGCAGGCGACACAACTGAAGGACTCATGCAACTCATCATCAAAATGCGCGCGGAAGCGAGAGCGAAAAAAGATTTCGCAACTTCTGATTTGGTTCGTGATGAATTGGCAAAACTCAATATCGTACTCAAAGACAGTAAAGAAGGAACAGGATGGGAAATCAAAGCTTAATTAAGTCAGTGAACAGTACGCGTTCTTTACTGAACATGATGCTGATTTCTTTTTCAGTGTTCATGTTCTCATGTTCGCCGAACAACAATGGCAACGATGGTGTTGATACAACACCGAAAACTCCGCCTGTACCGCGTGTTGCAGCACCTGCTTTCAATGCAGATTCTGCTTATGCTTACATCAAAGCACAAGTTGATTTCGGTCCGCGTGTTCCGGGATCTAAAGAACATGCAGCGTGTGCGCAATACATTCAGGATAAACTGAAGTCGTTCGGATTGACGGTTACCGTGCAAAAATCTCCTGCAACATTATTCAACGGGACAAAAGTTGAAATGCAGAACATCACCGGTGCTTACAAACCGGAACGCACAGAGCGTGTATTGCTCGTTGCCCATTGGGACACGCGCCTGATGGCCGATCGCGATACCGGAAGAGTGAACGAACCTATTGACGGCGCGAACGACGGAGGCAGCGGTGTTGGTGTGTTGTTGGAGATTGCACGCGTTGTTGCGCAAAACGATCCGAACATCGGAATTGATTTTCTTTTTGTAGATGCAGAAGATCAAGGACAACCCGGCGGTGCAAACGAAACCTGGTGTCTCGGCTCTCAGTATTGGGCGCAGAATGTGAATTCAGAATACGTGCGCACGGTGAAATACGGAATTCTTCTTGATATGGTTGGAGCGCGCGGCGCGGTTTTCCCGAGAGAAGGAACATCCATGTATTACGCAGCAAGTGTTGTAGAGAAAGTGTGGAGTTCCGCTTCACAACTCGGTTACGGTCACATGTTCGTGAACTCCGTAACCGGACAAACTGTTGATGACAATCTTTTCATCAGTCGCTACTCCTCTATTCCATGCATCGACATTGTGCATTACGATCCGGCGGAACAGGATTACGGACCGTTTCATCACCGCCACATCGACAATATGGACATCATTGAGAAATCAACTCTTGATGCAGTCGGTCGCGTTGTGCTGGATGTGATTTACAACGAGAAGACGAAGTAGTTGTATGGTTCCGCTGATTCCTTTTCTAAGAATCACTATATCCACTCAGCTCACTCCTACTGAGGTCAACAATCGAATTAACTGTTTGCTGAAAGCAGACAATGCATTTCGAACGAAGTATTATCCCGAGATCAAGATCAGTGCATACAATGGAGATTACGGCAATTCTTCCATCGAAATGGTGCGTCACACCTGGTACAACAACAGTTTCAAGCCGGTAATTCGCGGCACAGTGAATACGGTGAACGATAATTGTTCTATAGAACTCCGCTTACGCCTGCATTTGCTGGTCATGATATTCGTAATTTTCTTTTTGTCGATCACACTTATTGGTGGAGGACTGATTGCAATACTTTCGTTTTCAAAAAATTCGGGGTTCGCCGCATTGCCCTTTCTGCTGGGACTCTTTATGTATTCATTCATGCAAATCGCTTTCGTCCTGGAGTGTCGTGTTGTTCAGAGAGAGATGGTGCGGTTGTTTGAACCATGTACGTTGGTAGATAACGCGTAATTGCGATTGAAAAGCCGCGGCTGATTCGCTTTTGGCTTTTCACACTTTATCAACATTTCGCAAGGGTTATTGACACACCCTTGTAATTCCCCCTTTCTTGCCCTTTCTTTGGTTTGCACATCGAAAATCAATGAAAAAACAAGTTCTATTTCTAATGCTCTGCGTTTTTGGCGCGTTTTCAGCGGTAAAAGCGGAATATGTGTGGAAATCGGGTTACGTTATTCTGAATAGCGGCGACACCGTAAAAGGAGATATCAAATACAACACGAAGAAAGAGCTTCAGTTGTTTTCGAAAGTAACCCTGAAACAGGGCGAAACCACCAAGAATTACAAGCCGGATCAAATTAAAGAATATGGTTACGAAGAGGTTAAATTTCTCACTCGAACCATGGACAAAGAGCTGGTTTTTCTTAAATTAGTATCGGCTGGCAAAATCAATCTTTTCGAGTGGCAATTTGAAGTTTACCACGGTGATGAGATTCAAGTAGAGAAAGATTATTACATCGAGAACACAGCAGGATCTGCGAAAGAACCTGAAAAGCTCAAGGGTAATAAGTTCAAGAAAACAGTTGCTGAAATGATGGCTGATCACACAGAGTTGGTAAGTCGCGTTGAAGCTGATAACAAGAAATACGAAATCGCCGAGATGCAATCGGTAATTGAAGAATATAATGAGTGGGCCGTACAGAACAACAGTAGTTCTGCGAACGGAACCCGATAAGAGTTTCCCTTAGTAGTAGTTTCCGCCGACGACCCGTTGCAATCAAATGCTTCGGGTCGTCTGGTTTTACCACGGTGGATATCTTGAAATTACCACGGAGGCACGGAGAGAAACTTTAAATAACCACGGAGACACGGAGAAAAGAAAAGATATGTACGCTCAGTTACTCAACTAAGCGACCACCACGACTTAGATAAAAAACCACTCCTCCGTGCCTCATTGGTAATTCCCCAAAAAACTCTCTCCGTGTCACCGTGGTAACTCCCTGAAAAACCTCCGTGCCTCCGCGGTAACTCCCTGAAAAACCTCCGTGCCTCCGTGGTAACTCCCTGAAAAACCTCCGTGCCTCCGTGGTTATTAAGACCTCTGTGGTTCAGGGCTCGTATCCGTTCCGGTATCGCTTAATTCCTTGTTTCATCAACGGCACATTAAAATTCACGAGATAGCCGATTCGATAACCGCCCAGTTTAAGATATGTCAACAATTGCGCACTGTGTACCGGTGCTATTTCAGCGACAGCCTTCACTTCCACTACTACGCTTGAATCCACCACCAAATCCAGTATGCAAAACCGACTCAGCACTTCGCCCTTGTAAGCGACTTGAACTCGCTTTTGCGATTCAAATGGAATATCGCGCCGCCTGAATTCTTTCAATAAACATTCATGATAAATAGCCTCGTTCAAACCCGGCCCCATGGTGCGGTGCACTTCAAAAAAAGACTGTACAATTTCATCTGTTAAATTCTCTTTCATCAAAATTCAAATATTAAATCGATTCGTACGTAAGTCGCAAATCTAAACACCTGAACTTGAAAGAGTCGGTAACAAACGTTTGCGAATGGATAATCTTTCGCAAAACCTTCTTTACGCGCGTTTTAAATGAAATTTCAGTCAAAGAATCGTTTTGCCAGAAAACACTCTGTGCCTCCGTGGTAACTTCCCAAAAAAAATCTCTTCGTGTCTCCGTGGTGTTTTAACTAATTCAAACTACTCTCAACGGTAATTCCATCAGCAACAACCGTTATTCCCCGTGGTTCAAGTATATTCGTGCCAATGAAAAAATTATTTCTCCTCGACGCTTTCGCTCTGATTTACCGCGCATACTTTGCTTTCGCAAACGCACCGCGCATCAATTCTCAAGGGCTCAATACATCTGCAATATTCGGATTTACCAATACGTTACTCGATCTTCTTAAAAAAGAACAGCCAACACACATTGCTGTTGTTTTCGATACTGCAGATCCGACACATCGCCACGAAGAATATACCGAGTACAAAGCGAATCGTGAAGAAATGCCGGAAGATCTCAAGAAAGCGCTACCGTATATTTTCCAATTACTCGAGGCGTTCAACATCACCGTGATAAAAAATCCGGGATGGGAAGCTGATGATATCATCGGTGCAATTGCAAAGCAAGCTGAGAAAGAAGGATTCATCACGTACATGATGACTCCCGACAAAGATTACGGCCAGTTGGTTTCAGAAAATATTTTCATTTACAAACCCGGTTACAAAGGCGGTCCTCCGGAAAAACTCGGCGTGAAAGAAGTGTGCGAACGCTACGGCATACAGCGTCCCGAGCAGGTAATTGACATTCTCGGATTGATGGGTGATTCCGTTGACAACATTCCGGGAATTCCGGGTGTCGGAGAGAAAACCGCAACGACGCTGATTCAGCAATTCGGTTCGGTGGAGAATCTTGTTGCGAACACAGATCAACTCAAAGGAAAACTGAAAGAGAAAGTTGAGCAGAATAAAGAACAGGCATTGTTCTCGAAGAAGCTCGCGACAATCATCACAGAAATTCCGATGGAGTTTAAAACGGATGAATACGTTTACCGTGAAGTGGATCGCGAAAAAACAAAAACGCTTTTCACAGAGCTTGAATTCCGCAGACTCGCGCAGACCGTATTGGGAGAACCTCTTGGTGAAAATGAAAATGCAGAAGCTGCAGACAATACCGCAACTGCGTCACGCAAAACCAAACCGGGACAAATCGACATCTTCGGCAATACAGGAGCAATCGCTGCAGAAGAAAACGAAGAAGACAGTTCAACGCAACTTAAAACAATTGCAGACACTCCGCACACGTATTACATTGCAGATGATGATGCGAAGATTGCGGCGTTAGTTGAAGAAATGCTGAAGCAGAAAGAGATCTGTTTCGATACGGAAACAACAGGACTTGATACAATCACCGCAGAGTTAGTTGGATTTTCATTTTCGTGGAAAGCCGGAGAAGCCTGGTATGTTCCGGTTTCTGCTGATAGAAACGAAGCGCAACGCATTGCAGATAAATTCAAGTCGGTTATCGAGAGCACAACGATTGTGAAAATCGGACAGAACATTAAGTATGATCTGAGTGTTTTGAAGAATTACAACATCAATGTATGCGAACCTATGTTCGATACCATGATTGCGCATTACTTGCTCAATCCGGATATGCGTCACGGAATGGATCTGCTAGCGGAAACCTATCTCGGATATTCTCCTGTGAGTATTGAAACGCTCATCGGGAAAAAAGGCAAATCGCAATTAACGATGCGCGATGTTCCGCTTTCTAAAATTTCAGAATATGCTGCGGAAGATGCTGATATTACGTTTCAATTGAAAGAAAAATTCGCACCCGGCTTGCCTGAACACAATGCGCAAGGTGTATTTGAGAATATTGAAATGCCGTTGATGCCGGTTCTGGCTGCGATGGAACGGGAAGGGATTGCGTTGGACAAAGAAGTCTTGCATCGTTATTCTGCAGAACTTGAAAAGGAAATCGTAGTTCTTGATTCGGAGATTCAATCACTCGCAGGAACTCCTTTCAATATTTCTTCACCGAAACAAGTTGGCGATATACTTTTCGAAGTACTGAAAGTGGGTGGAGAAAAACCGAAGAAGACGAAAACCGGGCAGTATGCAACTGGTGAAGATGTGTTGCAGAAACTCACAGGCAAGCATCCCATCATCGAGAAGATTCTGGAGTATCGCGAATTGGTGAAACTCAAGAACACATATGTAGACACGTTGCCTGAAATGGTTCATCCGCAAACTGGAAGAATTCACACTTCATTCAATCAGGTTGTTGCTGCTACGGGAAGATTGAGTTCTGACAATCCGAATCTTCAGAATATTCCTGTACGCACAGAGCGCGGGAGAGAAATCCGAAAAGCGTTTGTTGCGCGCGATGAAAATCATGTGTTGCTCAGTGCCGATTACTCTCAAATTGAATTGCGTATTGTTGCAAGTATCAGCGGAGATCCGGGAATGTGTGCTGCTTTCAATGAAGGCAAAGACATTCACACAGCAACAGCTGCGCGTGTTTATGGAGTTGCGGAATCAGAAGTAACGAAAGAGATGCGTTACAAAGCGAAGAGTGTGAACTTCGGTATTATCTACGGACAAGGCGCATTCGGTCTGGCAGAGAATCTTCAGATTTCAAGAACGGAAGCGAAGACGCTGATCGAAAATTATTTCCGTGAATACAGCAGCATTCGTGAATACATGGACACGATGACGCAATCTGCGCGTGAAAAAGGTTACGTTGAAACGTTGATGGGAAGAAGGCGTTATCTCCGTGATATCAATTCGGCGAATGCGGTAGTGCGCGGATTTGCGGAGCGCAACGCGATTAACGCGCCGATACAAGGATCAGCAGCCGACATGATTAAACTGGCGATGATCAGTGTGTTTGATGCGTTGAAAAAAGGCGGATTCAAAACTCGATTGTTGCTGCAAGTGCATGACGAATTAATTTTCGACGTTCCTAAAGATGAAATTGAAGAAGTGAAAACTTTAGTTGAAAAATGCATGCGTGAAGCATTACCGCTTAAAGTTCCGGTTGAAGTAGGAATGGGAACCGGTCGCAGCTGGCTGGAAGCTCATTGATGTTTTGTTGACAAATTCCGTTTTCAAATTGAAACAGAACACTACGCTGCTTCGTTGAATTGGTATCTTTGATCCAATGAAAGCCCCTGTCCACTTCATTCCTTTTGCGTTTGCATTACTTGCATTCGGTTGCGGTTCGCCTGCAACTGAGAACAATGAATCCACTACCGATTCTTCTGAAATCGCATTGAAAGATGAAGTTGTATCGGCAGAAAACGTTTTCATTTATATTCCTTCTCCGATTCAAACCGCGGAATTGATCAAGCAAGCCGGTGCGAAATACAATCGTGAATTGTTGAGTAATCCTTCTGATGCAACAATATACACGAGCACAGCAAGCATGGCGCTCAACATGGGCATTTACGGAAGTGATCTTGCTTTTGCCGGAATTTTCAATCAGAATGCAGATGTTGTAAAGTACATGGATTGCACGCGCAAGCTTGCAGACGGACTGCATGTAACAGCTGCGTTCAGCGATGATCGTCAATCGCGACTTGAAAACAACATCAATAATCGTGATTCCGTTTTAGGAATTATAACGGATTCCTATTGGGACTGTGATGCAATGTTGCAGGATAACGATCAGGGACATGCGTCTGCATTGATGATTGCCGGCGGTTGGATTGAAGGTTTGTATCTCGCTTGTCGCGTTGCTGAAAGCACCAACAACAATGAAATACGAATAAGAATTGTCGAACAGCGTTCTTCACTCGACAAGTTAATTATGTTGCTCGACAAACAGGAACATAACGACGTTGTTGCTGTTTCGAATCAGCTCAAGGAACTTAAAGTTATCTTCGATAAACTACCGAAATCGTCAGATGGAAGTCTCGTTGAAAGTAAAGATCCTGAATCAGGCATTTCTGTGATTGAAGCAGAAAATCCTGAAAAACCGAAGAGTCTTAACGCTCTGGAATTCAAGCAGATACTTGATAAAATTACAGAGATTCGCAACAGCGTTGTAACAACGAACTGAAACTCTGATCAACCTAATGTCGTATAAACAAGTCCTGGCAAAACGCTGAATCATTTTCAGCAGCACTGAGACTGTTTATGAAGACTTCTACAAAAGCGATTTTTCTCTCTCTCGTTTTTTCTTTAGCTGTAACAAGTGACGTTGTTTCACAATGCAGCAAAACATGGGTTCGTAAAAAGTGTGTTCCGAAAGTCAGTCCGTTTATTCATAACGGACAGATGAACACAACACTTCTGAAAGAAGGTGGAAAGATGGAATCCATTCTGACATTTTATTCCGGACAGGATTATCGCATTCTCATTTGTTCCGAAGAAACATTAGAGAACGTAACATTCGTTGTGAGCGACATGACGGGTAAAATGCTTTACGACAGTAAGGCGCACAACAACACCGACTTCTGGGATTTCAAAGTGAAAACAACAACAGAAATGAAAGTTGAAGTTTTTGCAGGAACGAATGAAGGTGGCAACGGTACCGCAACAGGTTGTGTTTCCGTTCTGGTTGGATTTAAGAGTAAATAATTCCTCAAAACCCAAACAAAAAAACCGTCCCCATTTAATTGAGGACGGTTTTTAGTTTTAGTGCAATTCAATTATTCAACCAGCAACTTGCGCATCAGGTAATTTCCTTCTGCGTTTTGTAAACGTACGAAGTACATTCCTGAACTCAACTCTGCAACGTTGATCGGCATGCGATGCATTCCTGCTGCAAGATTTCCGGAGTGCACTGATTGCACAATTTTTCCGTTGAGATCCACAATGTCAACATTCATGTTTTGAGATTCGTTGATGCTGAACTCTACAGTAGAATTGTCGTTAGCAGGATTCGGGAAAACATTGAATGCTGAAATGCCGTCTTCTGCTTCCACAACACCATTCGCACCCTGGATATTGATATCATCAATGTAAATGTCGTTTCCGCCATCACTTTCAAATTCAAACTTGATGCGCACGTTTGTTCCGTTCAGCTGCGCGGAAGAAAGAGAAACCGTTTCCGTTCTCCATTCGTTTGCAGTTGGAACAAATGCACTTGTAAGTGCAGAGCGTGTGGAAAGAGTTGCGCCTGATTTTGTATAGCGCAACAACCAAGTCGCACCGCAATCCGTTGACATATATACGCGCAAACGATCCGCTTCAGAACCGGCGCGTTGTGCAAATGCAACCTTGAAAGTGAATACCGGATTAATCATCGCGGCAAAATTTATTGACGGGCTGATGAACGCATCTGTTTGTCCTGCCATTGAACTTGTATTGTCCAATCTGCAGCTTCGTGTTCCTGTTGCAGCTGCAGTGTTTGCATTGATCCAACCGTTGCCTTGAGGATTATCAATATCCCAATCTGCAGTGAACACAGTGGTGTTCTCCATTCCTTCCTGATAGAAGTTGCCACTGTATTGTGCCGCTGCAGGCAATACGTGAACGTAATTTGTACGTGAGAAATTATCGCTGCCTTGCGCATTCGCAACTGTCAATGAAACGCTGTATGTTCCGGCTGTGTTGTATTGAATAGTTGGGACAGAATCACTGGAAGTGCTTGGAGTTCCACCTTGGAAATTCCAATTGTAAGATGTTGGCTGACCGTTATAAGAAACATCAGTGAATGTCAATGTACCTCCTTCACAAACATACAGATCGCTGATTGGCGTGAAATCTGCAATTGGTGCACACGGCTGAGGATTGTTAATGCCGGTTGCATTGGCAGTTGTGGTTGTAACAAGTGAGCTTCTTTGTCCGGTTGCGCTTTGCAACGCATTGTGCATGCGGGTACGCTGACCGGCAGAGAACATGCGCGAGCAATAAGAATACTCCATGTAATTCTGCACGTTTTCCTCTACGTTGTTCGAGCAAACGTCGTTGGTGGTAAGATTACATGAAGTCCAACCTTTAGTTACAGGAGTATCACTAACACCGTCATTCCCGCAGGAAACGCCCGGACTGTTTGTGCTTCCCCAAACGTGTTGAAGATTGAGGAAGTGTCCGATTTCATGTGTCAATGCACGTGATGTGCTTGATCCGCCGGTTCCAATACTTCCCACATACGTTGAGAGGATAATAATTCCGTCTACTGAAGCAGTTGGAGCAGTTCCTGGAAGATAAGCGTAACCTGCAGCGCCATTGGAGATCGCCTTTACAACCCAAACATTCAGATATCGTGCGCGATTCCAGTAGTTGAGTTTAGAACCGTCGTCACCAACATTTGTTTCAGAAGAATAAATGCGATCAATTCCATTGGTGCAATTTCCGTTCGGATCTAATTGTGCCAAACGAAATTCAATTTGTGCATCTGACGCAATACCCTGGAAAGTCGGAACAATGATAGATGTGTCTGCATTCAGCTTTCTGTAATCCTGATTGAGAATACGCATTGCATCGAGCACTTGTGCATCTGAAATATTCTCAGAACCGTATTCGTGAATGATGTGAAACACTATCGGAATGATGTATTGCGGTGGCGATTGCTGCGCGCTCACATTGCCGGCGCTTCTGTTGTTCTGCAACGGATAACCCTGTTGAAATGCGATACGATCTGCTTCTTCAGCTTTACGCTGCTCTTCTTCGTATTGCGCTTTCAAAAGCGGATTTGCAGCAAGTGAAGCTGCAACCATCTGATCAGTTCCGCAAGGACGATAACCGCCTTCAATCACTTGCGAATTCGCAGTGATGCTCAAGATCAGAATTGTGAATGATGTAAGTAGTGTAAATTTCCGTTTCATTGGTCAGATGGAAAATTGATTGGTGTGCTGTTTGTTATTTTAAATCGCGAACTGAAAATACAGTATCCTCATATTTTTCAGGGGACTCTAAGATACTCAATAAAAGTCGGGCTGTCAATTCAGGTGATGCGAGCTGATCTGTGTTCTTGTATTCGATAAACTGTTGAATGCGACTGAAATCTCTGACATTACTCTGACGAATTTCATTCTGCATCGCAGTATCTACTATTCCGGGAGCGATTGAGAATATTCTGACATGATTCATCTTCGAAATTTTCAATTCTTCCGCGATTGTTCGTGACAGCATATCCAGTCCCGCTTTAGTTGAACAGTAAATACTCCATCCGTCAATTGGATTTTTAGCTGCGCCCGAACTGATATTGAGAATTCGAAGAGGAATATTTTTGCCGCCGTATGTTTTGAGAAAATTATTGATCAGCACTGCAACGCTCAACAAGTTTACATTTACCGCTTTTACAATTTCATCAGAAGACATTCGTCCGGCATAGTGAACAGCACCCGTTGTTCCGGAATTGTTGATGAGAGTAATTTCAGCTGCTGCATCAATTTCAGGGAATTGGAAATCGCTTACTTCGGAAATGCCCGACAAATCCATTGTAATGTGTGAATACCCTGAATGCGTAATCGTGCATGTTCTGGCGATTCCGGTAATGAAACAATTTTCGGATTTCAGTAATTGCTCCGCAATTGCCTTGCCGATTCCTCTGGAAGTTCCAGTAATGAAATAATATTTTGTTGTGCTCATTAAAAGATAGGGACATTCCACGCGCGATTCCACATTCACGTAGTGATAAAGTTAACCGATTCCTATAATTCAGATAAATGAATTATTCCCCTTCATGCGAGTCTCAACCCTAAAATATTTTCGGACGATAAAAATCGAAAAGACTCAGATGAATTATCGATCCTGGGTACTAACGAACATCATTATGATTCCTGATTCAAGTCAGTCCTGAGGTCATGCAAGTTGGATAACTTAGCAGACTATGACACACACAATGCGATCATTTCTGACTTTGTCTTTTATATTGCTTTTCAGCACGTTTTCAAGTGCTCAGGCTCCGGTGGCCAACCCGCAATCGGTTAACGTGCTTGAGGATTCTCCGGGTTATATCACTCTTACCGGAACAGATCCGAACGGAGATCCAATAACATTTACGGTTATTACATCTCCTTCTCATGGTACATTATCTGTGTCAGGACCAAACGTAACCTATAATCCAGGACCTAATTATGCCGGGGTTGATTTCTTCGACTTTATTGTGAACGACGGAAGTCAGAATTCTGCACCTGCAACCATTACAATTACTGTGATAAATGTGAATGACCCTCCTTCTGCAAACTCTGCGACATATTCGACAGTGGAAGATGCGGGTCCTTTGTCAATTACATTGACAGGAAGTGACATAGAGGGAGATGCACTCACCTATTCTATTATAAGCGGCCCTGCAGTTGGATCATTAACAGGAACGCCGCCATCATTAAACTATGCGGCACCAGCAAATTACAATGGTACAGATTCATTTATTTTCCGTGCTAATGACGGCCATATAAATGGAGACTCTCCTATAGCAACTGTGACTATTAACATAGCTGCAGTAAACGATCCTCCTGTTGCTAACTGTAGAAGCATTACCGGTTATCTGAATGCCTCCGGTAATTTCAATATTGTACCTGCTATGATCAACAACGGCTCTACCGACGATGATGGAATCGTTTCCATGTCCGTAACACCGACCAGTTTATCATGCGCTAATCTTGGTGCCAATAACGTCACACTAACAGTTTATGATGCCCAGGGGCTGAGTTCAACATGTATCGGAATAGTTACGATCATGGATTCAATTCGCCCTTCAATTACTAGCTGTGCGTCAGCACAGACGATCCTCGTGGGCGCCGGATGCACAGCATTGATTCCGAACTATACATTTTTAGTAACGGCTACGGACAATTGCGGTGTTCCAACACTCACTCAATCACCTGCTCCGGGATCAAGTATAAGTTTGGGAGCAACAGTCTCAATTACCGTTCAGGCTACAGATGCATCCGGAAATGCGAGTTTGTGTGTATTTAATCTCACCGCTGTCGGGCCAGAAATGAATGTTACCGGCAACGCTCTCTCTATTGTGGATGGGGACGTGACGCCAAGCACATCAGATCACACTGATTTCGGAAGTGTTCTCGCCTGCACAGGAACAATTGTTCGCACTTATACAATTCAGAATACCGGAAATGCCAATCTCTCTGCTGTTGCAGCAACAATCACCGGAACAAACGCAAGTGATTTCAGCGTAACTGTGCTGCCTTCTTCAACAGTTACCGCATCAGGAACTACTACATTGCAGGTCACGTTTAACCCGTCATCTACCGGACTTCGAAGTGCATCAGTAAATATTGCTAACTCTGATTGCAATGAAAATCCATACAATTTCGCAATTCAAGGAATCGGAAATGCAGATGTAACTTCACCGGTATTTACAAGTTGTCCGGGAACTATAACTGTAAATGCCGATTCCGGAATCTGCACAACCGTTGTCAACTTTACCACTCCTACTGCTACCGACAATTGTCCTTCCGGATTGACAGTAACACAAATTGCAGGATTGCCATCCGGTTCAGCATTCCCGGGTGGCATGAACACAGTTACATTCCGCGCAACAGACGGCTCCGGAAATTTCACAGACTGCTCATTTCAAATTAATGTTTACGACAATACCGCACCGGTAGCTGTATGCAGCAACATCACTGCTTATGTTAACTCTTCAGGTACAGCCACTATTGATCTTTTGAGTTTAGGTATAGGTTCGAGTGACAACTGCGCATGTATCGCTAGTCGGGCGTATGACCTGAACAACGATGGCACGTATGACGTGGTGGCAGGAGGAAGCGTTAATCAAAACTTCAGTTGCCCGGCTGGCACAAGATTCATTCCGGTTCGGGTCACAGACTGTTTTGGATTGAATTCATTTTGCGTAGCGCAGTTAACCATCTTGGATACTTTTCCTCCTGCAGCTGTCTGTCAAAACATCACCGTTAATTTAAACACATCAGGTTCAGCCACCATATTACCAATACAACTGGACGGAGGCTCCTCCGATGCCTGCGGAATTGCATCAAGAACATTATCACAGTCAACATTCACGTGCGCAAACATCGGGGCCAATAATGTTATATTAACAGTTACGGATGTTAATGGTAATTCTTCCACTTGTACATCAATCGTCACAGTAGTAGATACAGTTCGTCCGGTTGTAAATACGCAGAACATTACATTGCAATTAAATGCAGCAGGCACTGCAAGCATTATTCCTGCGATGGTGAACAATGGCTCAACGGATGCATGTGGTATTGCGTCAATGAACGTATCGCCTAATAGTTTCTCGTGTGCCAATATCGGAGCAAACACTGTAACATTTACTGTAACAGATGTTAACGGTAACAGCAGAACCGGAACTACGATTGTTACTGTTGCTGATACAGTTCGTCCTCTCGCAATCGCGCAGAATGTTACCGCTACATTATCCGGAGGAACGGCAACTGTCAGTGCCGCATCAGTGAACAACGGATCAACAGATGCCTGCGGAATAGGAACGTTGAGCGTTTCACCGAACAAT
>JBJOKQ010000039.1:0-19900 GCA_046046005.1 Bacteroidota bacterium | reverse complement strand
TGAAATCAACTGTAATTCCGATTTTAACTCTTGCCGGCGGTATCGTTGCTTCATATTACTGTGCAGGTTTGTACGGTGTTGCAATCGCTGCAGCAGGTATGATGGCTACAACAGCTATGCAGTTGGCAATCGACGCATTCGGACCAATCGCAGATAACGCCGGTGGTATTGCTGAAATGAGTCAGCTTCCTCCTGAAGTTCGTGAGCGTACAGACAACCTCGATGCAGTTGGTAACACAACAGCAGCAACCGGTAAAGGATTTGCAATCGCATCAGCTGCGTTGACTTCATTGGCTCTCTTCGCAGCATTCGTAGGTATCGCAGGTATCGATGCAATCGACATTTACAAAGCCCCTGTACTCGCAGGATTGTTCGTGGGTGGAATGATTCCATTCATCTTCTCTGCATTGTGTATCCAGGCCGTTGGTAAAGCTGCAATGGACATGGTTCAGGAAGTTCGTCGCCAGTTCCGCGAGATTCCCGGAATCATGGAATACAAAGCGAAACCTGAATACGAGAAATGCGTTGCCATTTCAACTAAAGCTTCTATCCGTGAAATGATCATGCCGGGTGCTATCGCTCTGATCACTCCTGTGATTGTCGGATTCACAATGGGGCCTGAAGTATTAGGTGGCCTTCTTGCCGGTGTTACTGTATCTGGCGTGTTGATGGGTATTTTCCAGTCGAACGCCGGTGGTGCATGGGACAACGCAAAGAAATCTTTCGAGAAAGGTGTTCTGATCAACGGAGAAATGTTCTATAAGAAATCTGAACCTCACAAAGCGTCAGTTACAGGTGACACTGTTGGCGATCCGTTCAAAGACACTTCCGGCCCTTCTATGAACATCCTCATTAAGTTGATGTCTATCGTGTCGCTGGTAATTGCGCCTTATATCATCGGTATCGGATCTTCTGATGCGAATGCTGCAGTTAGCTGCGATAAAGACAAAGCTGCTTGTTGCGCAAACATGGACATGAGCAAATGCGATATGAGCAAGTGCATGAACATGACCAAAGAACAGTGCGCTGCTTATTGCGATTCTGTGGGATGCACTCCTGAACAGAAAGCAATGTGTGTATCACACGCCGGAATGAACGACAAAGGTTGCTGCGCAGGGAAAACTGATTCAGCTGCGTGCAAACACGATGATAAAAATTCATCTTGCATGGAAGGTTGCACACACGGTTGCAAAACCAAAGAAGAATGTGCGAAGAGTTGTGGTGACAAGTGCGCGAGCCATCACTAACACTTCTTTCAACGAGTAAACAAAATCCCGCTTTATTTCAAGGCGGGATTTTTTATTTATCCACCTATACGGGATATACCGGCAATGAACAGGAAATTCGTAATGACAGGAAGCAGATAAGAAACAATCCTGACTTTCCTGAAGAGTATCAAATTCGCTTTGAAGATCCAATATAACCCCAAAGGATAAATGAAAAATGCAGCAGCAATAAACCAATCAGACAATGCCACGGAACTTGGATGATCGAAAATGAAAATCAATCCAAAGAGAACCAGAGGATAAATTACAACTGGAAGAAAAATAAAATAGCTGTAAACAACGAATGCTTTGGGCAAATTAAATTTTGAAGTAATAATCCGAATCGAATCGTTCAAGACTCTCCGTCATTTAAAACAACCCATTTATCTGCGCATCAATCTTATTGATGATTTCTCCAAGATGCTCTGCATTCTCGTGGAATTTATTTTCATCCACATCAATGATCAGAAGCTTTCCTGAATCATAAGTGGAAATCCATGCTTCGTAACGCTCATTCAAACGCTTGAGATAATCAATGCGAATTGCGTTTTCATAATCGCGTCCGCGTTTCTGAATCTGAGAAACTAGTACAGGCACAGAAGCACGCAGATAGATGATCAGATCCGGTGCTTTCACCAAAGAATCCATCAAACGAAAAAGAGAAAAGTAATTTTCGAAATCACGTGTTGTCATCAATCCCATTGCATGAAGATTCGGCGCAAAGATGTGCGCGTCCTCATAAATGGTTCTGTCCTGAATCACATTCTTGCCGGTGTTTCTGATTTCCTGAACTTGCGCAAAACGACTGTTCAGAAAGTAGATCTGCAGGTTGAAAGACCAACGCTGCATGTCTTCGTAGAAATCGCTGAGATAAGGGTTCTCATCTGCATCCTCGTAAAGCGCCTGCCAACCATAATGCTTGGAAAGTAAAGTGGTCAGCGTCGTTTTACCGGAGCCGATATTCCCGGCAATAGCTATATGCATAAAATGTGTGTATTGTTGTGTGTGTTGTAAAAATAGAAAAATACTGACGGGAATTCAACGATTGTTCACAAAATCAGAAGGCAGAATACTCTTGCAATTGACCGCCGGCCGCAATCCTTACGTCATGATATTATCTTCAGCCATCTTCGTGTCAATAGCATCACGCAAACCATTGCCGAGCAACATAAAAGCTAATACAACCAGCATAATCGCAATTCCCGGCAGTACCGCGAGATAAGCGTCACCTGTTAGAATGTAACCTTTGTATTCGCTGATCATCATTCCCCACGATGGCGTTGGTCGCGTAACACCAATTCCGAGATAACTCAAACCTGCCTCAATCAGAATAGCAGATGCGAAGTTGTTCGCAGAAATTACAATCACAGGTCCCATCACATTCGGTAGAATGTGACGTAAGATGAGGCGAAGATTTGTAAAACCCAATGCACGACCTGCTTCAACAAATTCTTTCTCACGAACACTGAGAATCTGTCCGCGAACCACTCGCGCCGTCTCCACCCACATCGTTAATCCGACTGCAACGAAAATCGGGAAGATGCCGCGTCCCAATACCAAAGTAATTGCTATCACCAGCAACAATGTCGGAATCGACCATACCACATTGATAACCCACATGATTAAATCATCAACCCAACCGCGGAAGAATCCGGCTAAAGCGCCCATGAGTATTCCGATGAAAATGGAAATCACAACAGAGATGAATCCAACAAAAAGCGAAATACGTGAACCGATCATCAAGCGGCTGAGCAAATCACGACCAAAATGATCAGTGCCCAATACAAATGACTTGTTATAAATATTGGCCGTAACTTCATTCTGAAGTTCTGAAACTGTCTTGTGAATTTTTCGCGCGTCACCGTAAGCATAAAAATCTATGGTGCCGCCTACTGAATCATTACTGATCTGAAATGCCGGATTGATTGCATAAATCGCATCCGCCAGATTATAACGCCAAACACGACCGATTTCACCTTCCTGGTATTCTTCCCAATAGATGTCATTACCTTTGAACCAATACTTCTTGATCGCGTGATATTCATATTCATTCGGTTGACCGAACAACATGGTCGAAATGAAATTCTGATCCGTAGACGGAATGTTCTTGCGGAGTTTAATCAGCTGACATGAAAATCCCGGCTTGCGAATACTGATTTCTTCAATGTGTGTTGCGGCATCAGGACTGGAATCGGGAGTGATGAGATAACCGAGTATTGAAATCAACATCATTATAGCAATAATGCCGATACCGAACATGGAAAGACGGTTGCGCTTCAATCGCTGCCAGGCAAACGAAGCCAATGAAAATGATTTTTCCGGTTTCTCTTTCATTCGTGAACGCCGTTTCTTAATGTGCGCCCCTTCCATTTCGTTTTTCCGCTTAATGCTTTGATAAATGAGGTAACTGCAATTGCAGGATACACAATCATAGCAAGCGGATAAAACAGCAATAGAACGGGCCGTTTAAAAAACGGAACCGCTAAAGATAATAACAAAAGCTCAATGAAGGATTTCAGAATCAGCGCTAAGCTCAATGCTGTTTCTGTTTCGCCGAACACCACTAAACGAATGATAAACCATGGAACAATCATCTGCACAGCCAGCAATGCAGAACCTGCCAGCCATGCGATAGGACCTTGCATTCTCACCAACTTCGAAAGCCAGCGGGATCGTTGGGTAACTTGATCTCCGAATGTGCGTGCTGCCGTTGTTCGGACTACTGATGTTCCGGATAACCACGCAATAGAACCAGGCTGAGCCGCGGCGCGCATCAGCAAACCAACATCGTCTCCGGATGCCAATTCATCGCCATGAAATCCACCCGAACTTTCAAACCAGGATTTCCTGAAACTCATGTTCGCTCCATTGCTGAGGAATGGAACTCCCAACTTACCGAAGCCCGTCGAAGCAATCTGAAGAAAAATGTTCTCAATGGCAGCAACAGCGGAAATTCCGTCGGACTTAATCGCATCAACCATGCCTGCAACGTAAATTATATGCAGATCAGTGTAAGCTTTTACATGCGTCTGAATCCAATTCGCAGGTACCATGCAATCTGCATCTGTTACAAGAATGATATCCGCACTGCTCATGGCAATACCGCGTGTCAATGCATGCTTCTTTCCTATTCCGTCTGAATTAACGACACGAACACTCAAGGATAACAACTTTGCCGTATCTGTAATCACAGTTGCAGTACTGTCTTCAGAATGATCGTCGCAAAAAATAATTTCATCCGGTTTATGCGGTTGTTCGCTTAACGATTTCAATAAAGCAGATACGTTCTCCGCTTCATTGCGCGCAGCAACAACTACAGCTGTTTTCAATTCAACATCTATCGCGTTCCCCGAAGGCGATTTTCTAAAATAACCGTACAGCGCCGCTATAAGAAGCATGGTGTACACTACCGAAACCGCGAGCAATATCCAACTTCCGCCTTCCATCACAATGATTGATTGATTCGCATTCGTACTACTGTAACAACTCCTGCAATTGCAGGTACGCCTACATTGAGTAACCATAAAAGCAATGCACACATGGCCGCTGTTTCTCCATTACCGCACAGAACTCCAATTACTCCCGCCGCAACAGAACCGCGAACGAATACTTCAGAAATCATGAATGTAGGAATGATCGTAATCACCAGATAATTCACTGCAATTGCAGCGAGAAGTGATGTCGACGAGCAAGGAACGCCGGCAACACGAAGCAGAAGATAAAACTGAATAGTATAAATACAATAGCGTAGTGAAGACCACAGCCCTGCTTCCAGCAGTAACGTGCGATCTATTTGCTTTAATACCCGCAATTTATCTTGTGCCTTTTTTGATTTAAAAAAAAGAAACGCGGCAAGAAAAAGTACAACGCAAACGCCGATCATTACTGCAAAATGTTGCGTGTGATTCGTTAGCAATGAGTGATTCCTGAAATACAATATTCCTGCTGCTCCCGCCAACACGGTTACCATTACCTGAACCGCGGAACTGAAAAATGTCAGCACGATTCCGTCTTTGAAATCAGTTTGTTTTAATGCCAGAATTCTTCCGGCAAATTCTCCGGAACGATTCGGAGTTGCTGCGCCCGTAGCCAAACCGGCTAGTACACCTGATAGTGATTTTCCTAATGTGATTTTCTCTGATCTTCCTGCAATGATTCTCCATTTCTGCGCCTCTGCGAGCCAGTTCAGCGGCATGAGCAGAACAACAACAATCAACAACATTTTGTTCGCTGACAGTGCTTGAATCAGCAAATCAAATCCGGCTTTCGTAACGAAGAACGTATGTGCGGAATTACCGACACTGTACACAGCAAAACAAACTATTGCTACCTTTAAAACTATCAGCGCGATGTTCTTTTGCCGTGATGTAAGCATTACGGTAAAAATAGCATAATGCGCAGTGTATAGCTACAACTATTGAATGCAGAAAGAGAAAATCATACTTGGTGTGGATCCCGGCACAACTGTAATGGGATTCGGAGTTATATTGGTGAGAGGAAACAAAATGGAACTTGTTGATCTTGGCGTTGTGCGGATGGAGAAACTCGAAAATCAGGCTTTGAAACTGAAAAAAATTTTTGAAGAAACGACAGCGCTTGCTGCAAAGCATATGCCTGATGAATTTTCAATTGAAGCTCCTTTCTTCGGAAAGAATGTCCAATCCATGCTCAAACTCGGTCGTGCACAAGGTGTTTCCATTGCTGCTGCATTGTACAGAGACATTCCGATTTTCGAATACAGTCCGAAGAAAATTAAAATGTCAATTACCGGAAATGGTAACGCGTCCAAGGAACAAGTCGCCAAGATGCTGCAACAACTGTTGTCGATAAAGGAGTTGCCGAAATTGCTTGATGCGACAGACGGTCTTGCTGCAGCAGTTTGTCACCATTTTCAAAGCGGACCGGCCGGACAATCTTCTGCAAAATACAGCGGATGGGATGCGTTCATCAGTAAGAATCCTGAGCGCGCTACAACGGAGAAAAAGAAAAAGTAATTAAGCGGAGAACATCTTGTCGTAGGCCGCGCGGATGTTGCCGGACATTGACTCCAGTTCTGCTTGTGCAGGCTTCAGTTTTTCTCTTGAGAAGTTGATATCACCAATCGTGTTCATCGGAACCAGATGAATGTGCGCATGCGGCACTTCCAATCCGATAACCGCAACACCGATTCTACGGCATTCTACAACCGATTTTACTGCTTTCGCGACGTCGCGTGAAAACAATTGTAATTCTGAAAACAATTCCGCTTCCAAATCGAAGATGTAATCCACTTCCTTCTTTGGAATCACAAGAACGTGACCATGTACCAAAGGAAAAACATCCAGAAACGCCAGACAGTTTTCAGTTTCGGCAATCTTGTAACAAGGAATTTCACCTGTTACTATTTTCGAAAAAATACTTGCCATTAACGCGAGATGTCTACGATTTCAAATGTCATTGTACCGTTCGGAACTGTAACATCAGCTTTTTCACCCTTTTTCTTGCCCAGCAAACCTTTGGCAATGGGAGAGTTCACTGAAATTTTTCCTGACTTAAGGTCGGCTTCATTCTCCGGAACGAGCGTGTAAGTCTGCTTCTGATTGTTCTTCACGTTTTTAATCGTGACTTTGCACAGGATCAAAACCTTTGAAGTATCAAGTTGTGATTCGTCAACAATACGGGCGTTCTGCAGAGTCTCTTCCAACTTCGAAATCTTTAATTCCAATAGCCCCTGCGCTTCTTTTGCAGCATCATATTCGGCGTTCTCGGACAAATCGCCCTTATCCCTAGCCTCAGCAATTTGCTTCGAAATTGAGGGTCTTTCTTTCGTTTTAAGAAAGTGAAGTTCGTCTTTTAACTTCTGAAGGCCTTCTTCTGTAAAATATACAAACTGTGACATAGTTAATAATTGAGTAGTTGACTTAAAACAGAAAGAGAATCCCGCATAAGCGGGACTCTCCTCATTGAATCAAATGTAATAAAAATCCGCGAATTCTGAAGAATCAGAGGTTCAAACGAGCGCCGAATGTATGGCAACCATTGAACGGATTTGTGTGACGGTATGAATAATCAACCGCGAAAGAAGATCCGCGCTTACCGAAAGGCAATTCAACGGTTACACCGCCATTGATTCCGGTAAATGCAGTTGTACGCGTGTCAACTGAAGTGATACCTTCTTCGTAAACATAACCTGCGCGAAGCATCAACATGTTGCGCCAAGCGTACTCAACACCTCCACGGAATTCATCTTTTGAGAATGAATTCGAAGTGAATGTACCTGCAAGTGTAACGCGGTGATTTTTCATTGACGTGCTGTCTTTCTTGAAGTAGATGTCGTACGAACCGCCGATATTCAAAAGCGTTGGCATATCGAAATCAGCTGTGCGCTGTTCCAATATCATCGCGTAAGCACCTGTTGGTGAAGTACCGCGGAACGACAAACCGTCACCGGAGAAACGCATACGCGGTCCAACGTTACGAAGTGAAATTCCGAAGTGAATTTGCTCCCATTTACCGGTTACATACTGAATACCCGCATCCACACAAACTCCGCGAGCCGCAACGTCTGCAATAGATTCTGAAATCGCTTTCACAACGATACCGCCGTAAATATTTTCAGAGAATCCTTTCGCATACGACAAGCCGATGTTCGTATATGTTGGATGGAATGTACCAACTCCGCCTTCCGGCAAATCAACTGTTGTGATCTGGATTTCGCCGAAGTCCATTGACATTACTCCCAATCCGATTGCACCGGTTTCACCAACACGTTGCGTAAATCCGAAAGAGTTAATCGCAATGTCAGTACCGCTCAGCCAATTTGTACGACAGAACATGAGCTCTGTACGTTTTGTGTGTGCAGTACCTGCAATGTTCATATAGAACGCATCCAGTCCGCTAACTGAAGCAGAGTTAGCTCCGCCCCATCCGCTGCTGCGCGCCATTGGATTGATCAGAAGTTCTGTTGCTCCTGCCTGTCCTGCACGATCACCGTTACCGGCAATTGCAGAGGATGTTCCGGCGAAAAGCATTCCGGCTGTCAGGACACCTGTAAGAACTTTATTCGTTGTTTTCATAGTCTCGTGCTTTCTGTACTTGAATAACTTGAATTTTATGCGATCCGTTATGATTAATATGTGTCAAGGTCAATCGGACGCATAACACCGAACCATTTCAGGATCTTCTCTCCCACACCTTCAACATTCACGTGGATGATATACAATCCACTCGCAACCGGAATGCCTGCCTGGTTTTTCAAATCCCAGTCAAGATAAGTTTGTGGTGAGTCTTTTGTGAACTTACGGATAAGCGTACCGCTCACTGTGTAGATCTGAATTTCACATTTCTCAGGAAGGTTCGTGAACTTCACTCGGTTATCGAACTGATTCACTTCATATCCTGAATATGCATAGTACGGATTCGGAACAACATTAATCAGATCCAGCGCATTGAGTGCAGACTCATTATCATCTGTCACAACGTTCAGATCGAATGTATTGAATGAATACATCGGGTTGTTCATGTTCACCGGAGCAGCAGCACTGTCATTTGCAGTAAGTGTGTTGGTTCCTGTAATTCCGGTAAAGAAACGACGGTATGGTTTAGCCACACGCAAACGAACTTTCACATCTGAAGGAATTACTTGTGAACCCTGGTAATTGTTACCGTAGTTCCAAGTTGCGAACTCTTCGTCAAGCATAGGAATTGACACCCAATGTGCATCAGACCAAACCGCTCTCAATTCAGCATTTGCAGATGAATCGGAAGCAAGAACTTTCTGAATCATTTGACCGCAATCATATGCAGGAACGTCAGTAAGTTCATTGACCAATGGCCCTGTTGTAAAACGTGCGTTACCATTGTGGCCGAACACGTAAACGTAATGCATACCGCCCCAAACGAGATCATATCCGAATGGAAGTTCTGTTTGCACAGTTGATGTCGGGTTCCAAAGCATATCACGTCCGTTATCCGATGACAATGCAGAGTTTTCTCCGAACGCCATGTTCAAACGCTCACCTGTTTCGAGGTTGATAGCGTATCCAGGGAACCAACTCATTCCGCGTGATGCAATGAAATCCGCATCATTAGGATCACTGCTTACGATACCGTCACCGGGACGACCATATTTATCTACAGAAGCTGCTGCACGCAGGTGGAAACACTCGCGAGCACCTTGGTTCTGTGAAGGGTTCGGTCCAACTTCGATAACCGGAACACGTGTCCACTTCGAACGATCGTTTGTAAGAACCACGTCTACGTTCGGAAGCTGGTCGAATTTGTTCAATGAAGTTGATGCGAATGGCGCAGGGCTCCAAGCCGGACCAGCCGGATAACAAATTGTAGTTTGTGAAGTTGTCGGGTTATAAGAACCCAAACGGTAAGGAGCCCAGATACCATCTACTACTTTTTCGTAAATACCATCAGCATCAATTGGCTGGCTGGACTGGTAACGGTCGTTGAAATCCGCAACACAAACACCTGTACCTTGAGTAGTTCCTGAACGTACCCAGTTGTTTTCGCTCTGACTGTCATCGTCAACAATTCCTGACAACCAATCTTTTGTCGGATCAGCGAATGTCAATGAAGAAGAAAGGAAACCGTTACGATCAGGGTTCGCATTGAATCCAGGTGTTTGAACCTGTGCCCAAGTTACAGACATTCCGATTTCAGGAATGATTTGTTCGTTGGCATAAGTGCTCTGGAAATTGATGCTGGTGTCAGAAGCCCAACTACGCAGCATATTTCCGGCAGCATCAACTTCTTTCAACACCCATTTAGCAGTGTCCTTCGCAATGTAACCCGTTGCAGGGTTGTCAATCATTTGAATTGTGAAATAACCTTGCGGTACGTTCAATGGGTCGATAACCTTAATGTTTACCGGACCAGCTCCACCTTCATACTGAATAGCATCAAGACGTGATGTACCACCGTTGTTAACCGTTTGAGCACTGAGGATTCCGTTTACTGAAGCTTCTGTAAGTTCCAGAATGTTCGCTCCGTTACCGCTACCTTCAATACGGGTCAATTTAGGACCGCTTCCGTAAGAAGACTGCTGAGCAGTTCCACCTGCTTCAGGTGAAGTGATGTGCGGAATTGCAGAGTAAACTTTAACGTTTTTACGACCGGCAAGGTATGGCTTCTTCTGACCGATGTTAGAAGGAGTCAACGGGTTTAACGGGTCGAAAGAAACATCGTTATAAGAAATATAGTTGTTGTGTGCATATGCAAGCACCATGAAGTAATACGTCTTATGGTTGATAAGCGTTGTATTACCTGAAGCGAATGCATCCGTCTTGATGGAGAATGAATGCACCAATCCGTCGTCACCTGCTTCAATTGTCATGTCCTGCGGAACATCAGCACCCAGAGACTGATCGAACTCACGGTTTACCAACTGAGCAACGCCGTTCTGAATATCGCACTGCGCAACAAGACGAGCTTTGTCAGGGTTGTAAAGATCTGCTGTTGTTACAGTAGCATCTTTCAACTGGAATACCTGATAACCTTCGAAGTTATAAGTAGTGTCGATGTTAGCCAAAGCCGGATCGAGTGATGTATAAACGATTCCCGGATCGTAAGCCTGATAACGCTCGAGGTAGTTGTTAGAACCTTCCTTGTTCGTCATGTAAATAACGATCTCCTGATTCAACTCCTGAAGAGTAAGATCCGGAGCAGTTGGACCATCAAGAGTACGGAAACAGTTGTCGAACAAGCGCTGAGCTTTATCATCTGTTGTGCGCATCAATTCTACTGAAGCTGTAGGGCCACCGCTTGAAGCACGAGCCCAAACAGCACCTACAGTAATGTAGTTAACTGCACCAGGCTGCAAAGTGAATGGTCCTGCAGACTGCAACATACGACGGTCGTTAGGTGTGTTACCTGCACTTACTTCATCCCAAGGTGTCTGCGGTACGAAATTCGTACCCCAACCTGTAGGATCTGTATCACCAGGGAACATGAAGTCACATACTGTGCTTCCGCCGTAAGCGTTACCACCATATGTCAATGGAGAACCGTCTTTCCAGAATCCTGAAAGGTAGTTGTAGAAGTGAGTTCCGTTTTCAGGGTTACCACGAACCGAGAAGTCGTTGTCATAATAAACAAACTTCGACATGATGATCTGCTCATTGAGCTCGTCAACTTGTCCGTCACGGTCATTATCAATTCCGTCAGCCGGATCAGCGATTGGTCCTTCGAAGAAGTCCATACCGATTGCCGGTGGATTAGCACCGTAAGTTCCGGCAGCAGGCTGAGCGCTTGATCCGTCGTTTTGGTCACCGTTGTAAGTGTAACCCAAACCGCGAGCAACGTCGCAACCAACATAGTCATCCTGATATTCACCAAGGTCAGCATCTGTCCACTGTCCGAAGTAAGTATTGTTCATCGCAACAGTAGAACGGTTGATGATCTTGTAAGAATAGAAGGTCATGTTGTTGATCTCATCGTTTGTTGAGAATCCGAATGCCTGAGCATGGATTTCAAGACCGATTGCCGCAGCACCTGACTCGGAGTGAATGTTTCCTTTATCGTTGAAAACCCACCAAAGTGTTTGGTCACCGAAAAGCTGGAAGCGTGTACATCCGAGAGTTCCATCAACATCATAGCCAGGGTAATCACCTGCCTGATAGTTGTAGAATCCATCACCATCAACGTCCACAAACGGAGCTAGATAATGACCTTGTCCGAGTGACGCATCACCGTTACCAGGCCAGTTCTGAATCACGAGTGGAACAGAATATCCCGGGATCGGAACAGTCTGGTTCGTTACGAAATCATCAACTTCTTTACGTGTAATCTTCCAGTGACGGTCGAATGCGGTACAAGTTGTTCCTTCGATAGAGACAGTAGTTGTATCCAGAGGACCCGGCCAGAAATCGTTACCGGTCTGACGATACGTCATCGCAGCAACTTTCAACTGACCACCCGCATCTAAACCGCCAATCCAAAGAGCACCGGCGAAAATTGAATGCGCACGGCCACCTTTTGGAATTTCGTATCTAGCACTAACGAGATCCCACCACATGTCACCACCGGTCATGATGGTAGTGCGCACGTTGTTGATATCCAAATCTGTTTTTGCAGTTGCAGGTGTACATGATGCAGCAACTTCCTGGCCAGGATCATAGGCACGGAAACCGCCGTCACGACGTTCACCATTCGGTACATTCTCTCGCGCATCAAGTTGAAACGCTAAAGCCAGAATCGCAGCAGCTGAGAGAATTATTTGACGCTTGATTTTCATTGTTACTTCCATTTTAATGTTTCTACTTCCTTGTTTCGTGTATTTGGAAATCACGCGTTAAGATTAAAAGTCGAGCATTACACCCAGACGAATACGGCGAGGGATGCTGTAGTTCGATGGATTATTTACTTTAACAGTATAAAGGTCACGGAAAGACTGTTCGCTGTTCATCGCTGCAATCAAAGATTGTGTTTGCGCAGCATACAGGTAACCATCGTCATTAGCATTTCCGGTATAACGGTAAACACCAAGAACGTTTTTCGTGTTCAACACGTTAAGAACCTGAAGATAGATGTTGAGGTTTGCAGCTTTCTTGTTCTCGCCTGATCCCCATGACAAATCAATGTTCTTGTCAACGCGAAGATCCATACGAACCTGCCAAGGCAAACGTGATCCGTTTACTGATCCATCAAGAGTTGGACGGCTAGCTACACCAAACTGAGCTTCAGGAGTCGGGTTAGACTGCTGTGTGTAAGGAGTACCTGAACCTGCGCGGATAACTGCGTTAGCACCAACGTTATCAAATACGCGAACTTCTTTACCATTCTTGCGAGTCCAAACAGGACCTGTATAGTTTGAACCTGAACCGAAACGGTAGTCGATGTTACAAACGATAGCGTGGCGCTGGTCGAAGTCCAAAGGAACAGTAGTACGAAGGTTTGGCTGACCATTGCTCACGAGTGAAGAAGCTTCAGTAGCACCTGAACCTGTTCCGTCAGCAAATTGCAATGTATAAGATGCTGTCAATTGAACACCACCAGTACGACGCAAGTCATAAGCAACTGTGAAACCTTTAACAGTACCGAAGTCGATATTGCCATAAGTGAGGTAGTTTACCGGGTAAGCGTAGTTTACAGATACAACCTGAATCATGTTACGCATTTCACGGTAGAATGCAGAAAGCGTGATTGCAGAGTTCTTACGTGCAGTAAGCGTCTGAGTAAATCCGATTTCGTAGTCTGTAGTTTGCTGCGGTTTCAAATCCGGGTTGTTGTTGAAGAGACCAACACGGTTTTGGATGTAGTAGTACTGCAAAGGATCCAAACGGTAACCGCTTGTCGGACGCTGTGTCAATACATCATAGTGTGCGAAGAAGTTAGCTTCTTCAGAGATCGGGAATGCAAACGCGATACGCGGCATGAAGATCAACTGAGGATCGTAATCTTTGAACGCTTTAGATGTTACTTGTGTTTCAGATGGGTTAACCAAGTAAGGAGTGATACGACCGGTTGTAGAAAGCTGAGCGATTGACATCGGGTCAGAGATTTCGTTACCGTTTGCATCATACCAAACGTTATCATTACGATAACCTGCAACTGCAGTCGGGTTGTTCGCATCGTTCACGTAAACAACATAGTCATCACCCATGTTTGTAGGATGTGAGAAGTTGTCTGCTTCAGCAACAGTCTTTGCTTCATAGAACAGGAAGCGGTCTTTCAGAACTTTCTGGTTTGCATCGAAACGGTCGATACGAAGACCCACGTTGAACTTCAGATCTTTGAAGTCGAACTTATCCTGAATATATCCTGCCATGTAAATCGGGCGGAATGCAGGAATAGAACGAGTGAAGTTACCGTTGTCGTCTTTTGTAGTAAAGAAATCATCGAAAGAAGCTTCGTCACTTGCTTTAACACGGTTACCCATGTGATCGTAACCGTAATAGCTTACGATGTTATTTCCATCCAACAACAAGTCATCAGCACTGAACATGTCCAGTGTATAGAAATCCGGAGAGTATGCATCTACGTCGATCCAATCAGTGCTGTTTGCAGCAAGACCGAGTTTTTCACGCATTTGAACGTCGAACCAACGCTGTTGTCCGCCATCATAATAACGATCGAAAAGGAAAGCATCGTAAGTACCGTAATCAACCAGAATCGGATTAGCAAGATCAAGCTGTGTCAAATGGTAGTTAGCCAATTGACGCATACGAGTCCAAAGTCCGAGTGAAGAGAGGTTATATGCACGCTCTGTACGCTGTTCGAATTCGAAACCAACCTGAATTGCGTGGTTCTTAATATCAGCAGAGAAGCTGGTGAACACACGGAACTGCGTTTGATCAATGATTTCATAACCACCGTACTGACGACCTGTGTTGTACCACAATGAATAAACGTCTGTAGGACGGTAACCGTTTGGAAGACCGAGGTTAGCAAGAACCACGTCCTGGTTTCCGGACATTGAGTAATACTCATCACCTGTGTTATCAATTCCATCCGGATTTGAATACGTTCCAAGGTTTCCGAATACGAATGAAGTGTAGTTCGACATCAATGGGTTCGGAGAAACCATGTTTCCGTTTTCATCCATATAATAAGGAGAGAACTGAATTGCAGAATCCGAATAAGCTGCCTGAACGTAACCGAACAAAGTATCGCCGTAGTAATCAATGTTGCCCGGTGCGAATACGCGGGTTTTCAACTGACGGAATGTACCAACATAACCGTAATCGAAATGACGGTCTTTGTGAGTATCATCCTGAGTTGTTCTCTTATAAGAAGTATAACCTACCTGCAAAGTATAGAACGCATTCTTGATGTTCGAAGATGACTTCTGAGCATCAGCACCCTGAGCGCCGAAACGCTGTGTGATACGGGTGTAAACGCGCCAAGTGTTTGTGATTTGTTGCGGGTTGTTAACCGGGTTCAAAAGCGCATACTCATAAATGTAGTTGTGCTGTGAACCGAAGTCTACTGAACCACCGAAAGTGATGTTCAGGTTGTCAGTAGGTTTAAAGTCGATTTTCGCATTCAGACGGAGTGCTTTCGTTGCTACGTTCTGACGCGCTTTGATTGGTTCGAGATCGTCCATTGTGATGAACTCTGCGTTACGAACGAAACCTGAACCGTTTGGAGCAGGGCGAAGCGGATTAGCTTCGAGTTCAGCAAGAACATCATCTTTCACTTTGTAAGTTCCGATTGCTGATGGATCAGGATCTTTTTCAAGAACACCTTCGCCGGAAAGGATGAAACCGAGAATAGCTTTATCGCCGTTCACGGAGTCACGCTTCATAACGAGTGGACCACCAACGCTGAAACCAACGAAGTTGTAACCATAGTCATCAAGAACTTCTGAAGTGATAAGTTCGACACCTCCGAAATACTGGCTCTGCGGTCCGCGAGTTGTGATGTTTACAACACCACCCGTTGCGTCACCGAACTGTGCAGGTACACCGCCAGTGATCACGCTCACCTGTTCAATGGACTGCTGCGGTAGTCCTGTTGAACCGATAACGCGTTGACCATCGATGAAGTATGCAGTACCTGCATCGCGAGAACCGCGAACGCTGAGTCCTTCACCTTCGTCAGACTGGTAAACACCTGCAGTGGTTGCAGCCACTGAGTTAAGGTTTTTAGAAGGCATCGCGAGGAATTCCTCACGTGTTACTGTTCCACCCGATTTAGTATCCGGGTCGATGAGCGGTTCTTTGTAACTCACAATAACCACGTCGCCGAGCTGAACACTTGTTGTGGTCATCTCAACTGTGATGTATGCGGTTTTCAATTCCGCCACAGTAATGCCTTGCATTTCTGTAGTTTGATAGCCGGTGTACTGAGCTTTCACTGAATAAGTACCGGCAGAGAGTGGTTTAATTGTGAAGTTACCATCGAGGTCAGTCGTGGCACCTCCTGCATTCACCCCTCCTTTTGAGCATGTAACGACAGCGAAAGGAATTCCCTCACGCGTTGTTTTGTCGATCAGCTTCCCTTTGATTTCACCACCGCCCTGAGCATAAGCTACCAATGAAGTAGCGAATAACAGCGCAATTGCAACGTAGATTTTTCGCAGCATAATAAATCGGTTTCGTGTTAATTAATTGGTCGTGCGATTTTAAGTCGGTAAATATAGATAGTTTTATTTCTGGCGTGCAAATAAAGTATTAACAAAAATTTGCACTGTTTAAGGGGTTTGACACGAGCATGACATTCCTCATAACAGAAAATACAACTAACTATAATACAACTTAATACGAATTTCAACCCGCATCCGAGGGGACGTTGGAGCGGAGCATACCTGATCGTTGAAAGATGTTGATACAGGCGACCCGGAAAATCCGGGAATTCCGGTGTGTTAAAACCGGTGGCAGGTTCGGGACTTCAACCCTTTAAAGAACGATTTATCAAAGCTACGAAAACCCGTTAAATAAAGCGAATTTAAGCGATTATTTACACAAGTTGCAGCTATTCGGGCACAACTGGTTCATTCAGGAAGATAAGTGGTCAGTGTTTTTTCTTGAACCAGCGCTTTAGGAAGAACTCGCGTTTGTGTTCGTTGTTGCGCTTCGCTTTCTTTTCGTTCTTTTTCATGCGTTTGCGCACCTTCTTCGAATTGTATTTTTTATTGTAGTTCTTCTTCGCCTGTGCATCGCTCATGTCTTTGCGACGCTTCTCTTTCCATTCTTTTTTGGCTTTGCGACGAGCAGCACGACCTGTTTCAGTTTTTTCCTTCTGGCCACCATCTCCGTTTCCTGCGTCTTGAGATAAGGCAGGATTTACGAACCATAACAGAGCAAGGACGATAAGTGTGATGAACTTTTTCATAGTGGTTTACAAACTTAAAACGAAATCCGTGCCTGAAGATTGCATTTCGTAAATTTGTTTAACATGAAAAGATCAATAACTCTGTTCCTGCTTTTAGCGATTACGGGAATTGCCTGTAAAAAGGAACAGCAAGGCGTGCCTTATGCATATGTGAATTTCACGATTTACATCAACGATCCTCAGAACATTCAACTGACGACAATTGGCGGATGGAAATATGTTGCAGGTGGTTATCGCGGACTTGTGATTTACAGAAAATCGCAGTCGGAGTTTATGATTTATGACCGAGCATGTCCGGTGCATGCAGATGAATCGGATGCGATTGTGGAAGTTGACTCGAGCAACATTCTTCTGAAGGAGAATAAATGCGGCTCGCAATTCTTGTTGAGTGATGGAAGTACAATCGGAGGGCCCGCGGTTGTTCCGCTGCAACGATATAATTACATTTTCGACGGTAACGCGCTTAGAGTGCAGAATTAAAAAAAGCCATCACTTACGTGATGGCTTTTAAATTTCCTAAACGGGAAATTCTAGTAACGATAGTGTTCAGGTTTGAATGGACCTTCAACTTTAACTCCAATGTATGCAGCCTGTTCGTCAGAAAGCACGTCGAGTTCCACACCGATTTTCGCCAAATGCAACATCGCAACTTTTTCATCAAGATGCTTCGGAAGCGTGTAAACTTTCTTCTCGTAGTTCTTGTAGTTGTTCCACAGCTCCAATTGAGCGAGAGTCTGGTTTGTGAACGAATTGGACATTACAAAAGACGGATGTCCGGTTGCACAACCAAGATTCACTAAACGGCCTTCGGCAAGAACGATGATATCTTTACCATCAATGGAATATTTATCCACCTGAGGCTTTATGGTATCTTTAGTGTTACCATAGTTTTTATTCAACCAAGCCATGTCGATTTCTGTATCGAAGTGACCGATATTACAAACGATAGCGTTGTGTTTCATTGACTTGAAATGGCGACCAACAACGATATCCTTGTTACCTGTTGTTGTAACAATAATATCAGCGCGTTTTACAGCGTCATCCATTTTCTTCACTTCGTAACCGTCCATAGCAGCCTGTAAAGCACAGATCGGATCGATCTCAGTAACGATAACACGTACGCCCTGGCTACTCAATGACTGCGCAGAACCTTTACCAACGTCGCCATATCCGGCAACAACGGCAACTTTACCTGCCAGCATGATATCAGTTGCACGACGGATCGCGTCAACAAGTGATTCACGGCAACCATATTTGTTATCAAACTTAGATTTTGTAACGGAGTCGTTTACGTTGATAGCAGGCATTACCAAAGTGCCGTTCTTCATGCGCTCGTACAAACGATGAACACCGGTAGTTGTTTCTTCCGACAAACCGCGAATATCTGCAGCAAGTTCAGGGAACTTATCAAATACCATATTGGTCAAATCGCCGCCATCATCGAGAATCATGTTCAATGGTGTCCCATCTTTGAACGCGAACAATGTCTGTTCAATGCACCAGTCGAATTCTTCGTTGTTCATACCCTTCCAAGCGAAAACGGGAATACCTGCAGCAGCAATTGCAGCAGCAGCATGATCTTGCGTTGAGAAGATATTACACGATGACCAGGTAACTTCAGCACCAAGTTCAACGAGAGTTTCGATAAGTACGGCAGTCTGAATTGTCATGTGAAGACAACCTGCAATACGAGCACCTTTCAGCGGTTTGGACGCGCCGTATTCAGCACGCAAAGCCATCAAGCCCGGCATTTCTGCTTCGGCAAGAATAATTTCTTTTCTTCCCCACTCTGCGAGGGAAATATCTTTAACCTTGTAATTCAATTTTGAGTCGACAGCTGTTTTGGTCATGATTACTTTTCTTTAGGATTGCAAAGTTACTATAAATCTGCACACAACAGGATTACACACTGAATATGCCGCTTGTTCATCATTTCAAAGAAAAAGAAGGGGAAATAATCCACTGGGAAATTGAAGAAACACTTGAGGCGCTTCAAGATTCAGGAGCAGAATACGGGATTGAATTACAAGTTCCTGATTACATCGAAGCCCGTAAGAAGCAAATACTTGTGATGCGAATATTGCACAAGATCATTGCGCCGGGCACTCAGATTAAATATGAAACTTACGGCAAGCCCTATTTAGAACCGGAAGGGTTTATTTCTTTTTCACATAGCAGAAATCACGTAGTGGTTTACAAATCAATACATCCGTGCGGAATTGATTTGGAGCAATTAAATGAGCGCGTCCTGCGTATCCGACACAAATACCTGAATGAGACAGAGCTGCGTTATCTTGAATCAGAATCAGTAGACGACCTGATTCGATTATGGTCGGCAAAAGAAGCCACGTTTAAAGTTTATGGCAAAGACGGAGTGTATCTGAGAAACAATATTTTTGTTGACAATCTCACATCAAGCAGTTGCAGTGTAATTCTTGAAGACAAAGATTTTCGGATCAACAGAAATATCCGATTCAGAATTATTGAAGACATGGTTCTTGCGTGGACCGAAACGGCATAGTTGAATGAAAGTACAACAGCACATGGCGAAAAAAACAGCGACAGGGAAAAAACTGCTCGCGGTGCTGATTGATCCGGATCATTATCCGGCTTGTCAAACATTGATTGATGCGATTCAAGAAACAGAACCTGATTTAATTCTCGTTGGAGGAAGTTTCCATGGAGCGGAAAAAACAGGAGCAACGATTACATCGATAAAACAACGAAGTAAAGTTCCTGTTGTAATATTTCCGGGAACTCCAACTCAAATCAGTTCGTTGGCAGATGCAATTTTGTTGCTCAGTGTGATATCATCCCGTAATGCTGAATTGCTAATCGGGAAACAAGTTGAAGCTGCATTTGCGCTTCGG
>JBJOKQ010000038.1:0-20394 GCA_046046005.1 Bacteroidota bacterium | reverse complement strand
CCGTAGTTGACAAACAGATCAAGTTTGTCGGAACAGGTGAGAAGATGGAAGCGCTCGATATTTTCTATCCGCAACGTATGGCGGACAGAATTCTCGGAATGGGTGACGTTGTTACACTCGTTGAGCGTGCGCAGGAACAATTTGATGCTAAAGAAGCGCGCCGTATTCAGGAGCGCATTGCTAAAAATAAATTCAGCTTCAACGATTTTCTCGGTCAGCTTCAGCAGATCAAGAAAATGGGTAACATGAAGGATCTGATGGGAATGATTCCGGGCGTTGGTAAAGCATTGAAAGATGTTGACATTGATGAGAACGCATTCAAAGGAATTGAAGCGATTATTTTTTCAATGACGCCCGATGAGCGCGAGCATCCTGAGAAGATAAACGGTCAACGTAAAGCGCGTATCGCAAAAGGAAGCGGAACTACCATTCAGGATGTGAACCGTTTGATGAAGCAATTCGAAGACACCAGAAAGATGATGCGCATGATGCAGGACAAAGGGCAGATGATGAAGATGATGCGCAACATGCCGAACATGCGTCGGTAATTCTGCGCTTTCGTGCAGTGAAATACGCATAGCATTTCTAATTAACCCCTACAGTGAATGCGTAAAGTCGGTATCAGTCTGTTAATCATTGGAGCAATTGCTCTGATTAGTTTCTTCGCTGTACTTTTCGTTCAGTTCAGTACTTTTCTCGAGTCCAGGGATGAACTGTTGCCTGTACTATTTCTGCTCAGTCTAAGTTGTATTTCAGTCGGGTTGTGTTTTACTTATCTGAATGCACAGCCTTCAAAACGAAAGAGGGCTATTCTTTGGCTTTCTGTTATTTCCGGATTTATTTTCTCATTCGGGATCTTGTCTAAGTTTTTAAGTGCGCCGGGAGCGGGAATAGAGATCGTGGTAGGTTTAGTGTTCTTTGCACTTACTGTTTTACCTCTGATTATTAAAGGTCGATACGAAGCCAGAAAAGGGTTGATGAAAACTCGAACTGAATTGCTAAGTATCGCCGATTTCACTGCATTCTCTTTATTGATTTTTGGACTACTTCTTAAGATTTTACATTGGCCAGGAGCCCTTGTTATGTTGATTGTAGGCGGAACGGGTCTGTTGATTTCATTATTCAACTGGAACCGTTCCTTCAGGAAGGAAGTGAAGTTGCGTGCTGAAACGGAATTGAAACTCCAGGAGGCATTCTCGCAATTGGAGAGTCAGCATTTGCAAATCACCGAGAAGAATAAAGAAATTCTGGACTCAATCACTTACGCTGAACGTATTCAGAAAACAATTCTGCCGGGATCGATATTGCTCCAGGACGAATTGAAAGATTACTTTGTCTGGTATCAGCCTCGTGATATTGTAAGCGGTGATTTTTATTGGGCAACGAAGACGGAGAACCGTTTTTATCTTACGATTGCTGACTCTACCGGTCACGGTGTTCCGGGTGCGTTCATGAGTTTGTTGAATTCTAATTTTCTCAATGAAGCGATCACGGAGAAAAGAATATTCAGTACCGATGCGATTCTGAACTATATCAGAGAACGACTCATCGCAGCTCTGACAATAGAAGGAAGCAGCGAAAGTGCGCAGGACGGCATGGACTGCGTATTGCTGATGTTTGATCGAAGTAATTCTGTAGTTGAGTTTTCAGGAGCAAACAACAGTTTGATTTTATTCCGAAACGGAGTCATGCAGGAATTCGAAGGCGACAGAATGCCCGTTGGACGTTCGTTGAAGACAGATTCATTTAAAGCGACTAAGATTCATTTGCAAAAAGGTGACGTGCTTTACGCCTTCACCGATGGTTACAGTGATCAGTTCGGCGGCCCTTCCGGGAAAAAATTCAAGCGTAAACAGTTGTTGGAATTACTCAGTTCCATTCACAGTTTGCCAATGAAGGAACAGAACGTCTTGTTGTCGGAGAAGTTTCACTCGTGGAAAGGTGAATTGGAGCAGCTTGATGATATTCTCATTGCCGGAATACGAATCTGATTCTTGTCAGAATTCAACAGAAGCGTAAAAAATCCTGCCGTACAGCTGAATTCTTTTCCTAATTTAGTTTCCTATGCAACTGATCGACGGAAAAAGAATCGCTGAAGAAATTCAACTTGAAATTGCGGAAGAAGTAAAACAGATGGTGGCCGCCGGAAAACGCGCGCCGCATCTGGCGGCTGTGCTTGTCGGTAAAGATGGCGGCAGCATGACTTATGTAAACGCAAAAATGAAAGCCTGCGAGAAAGTAGGATTTCGTTCCACTTGTCTTCGGTATGAATCCACGATTTCAGAAGCAGAATTACTTCAGATCGTAGATAAATTGAACAATGATCCTGAACTCGACGGATTCATTGTGCAGCTTCCGTTGCCGAAGCATATCGACGAGCACAAAATTGTTCAGGCCATCAACCCGAAGAAAGATGTAGATGGTTTCCATCCTGAGAACATCGGTCGCATGATGCTGAATCTTCCGACTTTTCTTCCGGCAACACCATATGGAATTCTCCAGTTGCTGCAACGTTGCAATATTGAAACTTCAGGCAAGCATTGTGTCGTTATCGGTCGCAGTCATATTGTCGGATCACCGATGAGTATTCTTCTTGCGCGCAATGCTAAAGGCGGGAATTCAACAGTAACGCTTTGTCACAGTCGCACTCCGGATATTACATACTTCACCAAGCAAGCCGATATTATTGTTTTGGCTTTGGGTAAGCCCGGATTTCTCAAAGGCGATATGGTGAAAGACGGTGTTGTGGTTGTTGATGTTGGCACAACACGCGTTGATGCCCCCGATACCAAAGCCGGCTGGCGACTGAAGGGCGACGCTGATTTCGAAAGTGTTTCTCCGAAATGCAGCTGGATAACTCCGGTTCCGGGTGGCGTAGGTCCAATGACCATTACCACTTTGCTGAAGAATACGCTGCAAGCGGGATTGGCGAGATAATTACAGTTTCAACAAAGTGATAATAATTTCCCAAGTGATTGTTATACTATTTATAATAACTGTAATGATCGTACACCCTAAAACGATTTTATCTTTAATCGGTAGACCTTTTAATTGTGAAAGTGAATTTTCTGATGCGACAGTCGTTTGAGCGGGTGCATTCAAATCTTCCCAATATTCAATTCCTTTTGAAGTGATTTGCAAAGTTCGCTTTGTCACTTTCTTCCTTACGCATAACCCTTCTGCTAGCAAATTATCTGCCAGTGCATTAATGACCGGATCGTTCATATCAATGTTATGATACCGATTCAGCCAAACATCAATGTTTAGAAATGATGTCTGATTCCTGTTCATTTCTTCTAAAACTAATTTTAGAAGTTGGTCTTTTCTTGTTTTGTGACAATTAGCAAGCGTAGTCATTATTTTTGTGTTTGTGTCCATACCCTAAACTTGCGTAAAGGCAAATCGTTTAAGGAATTTTTACTCTCGCTTAGCAAGTAATTGTTGATATGCGTTAAGAAATGTCTGATTTTAGCTTGGAATCTGCATTTTCGATGTTAATAACTACCCGTTTACAAACGGCTACGCTCCTTTAGCTTTCCTAGTTTTCGGCGTGATCCGTTTTCTTGCGCCATTCCCTTTGGTTCGGGTTCTCGTTCCGTTTGTTTGCGGCATCGTGATCGCGCTTTCATTGGCGTGTTCACTGACATTTGTAATTGCAGCGCTGCTGATTTCGCTTATCACTGTAGTACTCGCACATCTTGCATTGAAGCGTTCTTCTCACTACTACATTTACCAGGGAATTTCACTTTCATTGCTCTTTGCGTTTTGCGGAATGACGGCGGTGAAAATTCAACAGTACAACTACAATCAACAACTTGCTTCGGTACGTGAAAAAGTTCCTGTTGCAGTGACTTTAACCGGCGATCCGGAAGTGCACAACAATAACGTGAGAACAAAAGCACATGTTTTCGCGATTCAGATTGATTCCGTCTGGAAAGAAGCCGATGCGGATATCATGATTTACATCAAGCGGAATCCCGCTGCAGAACTTTTACGTTACGGTGATCAGATCACAGTAGTTGGCGGACTAAAGGAACCGCTTGCACCAATGAATCCCGGAGAATTTGATTACAAAGGCTGGTTGCGCGATCAGGGAATCGGTTATGTATGTTTCGCGCGAAACGATTGGACGAAAACGGGCGAGGAATACCCGTCGCAGTTGAAACGTTACGCATTACAACTCCGGAATTATTTTACACAGCGAATGAAAGTTGCAGGTTTGTCCGGACAGGAATTAGCAGTGAGTGAAGCTTTGTTACTCGGTAAATCGAATGAAATTGATCCGAATCTTTTGGCTTCTTATTCTGCAAGCGGAACGTTACACGTTTTATCTGTTTCGGGAATGCACGTTGCATTACTGTTCGTTGTGTTATTGAAACTGCTCGCGCCGCTCGAGAAAAAGAAGAACGGTAAACTCATCAGTTACGCAATTCAGTTCATTGTAATCTGGTTCTACGCATTCATGACAGGAATGTCTCCATCTGTTTTACGTTCTGTTATGATGTTGTCGGTGATTATTTTTGGAAATATTATTCACCGTAAAGGTCATTTGCTCAATACACTTGCAGCTTCTGCACTGATACTTTTGGTGATAGATCCATTGTTGATTCGCAATGCAGGATTTCTACTTTCTTACGCAGCTGTTGCGGGCATTGTTATTGGAGTTCCTGTAATTGAACCATTATTCGAACCGCGCAATCGTGTAACGCGGGCATTGTGGGATATCACGAGTGTAACGCTGGCTGCACAGATTTTCACATTTCCGTTAGGATTAATTTTGTTTCAACAATTTCCGACTTGGTTTCTGTTATCAAATCTGATCATCATTCCGCTTTCAACTGTTTGTCTTTACGCAGGTTTATTTTTCCTTAGTATTTCCTGGTGGACATTCGGCGCAACCACCTTTGCTTATGTGTTCGGATTACTTATCTCCTTGTTAAATGGAATCGTCGCATTCACAGAGTATCTGCCATATGCTGTCATTCAAACCGCAAGATGGACGAAAACGGAAATTGCAATTTTGTACGCTCTGATAATCTTGATTTTAGTTGCGATTACCTACAGAAAAAAATGGCAATGGTTCAGTTCTGCCTTAGTTGCTGTGACACTTCTGATGTTAGTTTTTGTAAGAAACACCGAAGTGAATAATTCAAGCGCATTGATCGTTTATCACTTGCAGGATGGTTTTGCAATAGGATACAGAAACGGAACAGAAGGTCGGATTTTTATCAGCGAGAAAGCAGGAGAGAAGCCTGACTTAATTGATTATCATGTAATGCCTGACTACAAGCAATTCGGAATTTACGATCCTGATGTTGTGAAAGTTGACGCGAACAATGATACGTTGATCATTGCGAATCGCACATTCTGGATCGGTAAAAGAAACCGAAACGATTCAACACATCAGCGTGTCAATTATGTAATGATCAGTGAACAGAATTCGCGTGATACAAGTTTGCTCAATTCCATTCAATGCGATACAATTATTGTCAGCGGTCGGGTGAAAACTCGTGACAAACAAAACTGGAATTCACTTGCGATTCGTAATAAATTGCCGCTCTTGATTCTTTCGGAAACAGGAGCCACTGCTTTGAATCAATCGAGTAAATAAATTTATCGTGTGATTACAATTCGTGCGGGATTTACACCGTATTCTCCATACACGAAATACACTCCGTTTTCTTCCAGCTCGATTTGATAACGCAGGCTTCCCGGTTTTACCATATCCGTGCGGATTAATCGTCCGGTTTGATCGGTAACAAAATAATTGCCCGGCGCAGGTACATTGATGTTAATGAGTCCTGTGCTAGGATTCGGATTCACGTTGATAGTACTCAAGTGTAACTCGGAATGTGTTATTCCCAGACAAGCATCTGCATAGATTGAATCTGAATAAGTAACTGTATCAACTATATGAGTGAAGTATAAAATTACGGTGCAAATACTATCAGTCAGCTGCAGAGTGGAATCATTCGGAACAAATGTGAATGTACCGCAAAGGTCATCCGGCTCAATAAGATCATTATCATCATCCCAAACTTCAATTGTATAAGTTTGAGGCTGCAGGTTAACCAATCCGGTATTAAAAGTAACGGGAGGATAGTCGTCCGGTGCCGTTCCTACGAACGGCGCAGTGTTAGGATCGTTATTAAATATTTGTACGGAAGCAGAATTCAGAATATTCAGGTAAAAATCAGGGGCGTTAGTTGTAAATGGAGCAACATCGTCATTACATGCGGAGGATGTTATTTTCACGGAGTCAAGTGAATATCCGATCGTATCGAAAATTGCGATGTAACTAACGAAATATGTCCCGGGGTTGTTGTAGGTTACCGCTTGTGGTTGTTCCAGTGTAGAAGTATCTCCGTTGCCGAAATCCCACTGATATGAAATACCGGGATTGGAATTAGACGGAATCAGGTTGCTGAATGTAACGTTGAACGGAATACATCCCGTATCAGCACCTACTGAAAAGCCAGAAGTTTGGGCATGAATGTTTTGATATGAAATCGCAACAAACGGAACCAGGAAAGCGAGTTTTTTCAATGACATAACTTCGTATGACTAGGGAAATAGAATTTTTAAGTGAATGGAGTTTTATTCGCTGAGAGTAAAACCATATTTCAAGGCAAATCGCTCCTGACAGTTGAGAAACCATGAGTCGTACACAGCTTCATCAGCTGTGAGTTCAGCAACAATTTTATCCAGCGCAATTTTGGTTTCTTCTGTAAACGGATCTGTGAAAATCAGATCGAGCACTTGCGCGTAACTGTTTTCAAAAGTCGTTACGTAGAAATTGAAAAGGAGCAGCGCTGTGTCGCGAAGACTTACATCGCCTTTCCAGCCCGACATAGCTTTCACATTGTTTCTGCAATCTTTCACTTTGGCAAGGGAAAGCAATCGTTGCTTGTTACAGCTTTCTTTGGTAGATAAACTGTCATTCACTTCATTCATGTATGCTGTAATTGCAACACCAACCGCAGTTTGCTGATTAACAATATAATCGTTGTATTCAATTGCAGTTTCGAATTTCGGTGCAGCAGTTTGCGCATCTCCGTTGATAACAAAGAAGAGCAGCAGGACAATTGCGGAAAACTTTTTCATGATTTTTCGGGTCTTTGAGAGAACAAGGTAAAAAAAATCCCCCGCGCGTACGGAGGATTTATCATGAGAGAAATCAATTTAGAAACGCTCAGTTTGTGAGAAGTAGAAGTTGCCTTCGATCATTGCGTTTTCATCACTGTCTGATCCGTGAACTGCATTCGCAGCAATTGACTTCGCAAACAAAGCACGGATTGTTCCCGGTTCTGCTTTTGAAGGATCAGTAGCACCAATCAGCTTACGGAAATCAGCAACTGCGTTTTCTTTTTCAAGAATTGCAGCAACGATAGGTCCGGAAGACATGTATTCGCAAAGCTCTCCGTAGAACGGACGCTCTTTGTGAACTTCGTAAAAACGTCCTGCAGTTTCAGGAGTCAAACGTGTGTATTTCATAGCCACGATACGGAATCCGGCTTCGTTAATTTTTGCGAGAATCGGACCGATGTGGTTGTTTGCCACTGCGTCCGGCTTAATCATTGTGAAGGTTAATTTACCTGCCATAAGTATTCAGATTGAATGCGTTTTTATAAAAGCGAGTGCAAAATTAGTCATTTTTCATCCCTGCCGCGCTTTTTAGCAGTAAATTTGGACTCTAATCACCTTAAATCGCTGTGAGTATCAATTCTTTCGAGACCTTATCCGCATTTCTGAAAGAGAAACGCCGAATCGTTATCCTTACACATTGGTCACCCGATGGTGATGCAATGGGTTCTTCTCTTGGATTGTCCAACTTTCTAAGTAAATCCGGACAGGATGTTAAGGTGGTTGTGCCTAATGATTATCCGGAATTTCTGTGGTGGATGAAAGGTCATTCGAATGTAATCAACGCTGAAAAAAACAAAGTTGCTGCGCACACTGCAATCTCTGAAGCGGAGTTGATTTTCTGTCTTGACTTCAATGATCTTTCGCGTATCAACAGTCTCGGACAATTTGTTGCTGAGCAGAAGAAACCCATGGTGATGATCGATCATCATCCTTCTCCATCGCCTTTTGCAAATTACATGCTGCACGATGTTGCTGCAAGTTCCACATGCGAATTGATTTACCGATTCATTGCAATGATGAACGGAACAGATAAAATTGATGCAGACATTGCAGAATGTTTGTACGCTGGAATTATGACGGATACAGGATCATTCCGCTTTCCGTCTACTACCGTGGAAACACATCGTGTTGTTGCAGATCTGATGGCAAAAGGTGCGAGGCATTCACTCGTACACAATCGCGTTTACGACGATAATTCTGAATCGCGTTTACGTTTGCTTGGATATTCACTCAGTGAAAAGCTGAATGTGATGCCGGAATTTCACACTGCCTTTTTTACGTTATCAAATGAAGAGCACGATCGTTTTAACTATAAAAAAGGCGACACCGAAGGTTTGGTGAATTATGCTCTAACGATTCGCGGAATTGTATTTGCTGCGTTTTTCTCAGAGCGCGACGGGAAAATCAAATGTTCTTTCCGTTCCAAAGGCAATTTCGATGTGAATCTCTTCGCACGGGCCAATTTTTCCGGTGGCGGACATCGCAATGCTGCAGGAGGCGCTTCAGACGATTCGCTGGAGAACGTTGTTAAAAAATTCAAAGCTTTGGTTCCTGATTATGCGGAACAACTGAAAAACTCCTGATCTTACGTTATAGAATCATGAGAACTTTTTTCATTGGTCTGATCGCCTTGCTTTTCGCATCCTGCGGAGAAGATAAACCTGCGCCGAAAACGCAACTGACGAAACAACAGATGAACGATCTCTCCGTTCAAATGAATACGTGGGACAGCGATCGTCAACGCGATGAAATTGAACAATACATTCGCCGTCGCAATTGGGATATGAAACTTACACCTTCCGGAATTTATTGGATGACTTTGAAGGAAGGCAAAGGAGATTCTGCACGTACCGGACAGATTGCAAGTGTCAGTTATGATATTTATCTGCTTGATGGAACACAATGTTATTCTTCAGATTCGACAGGACCACGTGATGTAAACATTGGAGAAGATTACGTTGAATCCGGTTTGCACGAAGCTTTGCAAATGATGAAAGCGGGAGAGCAGAAACGATTTATTTTACCATCACACCTGGCGCACGGACTTACGGGCGATCAGGATAAAATTCCACCGCGTTCAAGCGTAGTTTATGAAGTTGAACTCCACAGTATCCGTTAGTTTTTTATTGGTCCTTGCCGCTTTTCTTTTTTCATGCAGTGAAGAAAAATATCCCGGCTACTCAGAGGCCGCTGAAGGTGTTTACTACAAACTTCATTACCCCGGCGAATCCGGTAAGAAAGCAGGTACAGACGATTATTACGAAGTAATAATGCTGAATCGATTCGGGAAAGAAGTGATTTTTGATTCGCAGTTGGAGTCAGGAAGCGGAACATTGTTGATGCAATCTGAAGCAAGTAAATATTTCAGTGTGCTCAGCGAAGGCGATAGCGCAACATTTTTGCTTTCGGGCGCAGGTTTGGCTTTGCCCGGAATGCCGGATACGGGAATGATAGAAATGAATGTGAAAGTGGTGCGGATCCTCTCTGCGGATGAAGCGGCAGAAATTGAAGCCAATCGCGACGGTGATGCAGGTGAAGTGCTGATCATTAAGCGTTATTTGACGAAGAAAGGTATCAAAGCAGATCAAGATTCATCCGGCATTGTTCAGCTCGAGATGAATGTTGGAAACGGAAAGTCGCCGGAAAAAGGCGACACAGTGGATATTCAGGTGAAAGGTGAGTTGCTCAACGGTCGTGTTGTTGATGATTCCCGCTCTTACGGCGGACTTTCTTTCATCTGGGGCGATGAAGGACAGGTTTTACCCGGAATACGAATGGTTTTGAGTCGTATGAAGGAAGGCGGAAACGCTAAAATAATCCTACCTTCGCGGCTGGCTTTTGGGTCGGGAGGTTCCAGTACCGGAATTGTTCCTTCCAACACGCCGGTGATTTACACCATAGAACTTTTGCATACACGTTAAATATCTAATCAACACAATGAAAAAATCAGTTTTCGCAGGTATCGCTTTCGTTGCAGCATTGTTTGCTGCTTGCGGTTCTTCAAGTCCATGGCCGGGTTACACCGCAAATGAAAACGGCACTTGGTTTATTCAACACGTTAAAGGTGATGGAACAGAATCCGTTGAAGAAGGCGGTGCGATGTTCATCAAGATCAAGTTTAAAGACATGAAAGATTCAGTGTTCATTGATGTGAACAAAGAATCGCGTTCTCCGTCATATCCGATGCGTATGGACAAATCGGAATTCAAAGGAGATTTCCTGGATATCATGCAAACGCTTCACGTTGGTGACAGTGTTTCTTTCTTCGTGAAAATGGATTCATTGAAGAAATACTATCCGGAAGAATTCATTTTCGATCCGGCACATGATACAATGGATTATCTCGGATTCAGCATCGCTGTAGATTCGATTTACACGAAAGCAAAAGTTGATGAACTTCAGGCGAAAGCTCAAGCTGAACGTCAAAAGCAGCAGGAGATGATGATGAAAATTCAGGCAGTGAAAATGCCTTTGCAGCAAAAAGCAGATTCAGTTGCACGCATCATCAAAAAGAAAGATTCACAGATGCTGAAGCCATATCTTACTGCTAATAAAATCACAGCACAACCTGATAAAGACGGAATTTACTATCAGGAAACAGTACCTGGTTCAGGTGCTCAATTGATGCCTGGAATGATTGTGAGCCTGCGTTACGTAGGTAAATATCTTGATGGCACAATTTTCGATGCAAACACATTGGTTGAAGGTGAACCCGCAATGACATTCCGTTTGGGTGTTGATCCGATGATCCCTGGATTCACCAACTCCGTTCTTAAAATGAAAGACAAAGGTAAATCCGTATTCATTCTTCCTCCTAAACAAGGTTACGACGACAGTCTGACCCGTGTGTTTGAAGTGGAAGTAGTTGAAGCGAAACCAATGCAGTAATCAATATGAAGAAGTCAGCACTGATTTTATTTGCAGCTTTAGCAGGCTTTGCGTTTTATTCGTTCTCAGGAACGGGTAAAGACAAAGATCCTAAGCCGAGCGATAATAACGTTCGTAAATGGAAGTCCACACCGATCAAACCGAAGAAACAAAAGACGGTTGTACTGGCTTGCGGAATTGAATATACAATCACGCATAAAGGAAACGGGCCGCTTCCAAAGTTGGGAGATCGTGTTTCTGCTTTGTATACGGGCAAACTGATGAACGACACAGTGTTCGATGCATCTTCACGTCACGGCAATCAACCGTTCTCATTCCATCCCGGTAAAGGCGGTGAAGTGATCGGCGGTTGGGATTCCGTGTTCAAATATCTGCATGCCGGCGATCGTGCTGTGATGAAACTGCCCGCTAAGTATGCATACGGACCAAACGCGCGTCCGGGCATTCCTGCCAACAGCGATTTGCGTTTTGAAGTGGAAGTGTTGGATGTAGTAGCAGCACCAATGAAGTGGGATGCTGCAGGAAAAGATACCATCACAACTCCTTCAGGATTGAAGATCGTTATGTTCGAGAAGCACCCTGACAGCGCTATGGCGAAGAAAGGACAAAATGTAACCGTAGATTACAGCGGTTATCTGCTCGATGGCAAAATGTTTGATTCATCTGTTGATCGCGGTCAGCCGTTTATGTTTCCACTCGGAATGGGACGTGTTATCGCAGGATGGGATGAAGGTATCGGACTGTTGCATGAAGGAGAGAAAGCTCAGTTGATCATTCCGTATCAATTGGCTTATGGTGCGCAAGGTCGTCCGCCGATTATTCCGCCAAAAGCAACATTGATTTTTGATGTTCATCTGATTAATATCAAGTAAAAAAATCCCTCGCATTCGCGGGGGATTTTTTTGCAGTATAGCGAAGGACATTTGTAAGGTTTCACTCACGCGTACTGATACGGCTCGTTACCGCACGCCAGTTTGCGAATGTTCTCCAGAACTTTCTTCAGATAAACTTTCCAGAACAAATGCGTTAAAAGCCAATTTACAGGATAGAATAATGGCTTATTCCCTTCGGTGGTGTAAGTGTAGATGATCTGAATTTCATTTGGTTTCAGTTCTTTCGTCAACCACTCACCGGTAAACTTTGTGAATCCCCAAGTGAAAAACGTAAAGTCACTCAACTCGATTTTCCAATATTCGTTTTCTCTGCGTTCCACAACTTTGTCAGTCATCGAAGAGCCGGCTTTCACCGCAAATGATGATGCCATGAAAACACGCTTGGCTCCTCCGGGTTGTCCCCAGTTTTTTTCCTGTTCAACATGCGTAACGCGAGGCATCATTCCGTAACCGGTATGCACTTTTGTGATATCGCACAACATCGGACAACGAAATGCCCGTTCCAAGGAACAGTTGAAAATCGCAGTTACTGTAACACTCGTTTTCATTTGCGCGAATGTTTTACTTCAACCGCTCCAGTACGCCGCGTCGCTTTACAATGTTCTTATAATCCCACTGTATTGCAATGGATTTCTTCAGCCAACGTTTCAACGCAGTGACTTTCACCTCATCAATTGAAGTATATCGTGCTTCTGCCGCTTTGAACTTTCCTTCCGGAGATAAACCTTCCTCCTCAAATGTTTGTCCGCTCCAGAATAGGAGACGCACGGAGTCTTTCAGTTTACTATAACCTGCTATCGGATTTCCATCAATGAACCAAACCGGATGCGCATGCCAGATTTTATTTTCAGCGCCTTTTAGTTGAGCGGTAATTGTTTCAGCAAGCAGATCGCAGATCTCTTTGTCAGAATTGGTTTGTGATTTGTTGTACGCTCTAATCTCGGCAGAAACTACAGCAGCGGCTGATTTCGATTTTACAGGCATGATTGTGGGTTATTGGATGGGAAAGATAGTGTCAATTTTCTTCATCACTTCATCTGTAAGCAACTCCAAAGCACTCAGCGACTGAATTGTTTCTTCAAGTTGTTCCGGTTTTGATGCCCCGAGAATAGCAGTACTTACATTCGGATTCTTAAGTGTCCATGCAATCGCGAGTCGGGCAGGAGTCGTTCCAAGTTCTTTTGCAAGCAAAGAGAATTTTCTCGTGCGTTCGATTTTATCTCCGGCTTCTGATCCTATGAGTCTTTCTTTCAGCCACTGAAGATCCGCACGTGCGATACGCGTGTTTTCAGGCGTGGCATCGTTGTATTTACCACTCAGTAATCCGGAAGCTAACGGCGACCAGATTGTTGTTCCCATGCCGTATTGTTCAAACAAAGGCTTGTATTCCACTTCAAATCGTGCTCGTGAAATCAGATTGTACTGCGGTTGTTCCATTGTCGGACCGATCAGATGATGACGCTCCGCAACTTCATGTGCTTCAATAATACGATCAGCGCTCCATTCTGAAGTTCCCCAATACAGAATCTTTCCTTGAGAAATCAGATCATTCATCGTGCGAACGGTTTCTTCTACCGGCGTATTCGGATCAGGACGATGACAGAAGTAAAGATCAAGGTAATCAACTTGCAATCGTTTCAAGGCCGCGTGGCAGGCTTCAACAACATGCTTGCGACTCAATCCGATCTGATTAGGTTTCTTTCCGCCCCAGAAAACTTTGCTGGAAACCACATATGATGTGCGATCCCAATTCATCTTCTTCAGAATATTGCCCATCACGATTTCTGATTTTCCGCTGGCGTAAGTTTCAGCATTGTCGAAGAAATTCACTCCGTTGTCATAGGCAATCTGCATGCAGCGTTCTGCCGTATCATCACCGATCTGCGCTCCGAATGTAACCCATGAACCGAATGATAAAGCGCTCACTTGAAGTCCGCTTTTACCGAGTCTTCTGTATTCCATAATTTATTTATGATTTAATGTAAATTTACTCATGATCCGTTTCATTCTTCTCGCATTAGGAATTCTTTTGAATTGTTCAGTTCACGCACAGAAAGGTGCTTCTGTTGTAGCTGTGCTCACGGGTATGCCTGCAACACAAGCTGCAGCCGATAGCGTGAAGAAAGGATTTCGCGGATTGTCGGTGGTAAATGAAAAAGTCATCTGGATCAGCGGACAACGCGGTTTGGTGGGAAGAAGTATCAACGGAGGAAAGAGTTTTGTGTGGCGAAGAGTAAGCACCTTTGAGAAGATGGATTTCCGCACGTTGCACGCTTTTGACAAGAAGCGGGCATTGATTGCAACAGCGGGAACACCTGCTGCAATTCTCACAACACATGACGGAGGAAAAACCTGGTCGCAACGCTACTTCAGCAACGATAGTGCAATGTTTTTTGATGGTGCCGGCTTCTGGGATAATCGTCGCGGATTGATTTTCGGTGATCCTGTAAACGGAAGAATGGTGTTGATGTGGACAGATTGCGGAGGAGAACACTGGAATCCGATTCCCGATTCATTGTGTCCGACGTTGGTGGAAGGAGAAGCCGCTTTCGCCGCAAGCGGAACAACAATAAGAACATTGCCGGGCGGACATGTTTACATTGCAACTGGCGGAGCGAAATCACGCTTATGGCATTCCCGCGATTACGGATTTCATTGGGAAGTTTTTGAAACGCCGATAATACAAGGGAAAGCCTCGCAGGGAATTTTTTCGTTGGCGCTAAAAGACACTTCAACCATTATTATCGTCGGTGGTGACTATATCAACAACAGTGATACTATTGTACACGCGCACGTTTCTTCAGATGGAGGGAAAACTTGGGCTCGTTTCAATAAAGGAATTGTTGGATACTATTCTTGTGTTGAATATTTAGGTTATGATCGCTTCGTGGCATGCGGACCACACGGAGTTGTGGAAACGAATTTGCGGTGGAATGGAGTATGGAACAAGTCTACCTCTAACGTAAGCGGTGCCAATACAATTAAAAACATTAATGGAGTGAAATGCTGCACCGTTGGAGTTGACTCCGCATTTGGTTCTGTTTTCGCGGAACACAAATATTAAAACACCACCATCACACTGACTCTCGGCATCAGCAGCACCGGCGCCCAGCGGAAAGAGTAGGAGAGTTGCGAGTTAGTTTCGCTGTACGTGGCGTAGTAGCGCACTTCTGAAAGATTATCGAGAAACAATGTTGAATTGATCCCGAAAATAAAATGCGCTTTGTTTTCTGTAGGTCGCAACAGCATGTTAAAACCCAGTGTTGCGGAAGGAAGAAAATAATTCTTCTTAAGAGTTTCAAGTGTTGTCGTAACAGTATACGGTCCGGTAAGAGAATCATCCATTCGCAACGTGCTGTACTCGCTGATGTAATGCAATCCCATTCCCGCTTCAATTGAAATCGTGTTCTGCTTTGAAGGTTGTGCAATACGACGATTGTATGATGCCGTGAGCGAATAATTATTCATGAAAACATCAAAGCGGTTTGTGATTTCGTAATCATTTCCATTGGAAGAAATGATATTCTTACTTCCGAGCGTGTAGGAGAGTCGTGCCGCATTCAGCGTTATAGTTGCAAACTCTGTTGAATCTGATAAATACACCAACGCCAATCCAACAGAAGGTTGCAGGTATCCTTTAAAAGCAAAATTGCCAAGATCAGTGTCGGCTTTGAGTCCATTCACCGCAACCTGATAGGAAGCGGAGGTGTGGATGCCGACAAGGATTTTTTTCTTTTTCACATTAGCGGAATCGCTCGTCAACGCATTGGAAACGAGAGCCGATAGTGCAAACAACGCTGTAATAACTATTCTCATACGGATTAAAGTTGCAGACAATTATCGAGAAGACCTTAAGAATTGTATTTTTGCCACGCAAAATTCTATCAGGTCCCGTAGCTCAACCGGATAGAGCAGCTGCCTTCTAAGCAGCAGGTTTCGCGTTCGAGTCGCGACGGGATCACGATTATTTTTCAGAAAAATCCTGCAAAAGGACTTTAGATTGTGAAATAAATATTTAGTTTTGCAGCCCAGTTGAGAAAATCGCTGGGATTGATCGGGGTGTAGCGCAGTTGGTAGCGCACTTGGTTTGGGACCAAGGGGTCGTCAGTTCGAGCCTGGCCACCCCGACAAAAGAAAAGCCGGAAGAGATTCTTTCGGCTTTTTCTATTCATCAGGTTTACTTCTTGATACTGCGTTTTCCTCCAATCATCTTCAAAGCTGTAATTGCAGCTTCATCACCTTTATTACCATGTTTCCCTCCTGCGCGGTCAATTGCCTGCTGCAATGTATTCGTTGTCAGGACTCCGAAGATTACAGGCTTTTCAAGTTTTATATTAAGCTCGGTAATGCCATAGCTCACTCCTTGACAGATATAATCAAAATGCGGTGTGTCGCCTTGAATAACACATCCGATGCAAATCACTGCATCAATGTTTTTCGGCTTCCCGGCACGAAGCCCGCCAATTGTAAGTTCGAATGTTCCCGGTACATAAGTCACTTCAATTGCCGATTTAGCAACACCGTTTGCAATCAACGTATTCACTGCTCCGGTCAAAAGTGCTCCGGTTATTTCATGATTCCATTCAGCAACAACTATTGCAATTCGTTTTCCTTTTCCGGATGGGACTTCATCAGGATTGTACGCGGATAAGTTTTTAAGTTCTGTTGCCACTGCGGAGGTAAGTTTGAAAGTGTAAAAGTAGGCAAGTTCGTTTGAGCGGAAAAAAGAAAGTCGGTCTACGTGATGCAGCCCGACTTCCATTTTTAAAACTTAATGTCTTAAATTACTTCACTGTGCCGCCTGCGCGTGTGATGTATTTGTCGATTTGAGCCGCATCCTGTGATTCCGGATAATCAACTTTAATCTGCTCGTATAATTTCAATGCTTCGCCTTTGTTCCCGCGATCTTCTTCAGCAAACGCTGCCTTCTTCAGGAAGGTAGGCGAAGTGAATTTGTTCGCGTTCTTATTCGCAGCTTTCAGATAGTATTCAATTGCGTGATCAACATCGCCTTTTTCCATATAAGCGTCGCCGATCATCCCGATAGACATTGAGCTCAGGAACATGTCATCAGAACTGAAATCTTCCAATGCTTCAATCGCAAGATCCCACTGACCGGTGCGGAGGTAACTCACACCGAGGTAGTAGTTCGCAAGATTTCCTGCAGGTGTGCTGCCGTATTCTTCAGCAATTGCAGCCATTCCCAGTGTGTCGCCACGACCGTTGATTGCGAGGTTGAATGAATCGCGCTGCCAGTACATTTCAGCTTTGTACATTGCAATTGCCGCTTCTTCTTTGCGTGGTTCCTGATAAAGGAATTTCCATGCAAAATACACAAGCACAAGAGCAAGAACTCCGCCTACAATAAGGGCAAGACTCTTCTTGTTGTCATTGATATACGATTCCGTCTTATCAAGAGCCGCATCGATATCCAATGCCGGCTGTACTTTAGGTTCTTCTGTAATCTTTGTCATGCTGTTACCGTCTGAAAAGTTCAGATCAGGGCGCAAAAATACATTTTTTTTCCACGTTCGGAAGTAATCCATCCCTTTTGTGGAAATTTGCAGATATTCGCCTTTCGATGCTGCTCCGTAAACTTTCCCTGATCAATTTCCGCAATTATGAAGAGCTGGAAATCGAATGTTCGGAGCGAATCAATTGCTTTACAGGCTCAAATGGTTCGGGGAAAACCAATTTGCTCGAAGCCATTCATTATCTGGCCCTTTGCAAGAGTTTTCTGAATCCGGCAGACACGCAGAATATCCGCTTTGAAGCCCCTTTTTTCGTGGTTCAGGGCGAATTTACTCGAACTGATGGGGAAACGGACAATATCTATTGCGGTGTCAAACGCGGTCAAAAAAAAGTATTTAAGCGCAACGGGAAAGATTACGAACGCCTATCTGATCATATTGGTTTGATTCCGCTCGTGGTGGTTAATCCTGCCGACGGTGTTTTAATCAGCGGTGGAAGCGAAGAGCGGCGTCGCTTTATGGATTCCGTAATAGCACAATACAATCGCAATTATCTCGATCATCTCATTGCTTACAACCGCATTCTTTCGCAGCGCAACGCGTTGTTAAAGCAACTTGCAAAAGGTCAGGGCGATGTTTCCACCATGGAAATTCTGAATCTGCAATTGACGCAGTATGGAGAACCGATTCACAAAATGCGTCTGGAGTTTGTTGAACGAATTCAACCGATTTTTCAGAATTACTACAACTTGCTTTCAGATGGGCGCGAATCCATTTCGCTCAGCTATCAATCGGCTTTGAATTCCGAATCATTCGAATCAATTCTCAGTCAATCTTTCAATAAAGATCTGGCACTCGAATATACAACGGCAGGAATTCATCGTGATGATCTGAACTTTGAAATCAGCGGCCATCCTTTGCGTAAAAGCGGTTCGCAAGGACAACAGAAAACGTACCTCATTGCGCTCAAACTTGCGGAGTATCGTGTGCTTGATGAAGAAACAAAGCGTAAACCGATGTTACTTCTCGACGATATTCACGATAAACTGGATGCAGATCGCGTATATCGTCTCATGGAATTGGTTTGCAGCGATCAATTCGGACAACTGTTCATCACGGATACAGGTTCCGGTCGCATGAATGTGCTGTTTAAAGGCCGCGGATTGCCGTACAGAATGTACGAAGTTGCTCAAGGCAGCGTTAAAATCATTTGAATTTGGCACGATTGTTTCATTTCACCTTGTTACAAGGCGGGCATTCCTTTGTCTTCAGCCTTAAATTGAATAGATTTGCACTCCTTACAAACAAAAAAATGAAGAAAGCTTACTCTGTTATTTGTGCAATCATGTTAATGGTCGTTGCGACCGTGAACGCACAACCAAAAACTCCGCCCCCGGTTTATACAGGTCCTTCTGCGGCAGGTGATATGAAGCGCGACAAAGGTGATTTTACCGGCGCTATCGCGGATTACAACACTGAAATCGCGAAGATTGATGTAGAAGCGAACCGCATTGTAAAACTCAAAGCCGATTATGAAAAGATGTCGGAGTTTGAGAAGATGAATGCGAATCAGGATGAAGTGAAAAAGAACTACACAGATTGGGCGAAGTTGTATTACGGTCGCGCAATGGCAAACATCGGTCTTGCGAAGAAAGCGGATGCAATTCCGGATCTGAACATGGCTATCGGACTTGATAACACTAATGCAGATGCAATCTATCAGCGCGCAATGTGCACCAACAGCGGCGACACAAAAGAAGCTGCTTGTGTTGATATGAGTCGTGCGGCATCAATGGGTCATGAGAAAGCGAAAATTGCTTTTGATGATAACTTCTGCTGGAACACTGCGATGCAGCATTACAAAGAAGGTTGCTCTAAACTTACAGTTCGTAAGTATCAGGAAGCTTTGAACGAGTTTGATCGTGCAATTGCGTTGTGTCCGGATTCAGGCCGTTATTACGCTAAGCGTGGACAGGCGCATGTTGGTTTGAAGAACGATGCGAAAGCGTTGGAAGACTTCACAAAAGCAACTGAGAAATCGCCGAACAGCGGTGATGGTTGGTATCAGCTCGGACTTTATTATTTCAATAAAGATCAACACCAGAAAGCATTCGATAATTTCAGCAAGTCATTGGAAAAAGATCCGCAGAATTACGATGCTTACATGTATCGTGCACAGTGCTGCGAGCGCCTGAACAAAATGACATCTGCAATTTTCGATTATACACAGGCAATTTCATTGAAGCCTTCAGACTCTGAAGCATATTACCGTCGCGGATTGATTCATCGCGATTTGAAAGATAACGTGAATGCATGCAAAGATTTCCGCAAAGCGTCTTCGCTTGGAAGCACAGATGCAGCAGAATACGTTTCTTCCGACTGCAAATAATCTGAACACCATACCTGACCTGATCCGTCTCATCGTTCCTGATGAGACGGATTTTTTTTGTGCCTATCTTCGCAACTATGAGTAATAATTTGAACGGGAACGGACTTACGGAAAGAGAGTTTCTCGACGGACCAAAATCACGATGGAAGGAATTTGTGTTCACAATGAAAGTTGTTCGTGAGTTTATCCGGGGATTCCGCAAACTGCATTTCATCGGGCCTTGTATCACAGTATTCGGATCGGCAAGATTTGCTGAAGGTCACAAATACTATGAACTGGCGAGAAAAATAGGAGCAGGGATTGCGGAGATCGGTTTCACAACAATAACGGGTGGCGGTCCGGGAATAATGGAAGCTGCTAATCGCGGTGCGAAAGAGGCCGGAGGCCGATCAGTGGGTTGTAACATCGTATTGCCGCATGAGCAGCGGCCGAATCCGTATCTGGATAAATGGGTAGATATCCGATATTTTTTCGTGCGTAAAGTTTTGCTTTCCAAATACTCTTACGGATTTGTCGTATTACCGGGCGGTTTCGGAACGCTCGATGAATTTTATGAAGCACTAACCCTCGTGCAAACGAAGAAAGTAAGCGACTTCCCGATTGTCGT
>JBJOKQ010000037.1:0-20429 GCA_046046005.1 Bacteroidota bacterium | reverse complement strand
GCGCCGCCTGCTGCCGGCGTACCCGTCCCAACATAAGTTGCATATGTTCCTGTTGATTGCGAAAACGAATAGGTACTTACCTGCCCTTGTAATGCAACTATCGCAAACAACCCGAAGAATAAAAAAATTGTCTTCAGAGTTATTTCAGCGTCGTTAAGATTGATCGCGCGTAACAGTTTAGTCATCGCAACTGATTTTTTGAAGTGCGGGAAATGATTTGCTTGGCGCTTTCTTCCAAATCGATGTGAGCTTCGTGAGCGGAGACAACTTCGCGTTCAGCTTTCTTGTCCACAACAAGCCGGTCTTTTCTTTTCCCGAAATCACTTCTGTTCGTTTTGTGTTTGCCTTTGGGAGAACTCACAGTGCACTTCACACGAAGCGCTATGCTCTGCATTTCTCTGTGCGCGATAGAGTCAAAGTCAATGCCATTGCCCTACACCATTGATTTACTGATCTTTACAAATGTTGCTCTGCCATAATGTTTCCAGTATTTGAACTCTTTTCCGAAAAATGGAATTCTCGTATACATCACCACTCTTTCAATAAATACAATCTTGACCATCACATTTCGGAATACTTTCACACCGCGCTTGCTGAATATTGTATCTTCCTGAACGCAACGCGTTATTCAAGAAACACATCCTCTCATGCGTCGATTTTACACATCAGGAATTCTGTTGTTTTGTCTTACGTTCAGTACGCTTGTTCATGCCATTGACTTCCGTCCCGGGTTAGCGTTACCCGGAATTCATGCAGGATATATTTTCGGCGCCGGAATTTCCTTCGGTGCAGAAATCACTTACAGTCCCTTCGTTTTTGAAATGATGAATTCGCGACACGCTACAGGTGCGTATGCATCTTTAACGTGGTTTCATTCAAAGGGCGAGATGTACACACAAACCTGGTACAAAACCATGAGTACAGGCGCTGTGCTTTTCTCTGACAACAGTTTGATGATTCGCGCCGGTGTTGGAAAATCCGTTTTACGTTGGGGAAGAAACGGAATGAATAAAACGAAATCGAAAAATATCACCCCGGAATTGGATGTAAGTTATTCGCCGTTGCAAAAAGGAGAATACATTGGATACAGAATATTCTTTCCGGGCAACGCTTGCTTCGGACTCGATATCAATTCAGCACACGAAGTGTACGCTGCCTATCGCTACAATTTCGACAGAACTGTATTTCATGATCCGGAGTTTCATTTGTTCTGATTTCATTGTTTAACGAAATCAACACGTCCGAAATTGTCTTTCAATGTCAGTGGATGCTGAACTGCGATTTATTTCTTTATCAATTCATACCTCAAGTGCGTAGTTAACGCCGAAGGTATCACTTCCGCAATTTTCAATTCATATTTGTCTTTGTCAATGCCTTCAAACAATCTAATGCCGCTGCCCAGAAAAACAGGCGCGATGTGAATGAAAAATTCATCAATAAGTCCGGCATTCAAATACTGTTGTATCGTATTTGCACCGCCTTGTATCCGTATGTCTTTCCCTTTTGCGGATAGCTTCGCTTTACTCAACGCACTTTCAATTCCGTCATTTACAAAATGAAATGTTGTTGAGCCTTCCTGCACCCACGGATCACGCACTTCGTGTGTCAGAACGTAAACATCCGCTTTGAACAAATCGTTGGGCCAACTCGTCATGCCTTCTTCAAACATTCGTTTACCCATAATGTATGCGCCGGTTCTGGCGAAAGTTTCTCTGATGTATTTTCCATCAGCTCCGTCTTCATTTCCTCCTTCGAATCCAAGATGTTGCCAAAACGCTTTCTGGTTAAACATCCAGCCATGAATCTGACCTGAAACTCCACCCATTGGATTTGCAGGACCTCTGTTATTCCCTGCGAAAAAACCATCCAATGAAATGCCGCTGTCGAAAATTATTTTGCTCATACTAATTGTTCATTTTTTCCGAAGATACATCTTATGTTCGCAAACTTACTTCAACAATTTCCTGATGCAATTAATAACCAAATTCGGCTCTTCGAGATAAATAAAGTGCCCGGACTTATCAGTCTTGATATGAGTAAACGAAGTAATTCCCGTTCCCAATGATTCGTGCGCTAAAGACCAGTCCGCCACACTAAGCGCAGTCATTTCATCGTCAGTCTTTATTGATGTGATTACGGTTACAGGTACATTGGGTAAATTGGTTAGTTGTGTCAGAAAACTGCGATTCTCAATCAACGCCCCAGCTTCCATTGCAGCCCCTGTCATGTTCTCTGCAGCAAACAACTGAACGAGTGTGTCTTCATGCGCTTGTGACATGGATGCATACTCACCGAACTTCTCGTGGTTGGGATCAATGAACAACAACGCTTTTACTTTATCCGGATGCTGTATGGCGTATGCGCGGGCTATTGAACCTCCCAACGAATGACTTACAAGAATCACTCTATCATTGGAAGCCGTTGTATTAATAATCATTTCAAGATCATCTACCAATGCTTGCAATCCCCTTGCATCAACAGGTTCGGACGATTTTCCATAACCTCGTCTGTCATATGCAATAACCTGATCGTTCTGTCCAATGGAATCAAAGATGCCGCTTTCCAACCACGTAGAACCATCTACACCCAATCCCGATTCAAACACAACGGTGTTATCCCCTTCACCGCCGGTGAAAACCTGCAGTCGAACAGTATTTAGTTCGACAAAAGAAGTTGATCGTTCAAATTCCTTTTTATGATGTTCGCAGGAAATAAATAATAGAGCAACCAAAAATGTTGCTACACAATACCTACTGTTGGCAGATACTTTAGGTTTCATTTCATTAATGTATTGTGCAAGCAGTACGCGTTTCTTGTCTTGCCATTATATTTTTTTATCTGACAGCACGTTTATAGTGCAGTTGAGCAAGTCCTTTGTCAAACTGTTTTGACGATAAGAGTTCTAATTTTAGTTCAGGTCGACCGTCATTGAAAAGTTTAATGCCGTCACCAAGTAAAATGGGAATAACTGAAATAATAAACTCGTCCACTAAATTATTTTTCATCAACTCATTAGCAATTTCTGCTCCTCCGTCACAATATATATTTTTACCCGGTTGTTTTTTTAAGTCATAGACTAGAAGAGTAAGGTTGCCTGAGTAAAATTTAAAATTGCCTATTGAAGGTTTGGCAGTTCTGGTCAATATGTAAACGTCTTTGTCTATGTGTGGATATTCATAACCCATTGAAATTACCTTTTCATAAGTTTTCCTGCCGATTATTACTGCGTCAACAGATTTAACAAAGTCATTGTATCCATAATCTTCGCCTTCTTTCTCAACCATTGATAAAAACTCAAGTGAGTTGTCTTTAGCGGCAACATAGCCGTCTAAACTCATTGAAATATATAGAATTACTTTTCTGTCTGCTATCATTCTAATTTATTGTCTGTTCTCGACGTTTCGTCATTGCCTGACCGCGAATGTTTCGAGGGTTTACTGTGCGTGCTATTGCATGCTCGAAGTTGGTCAGTCTGAGGTTTGCACAACTTAATATGTGATTACTTGTCCCCAATATACTCGCCGTCTTTGTAAATGAATATGTGTTTAGGTTTTTGTCCGTTTAAGTGTAAATAATTTTCAAACTCTATTTTGTCCAACTCAAATTTGTCTGATGAAGTGTTGTAGTTGAAATTGATAAAATAATCATACTGATGTTCTCCACCGTTTGTGAAAACCACGAATACAAACTCCGCATTTTTATTGTCAACCCACCCTACCATATTCACATAAACCAAAGTTTTTCTCTCTGCCTGTTTTTTTTGTCCAACTTCCGGGCTAACAAGTCGGATTTGAGTTTTCTCAATTGACTCAGGAAGTGCAATGTCCGGAAAGTCGTCCGGTTGTCCATAAACGTGCTTTCCAAAATATAAAGTGTCAAAAGTCGTCTTGTCCTTCTTGTAAGCAGCCTTTATAAACTCTGCAATGGCTTGAGTATATATTTTTGTAAGTTCTGCTTTTTGTATAGCCGAACTATCTGACGTAGTGGGACTTGTTTGTTGACTTGTCGAAGAAGAAGTGCCGGTAATTATTTTATCAGTTAGTGACTTATCACCGGAATAATTTGAACAAGCTGTCAAGCCAAGAATAACTGTCCAAATTAAAACTGTCATTACGTACTTACATCTGTTCATTTTTTACTTTGTCGGTTGATTTTCGCATTGTCGTCCAAGTATGACCGGTAACGTTTTGCAGATTATCGCCGCACGTTTTTCCTTCTGACTAATATACATGAAAAGCGCTACCGCCTACCAGGCGAGTGGAGCCAATGCGCTGTTAGTGGCTGTAATTCACTTGATACTTAAGATACATTTACCACAAGAATCCGATATGTATCTGAAAAGATGGAAATGGAGTGAACCAATTATTATATTCTTTATTGGAAATCGATGCTCGAATATTACGATCGAAAACTGGATCATCAAATGAGGTAGGGACGTCGTTCTGCACAATACGATGGCTAGTTCCCAAGCCAAATTCAAAATCCATAAAAATCCGATTTGATACAATGAACTTCAAGCCCCCAATAATCTGCGCAGAAATAACTTGCTTTTCTTGGCGTGTGACAAATTGAAAATCGTTAGCTGGTCCGACCGTAGTGGTATCGAACCAGAACAACTTACTCAGATCTGAGCGCAAAATACCGGCTCGAAGTCCCGTGTAAAAGTTCCCATTGTTTTCGCTCGGCCAATAATGGCGAATTTCGACTGCCGACATGAAGCCTGCATTTGTGGAATTGGTCTCGTGGATTCGATCACGATTGTACAGCGGATAAATCCATCCACCTTGCACCAGAATGCCATTACGCGGTGATATTTTATGCTCGTAAGAAATTCTTAATGAAGGATTCTCGGAATCAACTATTGAAAAAGGTGTTACACTGACTTGGCTTGTAAAATCAATTGGAGCAGACTCTTGAGCATTTATGATACCCGACAGCACAATGGAAGAGATAGTAATAAGTATTTCCAGCTTCTTCATTGATGGACCAATATCGCGACTATCGTTTTTCGGATTGGCGAAGTGCGCCTTTACCGCTCTGGTGTTTTCTTATTCCGAAAGTTAATTAAAAGCGGTGAATGTGTTCTTCAGCAAAAGCCAAACTTGCGCATCATACGCATGCGCCAACTTCAAAATTGTCTTCCCTTTGCTGTCTTCTAATGATAAATAAACGGATAATCGCCTTCCGATCAATAGAAAGTGTCCCAATCAACACGAAGTGTCCCTGACCACAATCACCTTTTCTACCCTAAATAAAATATTTTTTCACCCGCTCAAACTATATCTTTGAGAAATTAATAACCCAATTATACAACTGTTATGAAAAAACTTTCTCTCATTGGTGTGCTCGCACTCAGCTTGATCTACACGTCGTGCAGCATTGAAAAACGTCATCACCTCAACGGTTACTACATCAGCTGGAACAACAAAGTTGAAAAAGCTACCGAACAGAAATCAGATCGCAAAGATGCAGTGACTATCGCTCCGGTTTCTACTGAGAACACAACTACTTTTACAGAACAGAATTCTGTTGTAATTGAAAACACACTTGCTCCGGAAAACACACAAACTGCCGTTGCTCCTTCTTCCAAAGAAGTACGCAGCACAGTGAAAAATATCGTTGCTGAAGTTAAGAAGTCTGATGTTCAGCAAGTGACTCCTGCCGTAATCAAACAAACGCAGAAATCAAATGCAAAGAACACTGCAACTCCGGGCGGCGATACCGATCCTGTGTTACTCATCATCCTCGCTATCCTTCTTCCGCCTCTGGCAATGTACCTTTACGAAGGAAGCTGGACCAGCCGTTGCACAGTGAACCTCATCCTCACTTTGCTCTGCGGTCTTCCTGGAATGATCCACGCTCTTGTGATTATCCTTGGAAAAAAATAATTCACAACTGAATAAATTTTTACGATGGGCAGGGCTGACAATCTGGTTGGCTCTGCCTGTTGTTTTATTGATTCTTCCGGCCAACCATTTCGATAACGGCCAAAGTATTTGCCCTTCTCAACTGCTGCTGAAAAAAGATTGTCCCGGATGCGGACTCACACGCTCCGTGCAACATTCACTTCACTTCGATTTCATTGCAGCGTGGAATTACAACAAACTCATCATCGTTGTATTTCCCGTCCTCATCATGTTCTACATTCACGTTGCCGCCCGCTTTTTAGGTCGCGATGTGTTCCGTTTCTTCCGGAAATTCTATTGGTAGCCGCTGTTTTTCATTTGATTTCGGGGGGTTGAAAATTTATCCGACAACAAACGTTTAAAACCGACTAATACAAGTTCCTTGTTCTACTTTTGATGTGTTGGACGGTTCGCCGTCGTATTTTCCGAATCATTTTTTTGTATTGAGTTATTTTATTTTTTATCAGAACATGAAAACGCATACCAACATCATCCCGCTCGGCAAACCGGAACTCGCTGCCGATTTCATCAACAACACACAACGCTCCATTTTTCTCACAGGGAAAGCAGGCACAGGAAAAACAACTTTTCTGCGCAACATTCTCAAATCAACATACAAAAACACAATCATCACTGCGCCAACAGGAATTGCTGCCATCAACGCCGGCGGTGTTACGCTTCATTCACTCTTTCAGCTGCCTCCCGGATTTTTTGTTCCCGGCAAAGACCGTCATCTTTCATTTGCCAATGAAATGCGCGCCTTCAACGAACAAAGTCTGATTCGTAATCAGCACATCAGCAACAGAAAAAGAAAATTGCTCCGCGAAGTGGAACTTGTGGTGATTGATGAAGTGAGCATGCTGCGCGCGGATCTTCTCGATGCAATCGACTGCGTTCTGCGAATGGTGCGCCGCAACAGTTTTCCTTTCGGCGGTGTGCAGCTGCTTTTCATCGGAGATCTCGGTCAGCTGCCGCCCGTTGTGCGCGATAATGAATGGAACATCCTGAAAAAATATTACAGCAATCCGTTCTTCTTCGACGCACAAGTGCTCCGCGAACATCCTCCTGTGCACATCGAGTTCGAACGCGTATACCGACAATCTGATGAACGCTTCATTGCGCTTCTCAACAATTTGCGCAACAACACCGTAACATCTGATGACGTTCTGTTGCTGAATTCATTCGTAAAAAAATCAAAGTCGGTTGAAGACGGCTCTGTAATGCTGACAACGCACAACAACAAAGCCGACGCCGTGAATCGTGCATCACTGGAAAAACTTGCGGGAAAATCCTCCACGTTCACCGCCAAAGTAGAAGGCGATTATCCGGAATCACTCTATCCGATTGATCTTACACTGGAATTGAAAACAGGTGCGCAGGTGATGTTCATCCGCAACGACAACAGCGGCAAACAGGAATTTTACAATGGAAAAATCGGAAGTGTTGTTTCCATGAAAAACGATTCCATCGAAGTACGCTGCGAAAAAGAAACCATAGAAGTGAAACGCTGCGAATGGGAAAACATCCGCTATACAGCAGATGCACACAACGGTGAAGTGAAACCCGAAACAATCGGAACTTTCACGCACTTCCCGCTCAAACTGGCGTGGGCCATCACCATTCACAAAAGTCAGGGACTCACTTTCGATCGCGCGGTAATCGACGCGGAAAAAGCTTTCGCTCCCGGACAGGTGTATGTTGCGTTATCGCGACTGCGTTCTCTCGAAGGACTTACGCTTACAGGTCCTGTGAACTTTGCGTCCATTGTAAATGATGCAACCGTTGCAGATTTCAATTCCAGAAAAGTTTCGGATGATCGACTCAATGCGGAATTGCAAGTGGAAACGAAACAATACATCGCCAATTACATTCGACGTAGTTTCGATTTCCGACATCTGCAAAAACAAATGCTGATCTTGACCGGTGATTCTGTTTCTCCCAAAGGAAAAACCATTGCCGCGCGTTTCCAATTGTGGTCGCGACAACTGGTGAATTCTTTCGAAGAAACGGAAAAATATTCCGGTCGCTTTACAGTGTTGATTCCTCGGTTGCAAAATGAACCGCCCGTGTTGATTGAGCGTGTCAATTCCGCTGCTGTTTACTTCACGGAACAATTGCAGAAAACCAGAAGAGATGTTTGTTTGAAAATAGATGAGCTTGCGAAAACTTCAGGCGGACGTTCGTCTGCAGATGATCTTCGCGATCTTGTTGATACCATTGACAGTTGCATTATTCAGATGCGCAAAGCGTGTACGTTGGTCAAAGGATTGATGATTGATAAAAATGTTTCACGCGAAGAAATGTTCCGAAAACCTGAAGTGAAATCAGCGCCATTGCAAAGCGAGACCAAACGCATGGAACGCGAATCGCTCATCACTACGTTGAACCTGTATCGCAGCGGCAAAACAATCACGCAAATTGCAAAGCACCGCAAAATGATTGAGTCAACCATTGAAGCGCAGCTGCTCACTTGTGTGGAAGAAGGATTACTAGGTGAGGAAGAATTTCTGGATGATCATACGATGGATGAGATTCTCCTGGCTCCCGAAAAGTTCACACCACGCAGATCTTCCGGAAAACGCAATAAAAAACGACCGGCCGGAATCTGAAAATATTTTTTCGGAAGCCGTGCAACCTTTGAGGATTCATCCGTTCTTTATTCAGAATCCCGGACGAAATGAGCAACAAAACACGGATCAACAGATGTTTGCAGGGCGATAAAATCGCTTTCCGCGAATTCTATGATCTGTATTCACGGGCAATGCTCAATGCAAGTCTACGTATCGTCGGCAATCAGGAAGAAGCGGAAGATATTCTTCAGGAAAGCTTTATAATCACATTTCAGAAGCTCAATGAAATTCGCTCGGACGTGGAGTTTGGCGGATATCTGAAACGTGTAGTTGTGAATCGCTCAATTGATCTGATCCGTAAAAACAAACCCGATTTCAGTTCTCTGGATGATGTGCAGATCGCCGGCGAATCAGAAAACGATCAGGATTTGAAATACGATTCCGCTGTACTAACAGATTGTATCGCCGAACTTCCTTCCGGATTCCGTGTTGTGCTGACGCTGTTTCTCTTCGAAAATTATTCGCACCGCGATATCGCACAGTTTCTGAATATCTCTGAAGGAACTTCCAAATCTCAATATAACCGCGCCCGGCACAAACTCGCGGAACTGTACCACAAAAAAACAATGACCCATGCGTGACACGTTGAAAGAGTACATTGATCAGCACCGCGGCGAATTGGACAATGCAGTTCCCTCTGATAAACTGTGGGCCAAAATCGAAACATCTATGATCGTAGCTATTCCCGCTGCCGGAATCACTTCCGGAATTCCATGGCTCAAATATTTCGGATTCGGGCTTTCATCCGTTGCCGGTGCAGTTGTTGTATACACTGCAATTAATTCAGCTTCACCGAATACAACAGCTGTAACAAGCAGTATTGTTCCTGAAAAAACTGTTGTTGTGAATGTGCAAGATGAAGCGCTTGCAACGAATCCTGCAGCCAACGAATTCATCCTGATGAATACAGCAACTCAACTTCTGCTTGCAGAAATTCCGGAGTCGAATGAATCAACACCGATGATTCCTGTTTCGGACACAGTTGCAGTACCGGTGAAAGAAAACTTCAACGCAAGCGTAAATGCAACTGCTGTGAGCGATTCTGTCTTTAGTGGGATCAAACGCGTTATTGTGACCCTGAGTTCAGCAAGCGTAACGGTGAAAGGATATTCCGGAACGGATGTAAGTGTTTCACACGGCAATGCAAGCGATTCCAGTTTGAAAATTGAATACACACGTACTGATACTTTGCTTCGCATCAACGCACGCGTGGAATGCGGCAAGCCGAAAATCACACGATCGCGAAAAGGTTTTTCATACAATTCCTGTACAACGGCGAATCCGCTCCTGACGTTGATGATTCCGAACGGAACTTCTATTGTTGTGCAGAACACGTATGGCGATTCTGATGTTTCAGGAATCAATGCGCCTCAGTGCGAAGTACGTACCTCTTCCGGTGATGTTAAGTTGAATTCCATCGTTGCTGCAACAAGTGTTATTGCTTCCTACGGCGATCTCGATGCCGACAACATCACTGGAAATCTCACTGCACGATTGAGTTCCGGTTCCGCAACAGTGAAAAATGTAAACGGAAATGTGGATGTTGTTTCCACATTCGGCGATCAGGAACTTTCCGACATCACAGGAAATCTGAAGGCCAACGGATCTTCCGGAAATATTCGCATCTCAAATCTCAACGGTGATGTGAATGCGAACACAACGTACGGCGATATCAGCATCAACAATTTCAAAGGAAGCGCGCGCTTGATTTCTTCCAGCGGAAGCATCAATGGAGAAAAAGTTGAATTGACAGCCAACAGCACTTTCGTTACCACGTACGGCGATGTGAGAATGAATCTCATCAATCCGCTTGAAGCGTTGAGCTTTGAACTCGTAACGACTTACGGAGAAATTTCCATCGACAAGAACGGAGAAAAATTCACCAACGACAGTCGCTTGAATATCAAACGCGGCAACATTCTTGTCAAAGCCACATCTTCTTCCGGTGATCAGATGTTCAGATAACAAAAAACCCTCAGAATTTTCTGAGGGTTTTTTGTTGTAAGTATTCAGCAATTAAAGCTTGCCTTTGATTTCAACCATGTCGTAACCTTCGATAAGGTCACCAACCTGGATATCTTCGAACTTGTCGATGTTCAATCCGCACTCGTAACCGGTTGCAACTTCTTTCACATCGTCTTTGAATCGCTTCAATGAACCGAGTGTACCGTCGTGCAATACAATTCCGTTACGGATCAGGCGCACTTTCGTGTTACGTGTAACTTTTCCGTCAAGCACATAACAACCTGCGATCGTTCCGACTTTCGAAATCTTGAACACGTCGCGTACTTCGATGTTGCACACCACTTTCTCTTCGAACTCCGGAGCAAGCATTCCTTCCATCGCAGCTTTGATTTCTTCGATGGCTTTATAAATGATGCTGTACAAACGGATATCGATCTGTTCGGTTTCTGCAAGTTTCTTCGCACTCTGCGAAGGACGAACCTGGAACCCGACAATGATGGCATTCGATGCAGAAGCGAGGAGTACATCGGATTCGGAAATTGCTCCGACACCTTTGTGTACAATACGAATCTGAATTTTCTCTGTAGAAAGTTTGAGCAATGAATCGGAGAGCGCTTCGATAGATCCGTCCACGTCACCTTTAACGATGATGTTGAGTTCTTTAAAGTCACCGATTGCAAGACGACGTCCGATTTCATCAAGCGTAATGTGCTTGGTAGTACGGATCTGTTGTTCACGCTGCAACTGCAAACGACGTGTTGCAATGTCGCGTGCTTCGCGTTCGTCTTCCATCACATGGAATTTATCACCTGCCTGCGGTGCTCCGCTCAGACCGAGAATCTGTACAGGAGTTGCAGGACCCGCTTCATCAACATGCGCGCCGCGTTCGTTGTGCATTGCTTTCACGCGACCGCTGTAGCAGCCGGCAAGAACAACATCACCGATACGAAGTGTTCCGTTCTCAACAAGAATTGTTGCAGTGTAACCGCGGCCTTTATCCAATGTAGATTCGATAATGGTTCCGCTTGCACGCTTCACAGGATTCGCTTTCAACTGGAGCATTTCCGCTTCGAGCAATACTTTCTCGAGAAGCGAATCAATGTTCAGACCTTTCTTCGCGGAAATTTCCTGACACTGATATTTACCGCCCCATTCTTCAACGAGGATATTCATTGCAGCGAGCGCTTCGCGGATCTTGTCCGGATTCGCTCCCGGCTTATCAATTTTATTGATCGCAAATACAATCGGAACGCCCGCAGCCTGTGCGTGGTTGATCGCTTCCGTTGTTTGCGGCATTACGCTGTCGTCGGCCGCAACCACAATGATTGCAACGTCAGTTACCTGCGCACCGCGTGCACGCATCGCGGTAAACGCTTCGTGACCCGGAGTATCGAGGAACGTAATGTGTTTTCCGTTCTCCATAGTTACGCCGTAAGCTCCGATGTGCTGCGTGATACCGCCGGCCTCACCTGCAATTACGTTCGCTTTACGAATGTAATCGAGCAATGAAGTTTTACCGTGGTCAACGTGACCCATCACTGTTACAATCGGCGGACGATCCATCAACTGCTCAGGAGTATCTTCTTCTTCACGAATCGCTTCCTGTACTTCCACGCTTACGAATTCAACTTTGAATCCGAATTCTTCAGCAAGAAGTGCAATGGTTTCAGCATCGAGACGCTGGTTGATGGAAACGAAAAGTCCCAACGTCATACACGTTGAAATGATCTTCGTAACCGGAATGCTCATCATGGAAGCCAACTGATTCGCAGTAACGAACTCAGTAACTTTAAGTACGCTTTTATCAGCAGCAGCTTGTTCCATCTGCTCCGCCATCTTATCGCGGATTTCATCACGCTTCTCACGACGGTATTTAGATGCTTTGGATTTCCCTTGTCCGCTCAAACGTGCAAGAGTTTCCTTAATCTGCTTCTGGATTTCTTCTTCAGTAAGTTCTGCTTTCGGTCCTGAACTTGGGCGATTGAATTGTCCAGGTCCGCCACCACGACGTTGCTGATTGCCCGGGCCACCCTGATTCGGGAATCGACCTTGACCACCTTGTTTCGCAACTTCGTTTACATTAACAGGACCGTCTTTCTTCAGACGCTTGCGCTTCTTCTTCTTGTCAGTTTCAAACTGTGCATTGGAAGATGCAACAGGTTTCTTCTTGTCGTCTTTCACCGGAAGTTCAATGCGGCCCATGATTTTCGGGCCTTCGAGCTTCTCAACTGAACGACGGAATAATTCTTCTTCAACAGGTGGTGCAACAACCGGAGGCTCCGGAGTTACAACTTTAACTTCTTCTTCAACAACAACAGCCGGAGTTTCTGCTACCGGTTCAACAACAGGAACAGGCTCTTCGGTTTTCTTCTTCGAAGTTTTCTTTACTTCAGTCTTCTCTTCTGTTGCTTCAGTCTTTTTCTTCTTCTTCGACTTGTCCTCTCCGAGATCAATCTTTGCAAGAATCTTTGGTCCTGCCGCAGGTTCTGCTTTAATGCGAATTACTTCTTCCTCAACAACAGGTTCAGGTTTCGGCTCTTCGGCTACCGGTTTTGGTTTTGTTTTCGGAGTTTCAGGCGCTTTAGTCTGATTTGCATCCTTGATGATTACTTCATCTTGTTCTTCGCGCTCACGCTTCAACGGTTTTACGTTTTCTTCGTCGAGAGCGATCGTCTCCTTACGCACACGTGTTGTAGTGGTAAGTTGTTTTGCTTCTTCCTTTTCAAGGCGATCCTGCGCAAACTCGTTGAGGAGATCGCGGTAGGTTGCTTCGGTGATCTTCGTATTCGGATTGCGATCAATTTCCTGACCTTGCTCTTTGAGAAAGTCAATAATGTGATCCATCGAAACGTTGAGTTCCCGGATTACTTTGCTTAGACGTATCGTTGCCTGTTCTGTCATATATTGGCCTGCCTTCCCGGCGGGCGGGTACAAAGATCGGAAAAACAAAGCGGATTCGGGCTATCCGATTCCGCTTTGATTATCCTGTTGATTATTCAAATTCTGAGCGGAGAATTCGCTTCACCTCGCGGACAGTTTCTTCCTCGAGATCTGTGCGTTTCACCAACTCTTCATCGCTGAGCTCAAGCACCGATTTTGCTGTATCGCAACCGATTGCCTTGAACTCGTCAATGATCCATGCTTCAATTTCGTCTGTGAATTCGTCGATTCCAACGTCTTCAACATCTTCATCCGTATCGCGGTAAACATCAATTTCGTAACCGGTTAAGCGACCTGCCAAACGGATGTTGTGTCCGCCTTTACCGATTGCCAATGAAACCTGATCCGGCTTAAGGAACACTTCCGCACGTTTGTTCTCTTCATCCAATTTGATGGAAGTGATTTTCGCAGGGCTAAGCGCACGCTGAATGAGCAGCTGAGCGTTTGCAGTGTAATTGATTACATCGATGTTTTCATTGCGCAACTCGCGCACGATTCCGTGGATACGTGAACCTTTCATACCAACGCACGCTCCAACAGGATCGATGCGATCGTCATATGATTCCACAGCCACTTTCGCACGTTCGCCCGGCTCGCGTACAATTTTCTTGATGGTGATGAGTCCGTCGTAAATCTCCGGAACTTCCATTTCGAAAAGTTTCTCGAGGAATGAAGGCGCTGTTCTCGAAAGAATGATAACCGGTGAGTTGTTACGCAGATCAACTTTGTAAACAACCGCACGCACTGAATCACCTTTCTTGAAGAAATCTCCCGGAATCTGCTCTGTTTTCGGAAGGATCAATTCGTTTCCTTCGTCATCCAGAATCATGGTTTCTTTCTTCCAAACCTGGTAAACTTCTCCGGTGATTACATCACCAACACGCTCTTTGTACTTGCGGTACAATGAATCTTTCTCAAGATCAAGTACGCGCGAAACAAGGTTCTGGCGAATAGCAAGAACTGCGCGGCGACCGAAATCGTCGAGTTTGATTTTATCTGTTACCTGTTCGCCGATTTCAAAATCCGGTTCGATTTTCTGAGCAGCAGCAAGCGCAATATGTTTGTTCTCATCGTAATCAAAACTGTCTTCAGCGAATTCGTCGTCAACGATTTCACGGTTGCGCCAGATCTCGAGATCTCCTCGTTCCGGGTTAACAATCACGTCGAAATTTTCATCGCTTCCCCAGCGTTTACGGATCATGCTGCGGAATACATCTTCCAGAATGCTCATCAGCATTGCACGGTCGATGTTCTTTACTTCTTTGAATTCCGAAAAGGATTCAATCAGATTGATGTTTTCCATTGTTTGGGTATTGATTCTATTGGGCCAGAAGCCTTTTTATTCGATTAGAACTTGATTACTAATTTGGTTTCCTTGATGTCATCGTAACCGAAACGCACTTCCGTTTCCACGGTTTGTTTGGCTTTGCGGCCTTCAATGCGTTCTTTGGTTATCTGCTTGATGGAAAATCCGCTTTCATCGGCGCCAAGCAAAACGCCATTGACTTTTTTGCCATCTTTCAGCTTCACATCTACTTCGCGCCCTGCATTTTTCAAATACTGTTTCAGCACTTTGAAAGGCTGATCCATTCCGGCGGAAGAAACTTCGAGTTCAAAATCTTCCGCATCGCGGTCCAGACTTTTCTCAATGAAACGACTTACTTCAACGCACTGAGAAATTGAAATTCCTCCTTTGCGGTCGATGCTCACCGTGATCTTATTCATCGGTGTTACATGTGCATCCACCAGAAAAGCGTCGGTTCCTTCGAGTGCTTTTTCGGTTAATTCGCGAATATGTGATGCTGCAATCATGGCAAAAAAACAGGGGACTTTCGTCCCCTGATCTCATTTTCTATCTAAACAGGCCACAAATGTAGAAATAAAAAGACTTATAAACAATAGTTGAAAAGAGGGCAACCTTTCTCCGATGAAGCCGTATATAAGAAAGACAGGGTCGGCTATTTTGCCGATCAACGCTACGTTCTTTCTGTATTGATTACAGACCCGAATGGCACCATTAACCTTAAAACCCATGAAGCATGGAGCCAAGAATTCAACCCAAAAGGGCAAATACGCTTTTAAATAAAGCGCTGTTTGTCAGCACATTGTGCATTTTGTCGGTGGCAGATTTGTTCGCACAGAGCAAAAACACCGGCGGAGACAAAATTACGGTCGGAGAAATCGTGTTGTATGTTGCAATTATCGTTGCGGTAATTGCGATCGCTTGGTTCTTCAGTTCACGTCAGACTGACATGCTGGACGAAGAGCAGAAGCAACAACACCAGAGCACGCCGCGTAAGTACTACGATCATCCCAATGATCCGCACTTCCGCAAGCTGAAGAAGAAAACATCATAATTACTACCCGTTCCCAAAAGGAGAACAAACCTGAAAAGCCTCCGGAGAAATTCCGGTCGGCTTTTTATTGCCGTAATATGAAAGCAAACAAAATGACTGAATCAACTGTAACCCGAATTTTTCTCTTGACCAACCAATTATCCGGAACACAGGTCTCCCGTCTAAAGTCTAACGTCTATTTTACTTTCTCGCCCTTCTTGTACTTCTGCTCGTACAAAACCTTCCCGTCTGTATCGTAATACACCCACTTGCCGTGCGGCTTGCTCACTAAACGTGTTTTGTACACTTTCTTTCCGTTGGCTTTCGTCAACACATACTCTTTTTGCTTGATGAGTTTGTGTCGCATTACACCTTGCTTCTGTCCGGTGATAAAATAGTTTGTTGTTTTTCCTGAAAGCTTACCGGTCTTGTAATGCACAATGGATTTCAAACCTCCCGTTTCATAATAGAATTTCCATTGACCGTTGAGTTTGTCCAGTTTGTAATTCCCGGTTTCTTCGAGAATGCCGTTCTCACTCCACGTTGTCCATTTCCCGGTTTTCAATCCGTTATCGTAACTGCCGGTTTGATGCAACTTTCCATTGTCCCACCAGAATTGCCACGCACCGTGTTTGAATCCTGTTTTCTCACTGTATTGTCCTGAGTAATTCGGCTTGCCGTTGTAATACCAACCTTCCCACTTTCCAATCATCACACCGTCTTTAAACGTTCCGCGATCTTTCACATTACCGTTGTCCCACCATGCTGTCCACTCTCCGTCTTCACGACCGTTTTTCAGATTTCCTTCCTGCAACTTCTGTCCGTTTTCAAACCAATAGGTCCAGATTCCGTTACGAATTCCATTGTTGAAAGCACCTTCTTTGTATTTCTGACCGTTCGGATACCAGAATGTCCAGGTACTGTCTTCTTTGTCGTTGTGGTAATATCCCGTCATTTCCATTTGATCGGAATTCTCGAACCAATAATCCCATTTCCCGTCACGTAATCCGTTCTTAAATGAACCGCGCATCTCCACTTTGCCATCGGTTTTGTACCAGGCCCATTCACCCGATTTCAAATCATTCTCATGTTGTCCTTCGAAACTTACTTTACCGTCTGCATACCAATGCGTGGCTTTTCCGTTCTTGTATCCGTCACGGAATTCTTCACGCGCTTCAATGTAGCCTTCCGGCGCCATGAATGTCCATGTAGAATCTTTCACTCCTCCGCGATAAATTCCTTCACACCATTTTTGTCCGTTATCGAAAGTGAGTATCACTTTACCGTAACCGTCTTTCACAATGTGTTTTCCGTCTTCACTCCACAGATTAATATAATACTGGCGACCGTTTCTGTATTCGTACTCTTGTGACGGCTTACCGTTTACGTACCACTCTTTCCACAAACCGTCCTTCTTCCCGCGCTTGTAGTTTCCTGTTTCCTTTTGTTTTCCATTCGGATACCAACCGGAATACAATCCATGCAAGGTGTCATTCTCAAAAAATCCGTCGCTTTGCGGAGAACCGTTCTCACTGTAGAATTTGAAATGTCCGTGTTTGTACGACAACAACTGAAAGTTGTGAAACACGATTTTGTATTGTTCTACGCTCTTGAGAACGCCGTCTTCGTAGTAACTCGTCCATGTGCTGTCGGCAAGGTTCTCGACATAGCGACACGTGAGAAAATAATTTCCGTTCGGATACCAGTACTTCGCCGTGCCGTTCTTTTTCCCGAGGAAGAAATTCTCCTGCGCTTTAAGTTGACCGGTTTCGTAATAGAAAAGCCAGAGTGAATCTTCTTTACCTTCTTTGTAATATCCGCTGCGCTGTACTTTTCCGCTCTTGAAATAGTAAATGCATTTGCCGTGCAATTTTCCGTTGAGCCACGATTCATCGCTCTTCTTGAATTTCTTCGCTTCATCGAAATACTCCGTCTTCTTTTCAGGCTTAGATCTTACAGGCTGTTGCTTTTTCTGTTTGCCTTTTTTAGGCTCTTCATAAAGCGGAATTTGTGCCTGAGCGTTGAAGTAAACGAGTGCAAGAATCAGGGAGATGAAATATTTCATGATGCTATAACGCTGAAACGGTCAAAAGTTGCATGTCGGTATTGACAATAGGCAAAACTAACGGAAATCGAATTTTATTACTGACGGTGGCCGCAGAAGTAATCAACACATTACTGTGTGCGACCTTGCAGCTCGTCAATCGCATTGCGCAAAGCTTTCCGGGCTTCGATTAGTTCCTCCTCGGTGTTTTGTTTTCCGAGAGAAATACGGATGCAAGCTCTTGATTCTTCTTCAGAAAGTCCCATAGCGCGTAATACGTGTGAAGGCGTATCATCAGCAGATGTACACGCGGATCCTGTGGAAATGGCAATTTTCGGAACGCGCCGGATCAGTTCATGCGCTTTGATGCCTTTCAGTAATATATTGCTGGTGTTCGGCAAGCGGCTCTTGATACAACCGTTGATGTAGCCTCGTTCAATTCCTCCGTTGCTGCGTTCCAGATTATCTTCAGTGATGAATTGTTCCGCGAACGTGCGCAGTTTGGAAATGCGTTCGTTCGTTTCCCACATTTCATTCATTGCAATTTCCGCTGCTGCACCCACACCCACAATTCCCGGAACATTTAAAGTTCCCGGGCGCAGTCCGCGCTCGTGTCCGCCGCCATGCATCCAAGGCAATAACGTAACACGAGGATTTTTTCTGCGAATAAACAATGCCCCGACACCTTTCGGTCCGCCGAATTTGTGCGCCGAAATACAACACACATCAATGCCGAGTTCATTCACGTCCAAGCGGATTTTACCCGCAGCTTGTGTGGTGTCAGAGAAAAACAAAGAACCGTTCGTATGCGTAATTTCACTCAGCGCAGCGATATCCTGAATGGTTCCTGTTTCGTTATTCGCCAGCATCACTGCAACAACAATGGTGTCTTTGCGGATCAGTGCACGCAATTGCGCGGCATCAACACGTCCTTCTCGATCAACATCAAGAAACGAAATTTCGTATCCGTCATTCTCGAGCGCAGCACACACATCCAGCACTGCTTTGTGTTCAGTGCGCGATGTAATGATGTGTTTCCCTTTGGTCTCGTAAGCTTTTGCAATTCCCTTCAGTGCTATGTTAATAGCTTCCGTAGATCCTGAAGTGAAAATGATTTCCTGTTTCTCGCAACCGAGCAACTCAGCTACACGCTCACGCGCCGCTTCAACCGCTGCTTCTGCATACCAACCGGCCTGATGCGTGCGACTCGCCGCATTGCCGTAATGCTCTGTAAAAAACGGAAGCATTTTTTCCATCACGCGCGGATCAACAGGAGTTGTTGCGTTGTTATCAAGATAAATCACGGAGTAAAAATAGTACGCGGATTAATAGTACGCGGATTTAGCGGATAAAAAAACGGATTTACGCAGATAATTAATATCTCCGTGTCTCCGTGGTGGTTTAAAAACCTCTCTGTGTCGGAGCCCGCACTGAGCTTGTCGAAGTGTGGTTATTTTATGCTCCGTGACTCCGTGGTAATTCTCGTAATAAATTCTCCGTGTCGGAGCCCGCACTGAGCTTGTCGAAGTGTGGTTATTTTATAATCCTTGTCTCAGCGGTTATACTTTCTTACCTCCGTGGCACAAAAAAGGAGGATGCCGTCTCCCGTCAGCATCCTCCGTAATCAACTCCGGCGAAAACACACGAAACCGGAGCATTAAAAAAAACCGGGCGATCAACAGCGTAAACAACAGCTACGAGTTTGAACTGCCGACACGCCCGGTAAACTATTATTGATGTGTAAGCGCGAGTCGTGTCCATGCCGCAGCTCCGTTCATCTCGATTTTCACGAGATAAATTCCCTGCGCCATGTTTTGTGTATTCACAGTTGCAGTTGCCTTTCCTGAAGAGGTGTTCATCATTTCAGTTTTTGCAATGCGTCCTGCTGCATCAAAGAACGTAACCGTTGCATTTCCTGCTGTTGCCGCGTCGAATGATATACGAACTACGTCGTCAGCCGGATTTGGTGCAACCGTTAAAGTGTTCTGCATTACATTTTCAGTAATTGATGCCGCTTGAGTGACAACAACAGATTGGCATGTAGAATCACAGAAAACCTGCATGGAATCGTATACTGTTAAGCAAACTGTATAAACACCCGGTACAGCGTATTGATGTGAAGGGTTTTGTGTGTACGCATAGTTACCGTCACCGAAACTCCAGATATACGTACCGCCCCAACCTAAAGTTGAATTTCCAAAGAAGAAAATGTAACCGACAGAATCTGCCTGTGTGAAATATGCGTTACATCCACCGCTGCCTTGTACAACAATCGTTTGACATGTAGAATCACAGAAAACCTGATTGGAATCGTAAACAGTTAAGCAAACATTGTATACTCCCGGATTCGCATACTGATGCCACGGATATTGCCCGCTACCGAAATTGCCATCGCCGAAATCCCACACGTACTGCGCACCCGGCGCGTTTGAACTGGCCATGAAATACACATATCCTGCAGTATCCATAGCAGTAAAGCTTGCATTACAACCTCCGCCTGAAGTAACCACTACAGTATGGCATGTTGAATCGCAGAATTGCTGATTGGCATTGTACACAGTAAGACATGCGGTGTACGTTCCCGGATTCGCATACTGGTGCCACGGAT
>JBJOKQ010000036.1:0-21151 GCA_046046005.1 Bacteroidota bacterium | reverse complement strand
CGTTGGTCATCTATAAAACCTGCAATCGAATACAGATCACTCAGCAGAATTGTTTCTGCAACCACCTTACCATGTCCGCCGGCTCCAATTATAACAATCCGTTTCTTCATTTTTTTCCTGTGAGTTCGGAATACTTCGCGGCTACGCGATCCATGTTAACATTCCACAGCGCTTTCTCTGCAATAAGCGGCGCATTGTAACGACCGGAACTCTCTTGAAGCGATGCGTAGTTCGTGTAAATATATAGAATTTTGTCAGCGAATTTCTTCGCATCGTCTACCGGAACCAGGTATCCGTTCACCCCGTCTTTCATCCATTGCCTGTTGGCCGGAATATCCGTAACAACGGAAACACAACCGCAAGCCATTGCTTCATTCAATGAGACGTTGTTACCGTCCGACAGTGAAGTGGAAACAAAAACATGCGAAGAACGCAGATGTTCCGCTATTTGTACCTGCGGCATGCGTCCTTTGAAATGAACAAAATCATTCATACCGGCATTTGTGTACCACGACCTCACTTCCTGCTCTCTTGAGCCTGCACCGATCATGTTCAACTCAATACCGGGAATTGAATCGCGTAATATCTGCATTGCATCAAACAGCAATTTATGATTGTAAACCGGCTCAAAATTGCGCGTACTTGTAATGACAAACTTTCCCGAAGGAAGTGCCCGCGTCTGATCATTAAATATTGAAGGATCAATCCCGAACATTACTGTTTCAACTTTGCGCGCATCAGTTTTCAGAAATCCGATCATTGCATCCCGCATGTGATCCGCCATTGCCGTGATCCAATCTGCCTTGCCCAAACTATACTGCAACAACCATTTGTAAAGTTTGGATTGATAAGGACTGATTAACACGTCCGATCCAAGCGCAGTGATCACATAAGGGTGAAAACCGCTCAATGCACCTACTGTACCGTAACTCGTAGCGTACTGCGCATGTAAAATATCCGGCTTAATCTGTGCCAGTATTTTCTTCACTTTACGTGTTTGCAATAGTACACGCCAATTACCGCCTCCTGTAGACAACGAACCTGCATCAATAAAATGTATCTGAATGCCGGCTATGTCCGACTTATTGAACGTAATCAGATGAACTTCGTGACCCAACCCCGCGAAATGATTGCACCATCTTTTCGTGTGGATACTTCCTCCGTCGGCCAGATAACAAATCTTCATTGTCCCAGAAGTTTTAGTTTTCGGTAATCTTCAATTGTATTGCAGACTCCCTGCACAACACCGCTTTTCACGATCTGCGGAAATTCCTTTCTCAATCGATCTTCAGTGTAAACAACTTCGTTAGATAAAGTTTGCATAGCTGATTTCAGTGAAGCGCTTCCCAAGTAACCGAAAAACGATGCACACTTGAAAATCCATTTACCGGTTGCAGTATAAACCGGAGTTGTACGAATTGCTTTGGCGGACTCGGCGTGAAAAGATTTAAACGTCATCGCATTCCCGACATTGTAAATACAATGCGCACCGGAATTGAAAATAAAATGGCGAATAACGTGAGCGAGATCTGCAACATAAACATAGTTCACCATTGCATGCTGCGTAGAATAAAATCGCGTACCCGCTGAAACCTTTGTAAAATAATTGAGCAATGCTTTACGAGGATGTTGTTCACCGAACACATTTGTTGGGCGAAGAATTGTGATCCGTTTAGGATCGTCGGACCATTCGGTCAACAAAATCCTTTCTGACTCCAACTTGGTTCTTTCGTAGTTGTTCTTCGGAGCGCATTGAAACGTTTCGTCAACAATTACAGGACTGTCGGAATACTGCATTCCAACAACACCAACACTGCTTAAATGAACGATTCGTTTAACTCCGTGTCTCTTGGAAAGCTCAATAATATTCCGGACTCCGTCAATATTGGTTTTGACAAACTGATCTTCATCTTTCAACTCCGCAGCAATATTCACAACAACATCAACACCTTCAAACGCAGGTTCAAGCGATTCTTTATCACTCAAAGTTCCTCGAAAAATACAATCAGAATGCACACCGTTCAACTGCGGACTTGCCCGTCGTGATATCGTCACAATCTCAAGCGTTTCCTCCTTAAAGGTCGCCAGCAAATTCTTACCCACAAATCCGGTGAGTCCGGTTATGAGCACTTTCATTGTTCTGTTTTTTCTTTTAAGCGATTCTGCAACCACGCCGCCGCAAAAAGTATCAACGTCGGAATTAATAGTGCTTCAAAGATCAATGCTTTATATACTTCCGGTCCGGAACGAATTACAGTCGGAATTGCTGCTGTAACCGAGCCAATACCGATAATATAAAGCAATCTGGTGAAAAGATACTTGCCTTCACCGAATCGCATGAAGCGATTGTAAAGCCAACTCCAAAACCATCCGAATAAAATTGCGCCTGCTAGAATTCCGAATACACCAAAGTTCAAATACCAGCCGGAAGCGTGATGAATTGTATAGCCTTGCCCTTCTTTGGCGTGAACACCTTCTGCGTAGTAGGTGTAAATGTCCTTTGGTCGCTCGGCAATAATTGCACGCGGAATCATTGAAGCTGCCAGATTTTTAAAACTGCTGCCGTACGTCAATGGTAACTCCTTATCCAGAATTCCATACATGGAAAAGTGTGCGCAGAACATTTCGTTACTGAACAGGAATGCCATTGTTGTATTGGACATCGTGAACCCGGAATACGTGAATTCTTTGGTGCGTTTAAATTGTAATTCTGATGTATCAAAATATTTGGTCAGGAACTTCGGCGAATAAGATCTCAAACCGTCATTAAACAAAAGCGGAATCAGAATAATAATAATGAACAAGGAAAATGCGCGGTAATTGATTTTGAAATTGACATTGTTGAGATAGAATATCACACCCAGTATTCCACCGAAAAGAATTTCACGCTTGTTTCCTAGTAAAAGTAGATAACCTTCAACGATTATTACGGCAAACGCATAAGCAGCGAGAATCCAATGAGAACGAGAACCGGAAATGAATCTGCTCTTTGTGCCGCTGATATAGGAAATCAATCCTACATACAAGGAAACAACTGCCGCCTGATTGAGCAGTTGATGTAAAGTGAACCACTTACCAGGCTGCATTCTGGTAACGATGTAAATCGATTCGCTGAATTTGGCTGCAGTAAGAATTTCTTTCCATACCATCAACAAACTGATCAATGCAGCCCCGATACACAGAGCAATCAGAAAATAATGGTTGATCGGAACAGGTTGCGCATCGCATGTTTGATTTTGATCTGCAGGTTTGGTAAGCCACAATAATGTCAATTGAATAACTACAATGAATAATGCATAATAGAAACAAACCAGGTAATAGAGTGAATCTGCATGTACCGGAAACAGTAAATAGAGATAATCGTAATAGTGCAAACCGATTTCCTTTCCGTGCATGTTCGTCAACTCATCGTAAACGATGAACCACGCACCGGCAAGCGACCAGTAATAGATTAACGCAATACCCAGCACAAATGCAATTTGCCGGGTCTTCTTCCATAAGCGCCAAGTCAACCAGGCGATTACAGCGGTATAAAGCGTTAACAATACGTAGTGCAACATTGTTTTTTACAATTCTCTTTTAAATATACGATACGTTTCCATAGCTGTTAGAACGCCAAGAATCAACATACAGAAATCAAATGCATAAAGCAGCCAATTCACATGAAGTGATGACATCATAATAATCACCGCAATGATCAGAAAAAGTCCGAAAGCGATGAATATGTTCAGAGTGTTCACAGCTTTGACGTAGTACGCATCCAGTATGCTGCGCAAAGAAATATAAATTGTATATCCCAGAGCGGAAACAATAATGATACGCAGGCAAATCAATAATTCCGGAGGACTATCACCTAAGTACAAATCGATGATCGGCCCGGCAAGAAGCAGTACAAATGCAATTCCTGCGATTGTTAAACCCAAAGTCCAGATCGCAACTTTATTAGTCAGTTGCTGCAGTAAATGAAAATCTTTTGCAACGATTATCTTACTGGCAGACGGGAGTAACAGCAAACAAATCGGTCCGAATGCAGCTCCTGCCAATCCAAGCATAGACATACTGAATGCGACATAACCTGCAGTAACGAGATTATCCTGCACCATGTGCGCAGTAAAGAACGCTGGCAACGCCAGGAAACCGGCAAGTGCTGTATCACCCGGAACACGTTGCAATCCGTAAACGGTAAGCTCCTTGATGCAACCTTTTAAATCGGAAGGGCGCCAATCTAAAGTGAAGAATATCGCAATCATGAATATCGCAGGAAGCAAGGTCCAACCCAAACCTGTTATCCATAACACTGATGACAGACTTTCGCTGAGTGCAAATGCGAGCAGCGGAACAATTCCCAAGTTGAGAATCTGCAAAACGTTTGCCTGAATCATTTTTACGCGACCGCGATAAAAAGAATACACGACTGAATGTAAAATCAATCCAAGCAACATGAGGCACAATTGAGGCATCAAAGGAGCGAACGCAGCGGTATCGAATAGTAGTTCTGAAAAGAATTGTCTACCAAGCAGCAAAATGCTCAATACAGGAATTGCAATCAAAGCAACAATCAGAAGACCGGCCACAAAATAACTTCCGGATTTGAAATTCGATCCTTTTGCTTCTGCGAATGCCACGTAACGCGGAATCCCTACACCTAAACCAAGAATGAGCAAAGGTTGTATGAATGAAATTGTACGTCTGCTCAATGAATAATCTGTGAAACCGCGATCCGGCAAATACTCTGCCGCCAACTTATATACGAGCAGACCGGCCAACATCACGACAAACTCGGATGTGAACGTCAGTATATAATCTATTGTCGTTCGGCGACTGCTCATTTTATTCTCAGTATTTCACTGCACTAAATTCAATTTCTGATCCATCTTTCAGGAACAATATCAACATCACTTGCATTCTCATCCGCAAACCATTTTGCAGGCGCAATAATCTTCGAATGTTCCTTCTCCGCTAGCCATGCGCCCCACCAACTGAAACTGCTGTTTGCGATAATGTGATGTGTACAATTCATCATCAATCTCAAATCTTCACTGCCTTTTTTGTTCCAATCCACAAAAACGGTTTTCACTGATGTTGCAATGTGCCGCTTCGCCCATTCAATGTCATCTGAAAAAACACAGCACAGATTAATCTGAGGAATCATCTCCAACATCTTGCGAATGGAATCCGAGTAATATGATTCATTCATGCAGCCGTGAAATCCGCTTGCAGATGAATTTGTTACATAGTCGCCGCGACGAACATGAACGCTGAGAGCGATTCCATTCTTTATTTCATTCAACTGTGCCGTATTTCTATCTGAAGCCGGTTCATGAAATGTGAATTCTTTTCTCAAGTTATCTCTGTACTTGACGAAATACTTTTCAGATTGGAAATATCCTTCAAGATATGTGTTAACAGGATTTTCGAAAAACGTTGCATTGAATCCACCAGTTTGTTCCGTAAAATTCCGGTAAGGAAACGGCCATAATACAGATTCAGAAATACGGCGCATGCGTGCTTTGTGATTCAGGCTACGCAAAAGATTAATTCTTCCGCTGCGTTCGAATTTGTAAACAATATTGAAGCAATCCAGTTCATACTCACGTTGTGTCCATCTTCCTTTAGCATCTTCGTAAAGAAACGATGGATCAAGATATACCCAAGTGTTCTTTTCCAAAGCGAGCGAGCGTGCAGCTGCATACTGGAACATCTGGTTTCCTAATCCGCCTTTGAGCTTAACAGCAATCATCCGTTGGTGTGATTTGAATTACTGTTGTTCAAAGGTGAAATCGAGTAATCGGTTTGATTCAGAATTACTCCGCTGCGCAGATTAACGATTCTGTCATTGATTTCACCTGCAGCCGCTTCTGAAATTTCGAAAAACACCTGATTGTCTACATAATGAAACGTAACCTCATTATTGGATAATCCTATCACGAGTCGATAACTTCCCGGAGCCATGTGAACATCATTCAATTGAAATTTCACAACGTATTCTCCCGGCGTTATTCTTTGCGGCGCTGTCCATATCGTACGAAACGGCATTTCCATCATTGTTACCATTCCCAACGCTGCAATGAAATGTTCTACTTCTCTGTTAATCCGAATAGTTACTTCAACTGAAAAATCAGATGTCACAGGAATTTCAGAAGCTGCATCTCCGCGGTGATCACGGATTACAATAGACTTTACAAATCCTGCGCGATCTGCAGCATCGTCAGGCATTTCAATTTCGAATGCAGACTTCGACGCCGCATTCAGTTCAAGATAACCGCGAATGACTGCGTTCATTTCACCTTGCATAGCAATCTTTCCATTGCTCAGCAATATTCCGCGATTGCAAAGACGTTGAACTGCTTCCATGTTGTGCGAAACAAACAGAATTGTTCTTCCTTCTCCTGCCACCTCTTTCATTCTGCCAAGACACTTTCTTTGAAACGCAGCATCACCAACAGCAAGCACTTCATCTACGACAAGAACTTCAGGTTCCAAATGAGCAGCTACTGCGAAAGCCAGTCGCACATACATTCCGGAAGAATAACGCTTGACAGGAGTGTCCAAAAACTTTTCCACTTCTGCGAATGCCACAATCTCATCAAACTTTCGTTGTATTTCGTTGCGCGACATTCCGAGAATGGAACCGTTCAGAAAAATATTTTCACGGCCGGTAAGTTCGGGATGAAAACCGGTACCGACTTCCAGTAAACTTGCGAGTCGGCCTTCTATTGTAATTCGACCTTTAGTCGGTGCGATAATCCTGCTCAGAATTTTCAGCAATGTAGATTTACCTGCACCGTTTCTGCCTACAATACCGACGCGATCGCCGGCTTGAACGTCGAAAGACACATCATCGAGTGCAAGAAAAGATTCTTTCTGATTTCTGGAAAGCTGACCTTTTGACACGGAACGAAAGCGATCTACAATAACATCTCTCAATGCAGTATAATTTCCTGCCTGAGCTTTTCTGAGGAAAAACTCTTTCGAGATGTGTTCTGCTTTGATGACTGTGTTCCCCATGATTTTAAATGATATCAGCGAAACCGCGTTCTGTTTTTCTGAAATACCAAACGCCGATAATCAGAAGCACCACTGAAGAACTCAATGATATCATCAATCCCGTTGGATTTACAATCCATTGTGTTCCGAGTAGACAAAAGCGAAAACCGTCTATCACCGCAACCATTGGATTCAGTGAATACAATCCTTTTACAAAATCAGGAATTGTTGCACTGCCATAAATTTCATTGCTGTTAATTGCAATGGGCGAAACAAACAATCCGAGTTGCACTACAAACGGCACGACATAACGGAAGTCGCGATACTTCACATTCAGTGCTGCGAGAAACAATCCTAATCCCAATGAGGCGAACAGCGTCAATAAAACAAACAAAGGCAGGAAGAACACCTCAATACCCGGAACCTGGCCGAAGTAAATCATCAACGATGCAAGAATTACCAATGAAATTGCAAAGTCGGCGAGACAAACCATTATTGTGCTTACGGGAATAATAATTCTCGGGAAGTAAACTTTAGTAATGAGGTTTGAATTGGCGATGAGTGACGAACTCGATTCACTCAAAGATGAAGAGAACAACTGCCACGGAATTGTTGCAACAGTAACGCTGATGATTGCAGCATTCACGTTTACGTCTTCAGAAAGAAACGCGCGAAAAAAACTGAACACAACAATTGTAAGCAATGGTCGTATTACAGCCCATGCCACACCGATAACTGTTTGCTTATAACGAACAAGTAAATCACGCCAAGCCAGAAAACTGAAAAGCCCCCGGTATTCCCAGAGGTCTCGCCAGTAACCACTTTCAGCGTGGTTAGCATCAATTATGGTTTTGGGTCTGCCCATGTATAAATGCAGTGATTGCCGGAATAAACCGGCAATCGTTCTGTTTTATTTAGCGTAACCTACAGCTCGTGTTTCGCGGATCACTGTGACCTTCACCTGTCCGGGATAAGTCATTTCATTCTGAATCTTCTGCGAAATATCGAATGCAAGTTTTTCTGCGTCTTTGTCTGTTACTTTTTCTGAAGCAACAATTACACGCAATTCACGACCGGCCTGAATCGCGTATGTTTTATCAACGCCCTGATATGAAAGCGCCAAAGCTTCGAGATCTTTCAGGCGCTTGATGTATTGCTCCACGATTTCGCGACGGGCACCAGGACGGGCACCTGAGATCGCATCACACACTTGAACAATCGGAGAATACAATGAAGTCATTTCGATTTCATCGTGGTGAGCACCGATTGCGTTGCAAACTTCAGGTTTCTCTTTGAATTTCTCCGCGAGTTTCATACCCAAAATGGCGTGCGGCAATTCCGGTTCATCATCAGGTACTTTCCCGATATCATGAAGCAATCCTGCGCGCTTTGCCACTTTCGGATTCAGTCCGAGCTCCGTTGCCATGATGGCGCACAGATTCGCGACTTCACGTGAGTGTTGCAAAAGGTTTTGTCCGTAAGAGGAACGGTATTTCATTCGACCGATCATGCGGATCAATTCAGGATGCAATCCGTGAATCCCGAGATCGATTGTAGTGCGTTTTCCGGTTTCAACGATTTCGTCTTCCACCTGCTTCTTCACTTTCTCAACAACTTCTTCGATACGGGCAGGGTGAATACGACCGTCTGTTACCAATTGATGCAATGCCAATCGCGCAATTTCTCTACGAACAGGATCAAATCCTGAAAGGATAATTGCTTCCGGAGTATCATCAACAACGATTTCAATTCCTGTTGCAGCTTCAAGTGCTCGGATGTTACGTCCTTCACGTCCGATGATTCTTCCTTTCATTTCATCTCCTTCGATGTGGAAGATGGAAACGGAATTTTCAATAGCATGTTCAGTAGCAACGCGCTGAATAGTTTGAATAACGATGCGCTTCGCTTCTTTGTTAGCGGTCATCTTCGCTTCGTCCATCATTTCTTTGATGTACGACATAGAATCTGTTTTCGCTTCGGCTTTCAATGATTCAATCAGCTGAGCTTTCGCGTCGTCAGCAGAAATCCCTGCCATCGTTTCAAGTTGTTCAACTTGCTTACGGTGCAGTTTGTCAATTTCTTCCTGACGCGCTTTAATCATGTCGATCTGATGCTCGATATCTTTCTTGCGTTTATCAAACTCGTTCTCCTTGCGCTTCACTTCTTCCATTTTCTGGTTGAGTGTGCCTTCTTTCTGTTTGATGCGATTTTCCGATTGAGCGAGTTGATTGTTTTTCTCGGTAACTGATTTCTCGTGTTCCTGTTTCAGCTGGAGGAATTTTTCTTTAGCCTGCAGCAGTTTTTCTTTCTTGATTGCTTCGCCTTCGGTTTCAGCCAGTTTTAATTTATCTGCAGCTTTGCGTTCGATTGCATTGCGCAGAACTGTGGCCGTAATGATGACGCCAACCAGAAGAGCAGCAACACCGATGATGATGTAAATTACAATTGATGGCATAATCCTGTTCTGTTAATTTAAGCGTTAAACAAAAATCCGCTTTCCATTCAGAATTCAGGAGCCGGTGTTGATGAAATCGTTAACAGGGAATTGCTGATAACCGCGAGGCTTACGCCGCCGCGACTTTACCTGAAAGACCTTCTTCCAGTAAACGGTCTATTTTATTGAGATTATTCAGAAGACTTTCCTGATTTTCAATAGATCCGGATTTACTTTCAAGATATTGAGATGCGAATTGCAAAGCCACCATAGCAAGCAGATCCTGCTTGTCCTTCACCAGATATGCTTTCTCCAGTTGATCCACGCGATCACCAATCAGCTTAGCCGCTTCATTCACGCGCGCTTCTTCAGTTGCGTTTACGGTAAGCGGATACGATCTTCCGCAAATGGTTACTTTGATTGACTTTTCGCTCATTTTCAATTTGGACCGGCAAGCCGGCTGGTCTTTCTTTAATCGGTCAACTACCTGTTGAGTAGTGCAATACACTTGTCGATTTCACGCACCAACTCGTTTATTCTGAGTTTTAAAGCAAGATTCGATTCATTATCACCTGAAACAGCACGCGCAATTCTGAGATTTTTGTATTGATCTTCCAGAACTTCGTTTGCCGACTCAAGTTCTTCCACCCTGTTTTTCAATTGGTTAACTAACGTCTTCAACCGTTCGTTTTCCTTTTGTCGGGCTTCCAACAAATGTAGCACTTTTTCGGTCTTTTTGACCAGACCATCAGAGAGCTGAACGGGTGATTTTGACACTTTTTACCTCTTTTTTACAGGATTTGCTAAGATAACAGGAAAACCCTTTGATGCGGAAAGCCCATCAAGCTTTGCAGTTGTAAATCCAACAGTGTTAACTGTATGGTCAGAACCTGTAACGGAGAATCGAATCTGAATTTCAGTTTCAGGTAAAGGAACTTTGTATGACAAAGATTAATCGTGAGATCATGATAAAGCTAAAACACCTCTGCATTTTAATTTCCTTATTGTCTGCAACCCCAGCACTTCAATCACAAAACACGCTTTCTGAAGCGTTTTCTATAGGAGGTGTGGGAACAGAATTCGAAGGTATTTGTGCTACAAGTTCAAGTGGTTATGTTGCTTTTTGCGGATCATCCAACAGTCCGACTTTGGATACTGATCCGGGAACAGGAACGTCGATCGTAACTAATCAAGGTTCAGAGGATGCTTTTCTGACATTGTATGATATGCTCGGGAATCACCAATGGACTGTGCAAATCGGCGCATCCGGCACTCAGCGCATCATGGACGTTGTATGGGGACCGAATGAAATATACGTATGTGGATTCTATCACAACACTGTTGATTTTGACCCGACGTCGGGAATATCCACTCTTGCCGGTTCTCCTACGCAATTTTCCGGTTTCGTTGCACGCTATAATCCCGCAGGAACATTAGATTGGGTAAAAGGTTTCTCTTCTAATTCACGCGTGTATGGTTTAAACGTTAATTCCGGCGGAGGACTTAGTCTTGTCGGGCAATTCTCCGGCACAAATGATTTGGATCCCGGCAGCGGAACTTCATCAGTAACTTCCAATGGAAGTGCTGATTGTTACTATGTTGAATTGGATCGTTCTAATGGAAATTTCATTCGGGGATTTGCATTCGGAAGTTCGGCACTCGATCGTGCAATGGCGGTTTCAGAAGTCGGCAGCAATATTGTTATTTCAGGAAGTTATGCCGACACAGTTGATTTCGATCCGGGCGCTGCTCAACAACTTGTGCCTTCATTAGGTTCGTACACAGGATTCGTTCTTTGTCTGGACAATAACCTGAACTATAACTGGGTTTATACAACACCTTACTCTTTAATGGAAATTACACTCTTGCAGAGAAGTCAATCGGGCAACGAAATTATTGCTGCCTCTGATGCATCAATTATTAAGTTCAATTCAAGCGGTACAAGATTGATGAATCAAATGCCGAATGCAATCATCAAGTCGTTAGCACTTACTCCTTCCGGAGAACTTGCTGTTGCGGGCGTATGTCCCGGTGGAACGGATATGGGTCCGGGTCCAAACATGATAATGCGAAACGGTCAGAGCATGTACATCGCGGAATATAACGACACCACAATCCAATTTGTGAAATTCATTCCGGGCACAGCGTTGCCACTATCACTCGCATATCTGCCATCAAATTTCGGAGTTGTACTTTCGGGGCAATTCACTGACAATATTGATTTCAATCCATCATCGCAGGTAGATACGTTAACTTCAGCATCGCCTTTTGTTGCTGACCTCTTCTTTTCCTACTATGGTAGTTGCTCTACAGTTTATGAAACGTACAATATGAGTCTTTGTCCGGGTGATACGCTATCAGCAAACGGACTGCACTACATTGCAACTGAGTTTACCCTTGGTTCACCTCAATTGGTTTGCATTGAATTGAATCAGGCATACAATGCGACGGAAACGCTCTTATGGAATCAGAACGCAGAAAACGGTTGCGATACAATGCACACAATAACGGTTACAGCTCAGCCGTTGAGAATAACGAATCAAACATTCACGCTCTGTCAAGGCAACTCAGTTATAGTCGGAAACAATGTGTACAGTGTATCCGGAACCTATCAGGATATTTTCACTTCATCCGGTGGATGCGACAGCACGGTAAACACAACGCTGACGATTACGCCGGTTGATACGAATCTTACACAAACATCAACATCTGTTTTCTCAGGAAATATCAACGCAACGTTTCAATGGATAGATTGCAGCAACGGTCAGATAATCGCAGGAGCAACAACGAATTCATTCACTCCGACAGTAAACGGAAGCTACGCTTGTATTATTGTAGAGAATGGATGCACAGATACTTCAGGTTGTTATCCGTTCAATGAAGTTGGAATATCAGAACTTACCAATAGTATCTCGATAACATTATCACCGAATCCGACATCGGAAAACATCAATGTTTCTTCCAATGCGAATATTGAAAGAATTGAAGTACGCGACCTCACCGGAAGATTGCTGATCTCCGAAAATGCGAACGGTCAACTCAATGTTATTGACACTTCCTTGCTTTCAAACGGTTTTTACACAGTTACTGTAATAGGGAAACACGGAAGTTCAACCGGCAAATTTCAAAAACAATAATTCCAACGGGCGAAGTTTTCAGGACCTTCGCCCGTTAATTCTTAATTTCGATTCTGATGACCTCTACCCCATTTAGAATCCGCACACTTTGCACTTTGTTGCTGATATACATCGGCACAACATTGCATGCGCAGATAGATAGTCTTAAAAAAGCTGCAAACGGAAGCAACGACAGTCTGGCAACCGACGCATTATTGCAGATCGGAAAATTCTATTTCACTACAGCGGCTAATGTTGACAGTCTTGCATTTTACAGCAAAGCGGCCTTGGTGCGCGCTGAAAAATCAGGAAACAAAACTCAAATCTATCAGTCGAACCGACAGCTCGCGGCCGGAAGCGTAACCGCTAACGATACTTCGAGTGCATTCAAATACTTACGGTCAGCAATAACCACTGCTTCAGCGCTGAACGATGATAAAAAAATCGCTGATATTTTACATGTATATGCCGCGCTTTATGGCAACAACAACATGGAAGACTCTGCGTTGGCTTGTTTGGTTCGTGAAGCCGATTACGCATTAAAAGCTAAATACTATAATGCGCTTGGGATCGCATACTCTTCCATCGGACAGATTTATCGCGGAAGAAGCGACCTGAACCGGGCGTTGTTTTACCATCATAAAGCACTCGCCATTGTTGATCAAATGGAAACTACGAACATGGGCAATATCATCCAGGTTTATGTTACAAGTTCGCAAGGTTATCTTATGGCAGGAAGCGAAAGAAACAGCAAAGTGCTGCTTGATTCTGCACGTATATTGGCAGACAGTGTGCTTGCTTTGTCGCAGCGTTTTAATCGCTTGCCTCCGCAAGCCAGTGCATATTTCGTGTTCGCAAACTATGAGAGAATCCGCGGTAACTACGAAGCGGCAATTACCTACACGAACAAAGCTTTACAACTAAAACGATTCCTGATTCCTTCAACTGTCTTCCTGTTGTATTGCGATCGTGCATTGGCAGAAGCGCATATGGGAAACAAAGCAGTTTCTGAACTATATCTGGACTCTGCGAACAATTCCCCGGCGTTAAAAGAGTTGTATTATCGTAATCACATGCACGAAGTTTCCTGGCAAGTAAATAAGTTGATCGGGAAAACTGCAGAAGCGTTGGAGGCGCACGAATTACTTCTGAAGACACAGGACAGTCTGAAAAGCATAAAGCAAATAGAAGCAATTACTTCCATCGAACAGAAATTCAACAAAGCTGAGAACGAACGGGAAATTCTGCGCCTTGCACATGAACAGGAAGTCGCATCACTGAATATACGTTTGCTGATCACAATCTCTATCGGACTCGCGATTCTTGCATTGGCTGTATTCCTCATTTTCCGTCAACGCGCTTTACGTGAAAAACAAAACACGCTTGTTATTGAACAGCGACTGAACAGAGCGCGAATGGATCCGCATTTTCTGTTCAATACTTTTACCGCGTTGCAGAGTTATATTCTGCGGGAGAAAGATCCGGTGAAAGCTGCAGGATTTCTTTCGGAATATGCGTTGATAATGCGTCAGACATTGGAAAGCACGTATGAAGAATTAATTCCGTTGGAAGATGAGATTTCGTATCTCGATAAGTACCTTTCATTACAACAAATGCGCACCGGCGGAAAGTTTGAATTTCAGATTGAATGTGATGAGAATACCGATCCGTTTGAAGTTCAACTGCCGGGCATGATCATTCAGCCGTTCATTGAGAACTCTGTTGAACATGGATTCAGAGACATCGACTACAAAGGTCAAATCAACGTTCAATTTAAATCTGCTGAAAGCGAATTGACCATTACAATTACTGATAACGGAAAAGGAATTTCAGAAGGAGAAAAATCGAAATCTTATCCTTCGCGCGCTACCGGAATCACCCGCGACCGACTGGAACTCCTGAATCGGAAATATAAAACTTCAGCAAACTATACTGTGCAAAGCAATCCGAATGGAAGCGGCACACAGATAATCATTCACTTACCTGTACTCAAATGAAGATTCTGATAATTGATAACGAAGAACCGATTCGTTCTGTGTTACGTGAACAGTTAATTGCACTGTGTCCGAATCTGACATCACTATCAGAAGCGACCGGTGTTGAAGATGGACTTCAGAAAATCCGACAGATAGAACCGGATTTGGTTTATCTGGATGTTGAAATGGATGACGGTACAGGATTTGATTTGCTGGCGAAAGCAGGAGAAATAGATTTTCAACTCGTGTTCATTACTGCACATAACAAATATGCGGTTGAAGCTTTCCGGTTGAGCGCAATTGATTTTCTTTTGAAGCCTTTCGTTCAATCGGATATCATCAGAAGCATTGATCGTGCGAAGGAGAAAATAAGATCGCAGGACTTAGCAAAACAGATTCAGATTCTGCAGGAAAGTCTTGGAACCCTGAAAAGCATTGACAAGAAAATTGTGCTGCGCGATAGTGATTCTCTGCACTTCATCAATGTGAGCGATATTATACGTTGTGAAGCTGACGGAGCCTATACGCGTTTTGTGATTTCCGGCGCAAAAGAATTACTGATCTCGAAAGGACTGAAAGAATACGAAGAAATGCTTACGCCGTTCAACTTTATCAGAGTGCACCATTCGCATCTTATTAATCTGAGACAAATCCTACGCTTTGACAAAGGCGAAGGAGGCATATTAATAATGGCCAACAAAGACAGTGTGCCTGTTTCGCAACGTAAGCGGGAAAGTTTGCTGGAGATTCTGAATCAGCTGTAGTGCCGGTTGAAACTATTTTCCGCTATCAGTGTTCTTCTTTTTGCGTCGCTTTTTGTTGCCTTGCAGCTCGAATCTTATCGGCACCGTCATTTTAATCTTTACCGGTTTACCGTTCATCTTACCGGGTGTCCAATTGGGCATTGCAGAAATAACCCTTAACGCCTCTTCGCCCAATTCAGGCGCATTCATAATTCCGCGCTCAAGCTTAACACTATCAATACTTCCGTCGTTCATAACAACAAATGAAACATAGACGGTTCCTTGTTTCCCGGCTATTACAGCAGACTTCGGATATACGATATTCTCCTGAAGATATTTCTGAAAAGCACCTTCCTCTCCTGGGAATTGCGGCATTTCTTCCGCGTAGGCTAAAACGGGTCCCTGATTGTTGCGTTTGGCTGTGGTGGTATCAGCACTGCCTGTGGTAGTTTGAGCAAACAACACACCGGTTGTTACAACAAACAGAATCATAAACAGATTTTTCATGGTAAGTATGCTTTACTGAAGTACAAATTTAACCGGAATGACCATTTGTGTTCTGACCGGAACCCCATTCAACATCCCCGGTGTGTGTATCGGGAATAATTTTACAACACGCACAGCTTCCATCGCAAGCACCAGAGAACTGAACTTCCCGTCAAGAGGTGAAACATCCAGTACACGTCCGTCCTTCTCAACTACATACCTCACATATATAGTTCCTTGCTCTCCGTTTTCCTTAGCAAGTTGAGGATAAACAATTGTCTTAGCAATAAAACTCATCCTTGCCTCATCTCCTCCGGGAAATTGCGGCATCACGTCTACAACTTCATAAACAGCATTGTCTTCTTCCGAGCGCTTGCGTGATGATTCTTTCATCTGATCTTCACGCGTGAGTCCCAATTCTTCCGGCTTACCGTTGTTAAACGATTCAATCGGCCGGCTGCTTTCATACAACTCCTGATAACGAGCATTGCCGAAAGAAAGTACTTTACCTTTTTCATCCCACACATCAGGCGGCGTGTTCAATCCTGTTGGAAGAATGTTGTATTGAACCATCTTCTTTCCATTGGTGTAATAACGCGTATAAACTCCCTGAGGAATTCCATTCTCATAAGTAGTTGTGCTGTTCACTTTACCGTTCGGATAGTAAGACGTCCACACGCCGCTTTTCTTATGTTCAACAGAATAGCCAGTCAATATCATTTTACCTTCCGCATCATATTCAAAATGGTGTCCGCTCACTTCAATTTCCTGCAGACCTTCAAACAAACTGTACTTTGCAAAACCACTTCGCTTTCCGTTTGGATGATAAACTGCAGCTGAATCCAGCAGCCCTCCATTGTACCATCGGTCTTCTATAACTCGACCTGCAAGATCATATTCGGAAGAACGCCCCTGCTTTATTCCTCTGCTGTAAATGACACTTCTGATCAGTGCTCCTGATTTGAATTCTTTCTGCGAACCATTTGGCTGGTCGTTAATATAATTGCATTCAAACTGAATCACACCTTGCGGATTCCATCTCTGAAGCTTTCCGTTCAACATGCCATCTGCATACTCACCTTTGGAAATCACAACTCCGTTACGCGTTTCCGTTACAAATCCGTTTAACTTCCCTTCATTGTATTCCCGCGTAATGATATGCGAAGTATCACCGTCCTTCTGAATACAATCCTCCGGATATTCCGTCCACTTTCCGCACGCCTTGCCTTCACAGTAATATTCCACCACATCCAGGCGACCATCAGATTTCCATTTTCTGCTTGCTAACGCAACATCGTTTTTGAAGTAACTCACTTCCCGCGGCTTTCCATCATAATAGTAAGCACAACACTTTCCATTCAATTTATCTGCATCGTACTCACGTAAGAAAGCTAAACTGCCATTGGAACTCCGTGTAACCCATTTTCCCTGTTTCAAGTCGTTATGGTAAGCACCGCTATCCTGCACACCTCCGGAAGTATAGTACAAAATATAAGGTCCTTCCTTTACGCCGTTATTCCATGTTTGCATTTCCAGAACTTGCCCGTCCGTGCTAAAGGTCTTCCACACTCCGTGTCTTTTGTATTTACGCGCCTTACCCTTTGCATAAATTCTCCCATCAGTATCACGTAACTTAACATTTCCGCGTTTCTTCTTCAGTTCCTGCGCAGATAAACAACAGGCAGTAACTGCCAGAAACAGTATAGAGAGAATAATTCGTGCGCGCATAATCACTGCAGTTGAGTTTATTCAAAAATACCACTTCGCCGACAATTGTTGATATTGCCTTCGGAGAATTCGTTCATACAATGAATCGGCAAGGATTTTGCCAACAGTTATCCTGAATGGTGCAAATCAATAACATCATTAACTAAATTTGGGAACATGAGAAGTTGTCTGATCGTATTGTTCATGTTGGGTGAATTTGTTCTTAATGCGCAGAACTATCCAAAAGGCTATTTCAAATCGCCGATTGATATTACCTGGCGTTTATCCGGAAATTTCGGTGAGTTGCGTACGAATCATTTTCATGCAGGAGTTGATATCACAACTCAAGGCAAAGAAGGTTACGCAATCCGTGCTGCAGCGGAAGGATATATTTCCAGAATTAAAATTTCTCCATGGGGATACGGAAAAGCAATTTACGTTACGCATCCGAATGGTTATACAACGGTATATGCGCATCTGCGTGCGTATTCAGGAAAGATCGCAGAATGGGTGAAGAAACAACAGTATCTCTCTGAGAGTTTTGAAATCGAACTTTTCCCTGCGGAAGGTGAACTTTCAGTTACACAAGGCATGCAGATCGGAGAATCCGGGAACACCGGCAGTTCAGGCGGACCGCATCTTCACTTTGAAATTCGCGATTCCAAAACAGAAGAAGCAATCAATCCGCTTTTATTCGGCTTTCCTGTTGGTGATACAGTTGCTCCTGTTCCTTCAATGCTTGCTGTTTATGAATTGAGTGATAATGCTTATGTGAATGGTAAATCCGGAATGAAGAAAATTCAGCTGTCGGGAGGGAATAAAAAATATTCGATTGCTAATAAAGCAGACAGCGTAGTTGCATTCGGAGAAATCGGCTTCGGAATTGAAGCGTATGACAAAGAGAATATTGCGCAAGGCAAGAACGGCGTTTACAGCATTCAACTTTTCGAAGGGAAAAAACTGCTTTACTCGCACACGTTGGATCGCATTCCGTTTGAAGATTCGCGTTACATTAATTGCTTCGTTGATTATCAGGAGCACGAGAAAACAGGAAAGTATTTTCAGCTCAGTTATCTCGCATCCAATAACCGATTGCCGGTTTACGACAGCGTTGTGAATCGCGGAAGAATTGTGTTGAACGATGGGAAGCTGCATTCATTCCGTTATGTGGTAAAAGATGTTTTCGGCAACTCGTCGGTTGTTGATTTTAAAGTTCGTGCACGGACATCAAATCCGGAAACGCAGTTGGCCGCATCCAATTATAAACCTATGATTCAGGTTCTGACTTGGAATGAAGCGAATAAGATTGAGGAAAGTGAATTCACGTTTTCTTCACCGGCTGAAGCGTTTTATGAGAATCATATTTTCAAATGGAAATCAACTCCACCAACAGGAAATAAATTATCTTCAACAATAGTATTGATGGATCGCTTTACACCGATTCACAAAGTCTGCACTCTGGCAATTAAACCATCTGCCACAATTACTGATCCATCTAAAATTGTAATGGTGCGTGAAAAATCAGACGGGAAACTGGCTGTCATTGCAACCAAATGGAACGGTTCAGCATTTGAAGGTGAGACGAAAGATTTCGGAACCTATTATCTTTTGCGCGACACGGTTGCTCCGAATGTACGCGGTTCCAATTTCGATTTGAAAGGAACTCAAACTGATTTTTCTGCAATGAAATCCATTCAGATAAAAATCGGAGATAATCTTTCCGGCATTAAAACCTATCGGGGAACTATTGACGGTAAATGGGTTTTATTCGAATATGAACCGAAGAAAGATTTGCTCACGCATACTTTTGATTCCGGTACAGGAAAGGGCAAACACAAACTTGAACTTGTGGTTACAGATGCGTGTGGCAATCAAAAGCTATTCACAAAAGAATTCGATCGCTGATCAAATCACTTCAGGAACTGAATCCATGCATCAGCATATTCTTTACGCGCGTCTTCAACAATTTTCACCGATTCATCCTGAGTGGTTGGATGAGCAACGGTCACGTACATAAATCCATTCTTCTTGTTGTAAACACGGCGAACTGAAGGCCATTTGTTTTGTGCGGCCACTTTCGCTTCCATCCGTTTCGCGTTGTCCTTATTTTTAAACGCACCGATAATGATATAATATCCCGGTTCTATAGGAGTATTTTCATCATCGTTCGTCCAGTTTTTACTGGAGTCGTTTTTGATTAAAATTTTATTTACGGCATCCAAAGTTACATTGTTTGCAACCTGCTGCTGAACTTTTGCAGAATCTGAAGATGACATTTTGCCAAACTTCTCAGGATGTTTCATTTTGTACTCGTCAGAGAAAAATTCAACATTAATCTCATTATCCTGATATGAAGTTATCTGAGTCGCATCTAAAGTCTTGCTGTATTCATCCATTTCATTAACGAGATAATACACTTTGTAATCTTCTCCCGCCGGAATGTTAATTGTGTATTTCCCATTTTCAGAATTGGTGGCATAGTCGCCTTGAACATCCGACTTGTTATTGTAGGCAACCGTAATTGTTGCAGGAACAGGTTGTTCGTCCAAAGTTACTGTGCCGTGTATCGTTACCAATTCCTGAGCAGGAACTCCGGGAGTTGCGAAATAAATATCCATCATTCCGTTTCCGCCTTCTCGGTTAGAAGAGAATACTGCACGACTACCGTCTTTCAACGGTTGATAGTAAATATCATCCGCAGGACTGTTTACCGGCACACCGAGATTCTGCGCTAGCTGCCACGACTTTCCATCAGGACCAAGTTCACTGAAGAAAATATCGTAACCGCCCATTGAGTTGAATCCGCGTGATGCGTAATACATCGTGTATCCGTTATTCACCAGATACGGAGCATCATCATCCAATGGTGAGTTCACGTTAGATCCGAGATTCTGAACATTACCCCATGCCGAATCTCCTAACCACTGTGCGCGATAAATATCCTTTCCACCGAATCCGCCCATGCGATCGCTGACAAAATACATTGTCATTCCATCAGGTGTAATGCATACGCTTCCCTCCCAGGAATCAGGACGATTCACATCTCCCGGAATTCTTGTTGGAACGGTCCAATCCATTCCTGCGCGGTTACTAACGTAAATATCTCCTCCGTTTTCCGGACTCGATCTGAAGACATACAGTTTCTTTCCGTCAGGAGCAATAGCAGATGTTGCATCATGGTTGACAGTGTTCACATTATCACTCACACTTCCGGGAAAGAACCAACCTTGTGCAGTAAGATTTGTCATGAACACATCTTCGAAATAAACACCTGCGGAATCACTTTTGCCGTAAGTGTATTTCTTTCCGCCCTTTGATAACGGTCCTTTGTATGTGTAATACAAAACGGAATCTCCTTTAATAACTAAAGGCGCGTACTCTTCTCCGGGCGTATTAATCGGACGACCTGCGTTCTCCACCTTGTTATTCGTTGGCTTCGCAGTAAGTTCTTTCCCGCTAGCGCAATTCACAACATACTGATCAAGTCGCAAACGAAGAATTTCATCTTGCTCTTTTGCTAATTGCAGATTGAATTGCACAATAGCATCGTCATACAAACCATTCAACAAATAAGCCCGCCCCAAGTAGAAATTCACATCAGTCAATGTCGGATCTTTTTCATAAGCGCCTTTAATTAATTGAAGCGCAAGCTTTGCATCGCCGGTATAAATTGCACAGACACCTGCGCGGTAGGAATACACG
>JBJOKQ010000035.1:0-21174 GCA_046046005.1 Bacteroidota bacterium | reverse complement strand
CTGCTTCATACAATCGCTTTTGTGTGAAAGAAGGTTTGAATCGAGGTTCGTAGAAGAATTGTTCCCAAACGGTTTCAGTTACTTTGTAATTGATATCGTTACCGATGAAGTCCATCAATTCGAAAGGGCCCATTCGGAAACCACCGAATGTTTTCAGCGCCCAATCGATTGTTGCGAAGTCTGCAATACCTTCTTCATAGATGCGAATTGATTCGCCATAATAAGGTCTCGCTATTCTGTTTACGATGAAACCCGGGGTGTCTTTCGTAAGGACGGTGCTTTTTTTCCAGGTGTCAATCAATTCTTTTGTTGCACTGATGAACGCAGGATTACTCGCAACTCCGGGGATAATTTCCACAAGCGGCATCAGCGGAGCCGGATTGAAAAAGTGAACTCCGATAACGGCTGATGGATTTTTGCAAGCGGAAGCAATCGATGTAATCGAAAGCGATGAAGTGTTGGATGCAAGAACGGTTCCCGGAGCAGTTAATGCTTCAAGATCAGCGAAGAGTTTTTTCTTGATGTCCAGATTTTCGATGATCGCTTCGATCACCAAATTGCAAGGAGCAAGATCGTTCAGTTCGCTCGTAAAAGTGATACGCGATTTGATTGCAGCATTTTCTTCTGAGGAAATTTTGCTTTTTTCTTCCAGCTTATTCAATGTGGAATAAAGAGCGTTGCGCGACTTTTCAATCTGCGCAGCAGAATTGTCATACAAGTAAACCTGATGACCTGAAGTTGCAGCAACCTGTGCGATTCCTGAGCCCATTGCTCCTGAGCCGGCAACACCGATAACACTTTTACTATTCAGCATTTGCAGTTATTTCTTTTTGTCAGGACCGACACTGATTTTCTCCAGTTTATTTTCTGAATCGTTAAATTGAAAGTAGATATACAGTCCTTTACTTGCCATACGATAAGAGTGCTCAATGTAGCTGTCTGTCTTTTCCCAGTTTTTCAATTTCGACAACATTGTTGTTGCGCTTAAGTCGCGCGTTACAACCAGTTTGTCAACTTTAATCGTTCCTGAAAATCCGGGACCATCCGGTGTTACATTGTTTGATTCCGCAACATGAAAATGATATTGCACTTCGCTTACTGTTCCCGATGGTTTTTTGTCCACCATTTTTTCGAAGAGAACGATGCTCTTGTTATCATATGTATGTGTTTTGTTATAGCCTTCACGGGTGCGTTCCGGCTCACCTAAAGCTTTTTTGAATGTTGCGAGTGACCAATCGGCTGTAACATTTGTACCGTCGATTTTCATTACACCTTTCTTGATAACAACAGAAGGTCCGGAAGCTGCAGGAATAAAACTTAATCCTGCGAATGAGATAACGCCTAACAATGCGGCAATGATGATTTTTTTCATGATGGTGTGTTTGGGTTGTGATTATTTTCCTTTGAATACGGGTTTTCTCTTTTCGAGGAAGGCTGAAACGCCTTCTTTGAAGTCGTGTGATTGTGCTGCTTCAACCTGAATCACGGCTTCACGAGCGAGTTGCTGATCGAGGTTGTTATTGAGGCCTTCGTTCAGTAATCGCTTTGTCAAACCAATTCCGAAGGTTGGCATATTCGCGAGATTGTTAACGAGTTTCATTGCTTCGTCTTCGAAAGCGGCATCATCATAGGATTTGTAGATCATGCCCATTTGCACAGCTTCAGCAGCAGTAACTTTATCGCCCGTCATCATTAACGCTGCGGCACGTTGCAAACCTATCAGCCTTGGAAGAATAAATGTTCCGCCACTGTCAGGGATCAAACCGATTTTAGAAAACGCCTGTACGAAACTTGCAGATGCTGTTGCAACAACGATATCGCAAGCCAGAGCGATGTTAGCTCCTGCGCCCGCAGCGATTCCGTTAACACCGCAAACAATCGGTTTTTCGATATTTCTCAAACGGGTAATAATCGGATTGTAATGCTCGGTTACAATTTGCAATAAACTTGGACCTGCGGGATCGATAGCTTCGCTCAGATCTTGTCCTGCACAAAATGCTTTACCACCGCCGGTGAGATAAATACAGCGTACGTTTTCATCAGACGCAGCCTTGTCAAGAGCCTGATGCAGCTGAAGCGACATCTCGCGATTGAACGCATTGAATTTTTCGGGACGGTTCAAACGGATTACTGCAACGTTTCCGTTCTGCTGGAATTGTATTGTTTCGGACATGAAACAAATGTACCGAAAAGATATTTTCTGTCATCGTGATCGCAACGCGAGACTAGAGTGATTTTCTTCGATTTACGCTTCCTGATTGCGGTTTAACTCAGGCAAAAACCAAAGAACTGCGAATGAGACAACTGGCAAGAAGGTTCCCAGTGTAAACCATGTCCAGAAATTACGTCCTGTGCTTCTGGCGAAGAATCCTGTTGCGCAAGGGATGAATAAGAAGATGGGAGCAAGGATGATTAATACCGGCATTGTGGTGCGAAATTAGAACCTTTCGTAAGTGTGGGAAACCAATGAGAGAGGTTTCGTTCGTTTCCAAATCGAGGTTTCCTCTAACATGTTGTTATTGAGCGGGAATAAGTTCGTTTAAAAAGTCGGGTTTACTGCATTTTGTTTATGCATCAGGTATTCGGTTTATAAAACTGCTGAGATTCAGTTGTCGGAGAATGAGGTTGTTACCCTCTTAAAATCGCGAAGTAAAGGTCGTTCGGAATCGATTTATAGGAAATAATAGATTGCAGCAACGCAGCAACGAAACTATTTTCATGGAAAATTAATTCGATATGCGTTTACTGTTTTTCGCGTTGGTGATGTGTTCACTTCAGTTGATTGGTCAAGTAAACATGACCATGTTGAGTCAGCATACACTAATTCCGAATTCTTCCGATTCGGCAGGTGTTTTCAGTCGTACATTCTATCATTCCGGAAGGAATATGTACTACAATATTTATGCAGGTCGACCGGGCAATTCAGGTTCAATTAATTATTTCCGTTGGAGAGAATATGATGCAGGTTTTGTGTACACAGGTAACAGCGGAACACTTGCCGGACACGGCGCCGCCGGAGATTTTGCGATGGAACAGATCGGTACAGATTATTATCACATTACAGCGGCACCGCCTTATAACTTCAAGTTGTCGAAATACGACGAAGATTTCAACCTTATCAATTCAATTACTTTCCAATTGGATTCTTCCGACAGTCAGGCGGACATGCTCTTTAATTACGCCAACGGTAAATTGATTGTAGGAGCGATGAATGTTCCGGGAGAATTTCACCCTTCTATGCCTGTGCAACAAGCAACATGGACATTACAAATGCACAAGTGGGAGTTTGATTTGAACCTTGTTCAGCAAGGTGCGGCAGTGATGCTCACGCACGAGTTTACAACATGGGGAGCTTCATGTTTTTACAGCAATAATAATAACATGTACAACATTGTTACGATGCGTAAGTGGCCACAATTCTCGCTCAATGTTTATCGCTACGATACGAATTGGAACTATGTTGATTCCATTCACCTTAACAACGACGGACAGTGGAGTCAAGGAATTGTTACTGACGGATTGAACTATTATGTTTCCTATCACTCCGGACATGAGCATCGTTCAGGCAATATAACCCTTGCTGCCTATAACACATCCTGGCAATTGTTGTATGACACTGTAATAACGAGTAATTCGAATCTGGTTTTTAATGTAAGTCCGCCGTTAGCTACAACTCAACATAATGCTAACCGACCGTACATGCAGTTGAAGGGAGATACGTTGATTGTGTCATACGATGTCGATGATTACATTTTGAATTCTTTCATTCCACTGTATTATTCAGAAGGAAACAGATGGCAGGCTCATACCGATTTTTACAGAATCAATTTGCCGACAAGCGTCAGTGATGGTGAAGAGAATCAGGAACTTAATCTGTGGCCTGTACCGGCAACAGAGAACATTACTGTGAACGGATTAAACCCTTCGGGAAGTACGATTGAAATATTGAATGCGTTCGGACAAATTGTTTACACCGGACTTACAAATGAATCTGTGTTTGCGGTGAATACTTCGCAATTAGCAGCAGGATTCTACACGATGCGGGTAACGGATTCGCACTCTACACGGCAAGGTGTGTTTACGAAGCAATAATCAAATACACTTGAAATAATCGAAAGGCTCTTTACAGTCTTCACATTTCCATAACGCCTTGCATGCGGTTGAACCGAAGTTGGAAATCATAACTGTGTTCAGTGATTTACATTGCGGACAACGCACTTCTTTAGGATTCCCGAGAATGGCGTTCTTATCTGCAGTGGAACGTGGAGGAGGAGCAATGCCGTATTTCTCCAATTTGTCTTTTGCGTAATCCGAAATCCAATCTGTTGTCCAGGCAGGCGAAAGCACAAACTCAACAGAAACATTGTTGAATCCCTTGCGATGAAACGCAGATTTGATATCCGTGCTGATCATTTCCATCGCAGGACATCCGCTGTACGTCGGAGTAATTTTTACAATGATATTATCACCATCACGAATTACATCGCGTACAATTCCCATATCAACAACTGTGAGCACGGGAATTTCGGGATCCACAACTTCATTGGCGATGTTCCAGAGTTCAGGCTCCTTGCCATTCCATACCAAAGGGTTGAGCGTTTCCATAGGCAATTTGATTCGTGTAAAGTTACAGAAACAAAAAAGTCAGACCGCAAATTGTACAGTCTGACTTTTCTGGTTTATTGAATTACCATTTATTACCCGGATACGCGCGGGTTACATATTGCATTTCCGCGATGATGTAGCCAATATGTTCGGTGTGACGATTGGTTCGGCTTCCCTGCATTTGCCATGTGGCAGCATCAGGCATTGTGAGTGTCGCTTCTTTCAGAACCGATTCCACTTTTTTAGTCCATGCAGCTTTCAATGCCGGAACATCCGGCGCAATTCCTGCAGCAACCAACGACTTTTCATTTTCAGTTGTAGCGAACATGTCGCCGGTATACATGAAAAGATCATCAATTGCTTTCTGCATGCGCTGATGGCTTTCTTCGGTTCCGTCGCCGAAACGCAAAGTCCAATCGGTTGCATGACGCAAGTGATACGCCGTTTCTTTGATTGCTTTTGCAGCATAACCTGCAAGCGTCGCATCTTTACTCTTCATTAATTCTGTGAGCAATAAATCTGCGAAAACAGAATAGTAAAGTTGACGTGCAATTGAATGTGCGTAATCGCCATTCGGCAATTCAGTAATCAGTGCATTGGTAAACTCGTGCTCGAAACGTTCATACGCGTAGAAGTCTTCTGTCTTTCCGCCGTCGAGTGTTCCTGCGTAAGTGTATAAAATACGCGTCTGTCCGATGTAGTCGAGCGCAATATTGGAAAGTGCAATATCTTCCTCGAGGAAAGGGCCGTTGCTGCACCATTCGCTGAGACGGTGACCCAGAATCAGGTTGTTATCACCTAAGCGAATCACGAATTCCAGCAAAGCTGCATTTGAGTTATTGCTCATGATGTGCAGATTAAATGTGTTTTACTTCAGCTGGAATTTCGTAGAACGTCGGGTGACGATATGCTTTATCGTTTGACGGTTCGAAGAATGATCCTGTTTCTTCCGGAGAAGAAGCTACGATTGCGCTCGCCGGTACAACCCAGATTGCGGTTCCTTCGTTGCGACGTGAGTAAAGATCACGTGCATTCATCAAAGCCATTTCTTTATCGGCCGCATGTACGCTGCCTGCATGTTTGTACGGAGTTCCGGACTTTGCCTGAACGAATACTTCCCAGAGGGGAAATTGATTGTCGTTGCTCATTATCTATATAAGAATTACGAATTTCTGAATTGTGATTATGCTACAAGTGCCCCTTTTGCTGCTTTCGCTTTTTTAGCAGCGTAAGCATTGGCTGCTTCACGTACCCATGCGTTTTCATGATGAACTTTCACATGATGCTCGAGGCGCTGTTTGTTGCACGGACCGTTTCCTTTGATCACGTTGTTGAATTCTTCCCAGTCGATTTTACCGAAGTCGTAATGACCGCGAGCTTCATTCCATTTCAGATCAGGATCAGGAATAGTAAGTCCGAGGAATTCAGCCTGAGCAACGGTTTTGTCAATGAATTTCTGGCGAAGTTCATCGTTTGTTTCACGCTTGATTTTCCATTTGATTGAATCTGCAGAGTGAGCGGAGTCAGCATCATGCGGACCGAACATCATGAGTGAAGGCCACCACCAACGGTTCATTGCATCCTGTGCCATTGCTTTTTGCTCTTTGGATCCGCGGGAAAGTTCAAGCAGCAATTCATACCCTTGACGCTGGTGGAAACTTTCTTCTTTGCAGATACGCACCATTGCGCGTGAGTATGGGCCGTATGAAGTACGCTGAAGAGAAACCTGATTAACGATCGCAGCGCCGTCAACCAGCCAGCCAATTGCTCCGATATCTGCCCAATTCAAAGCAGGATAATTGAAGATGCTTGAATATTTAGCAGCGCCGGTATGTAATTGGCGAATTAAATCTTCGCGGGAAATTCCAAGTGTTTCACATGCACTATAGAGATACAGGCCGTGTCCGCCTTCGTCCTGAATTTTAGCAAGCAGAATAGCTTTACGACGCAGACTAGGGGCGCGGGTGATCCAATTTCCCTCAGGCTGCATCCCGATAACTTCGGAGTGAGCGTGTTGAGAAATCTGACGGATCAGTGTTTTGCGGTATTTTTCAGGCATCCAGTCTTTCGGCTCGATGTATTCGTTTTTACCGATTTTGTCGTTGAAGACATTTTCAAAATTGACTGTATTGTTTTCCATTTGGATGAAATTGCTGTTGTGAGAGAACAAATATAATCATTCGAAACGGGCTCAAATGATTGAAAAATGCCTCGATTCAGAGCAAAAATCGTTTGTTTGAAGGCTCTGCAGAATGACAATTGTCAAGATTCAACGGAAAATCAATTAAACTGTGTTTTTCAGGCCAATAGCTTTAACAACAGTTTTGCATGCTGCAAATCAGTTTATGAGCGCGTTGAATTCCGTACTTTCGCGCTGATTTAGAAAAGTATGGCAAAATTTCATTCACTTAAAGTAGCGGAAATCAGAAAAGAAACGGCAGACTGCGTATCTGTTGTGTTCGAAGTACCTGATTCGCTGAAAACGGAGTACAAATATATTCAGGGGCAATATCTGACTTTGAAGATGAACGTTGGCGGAGAAGAAATTCGTCGTTCATATTCACTGAGCAGCAGTCCGGTTTCTGAAACCGAGTTGCGTGTAGCCGTAAAGAAAGTTCAGAACGGTAAAGGTTCAACTTTTATCAATGACAATCTTAAACAAGGAGATGTTGTTGAAGTGATGACACCAATGGGTAATTTCTACTCACAGATGAATCCTTCGAACAGCAAGCATTATGTTTTGTTTGCAGGGGGAAGCGGAATTACGCCGATGTTTTCCATTCTGAAAACGGTTTTGGCTGCAGAGCCGAAAAGTCGCATTACTCTGGTTTACGGAAACAAAGATGAAGAGTCGATTATTTTCCGTGAGAAGTTAGCGATGTTGGAGAAAGAAGAATCAGCGCGACTTCGTGTTGTCCACGTACTTGAAAATCCGAAGCAACCGATTGCGGACTTGCAGAAAGGATTGCTGACACCGGAGAAAGTGATGGCGTTGTTTGAATCTGTTATCGGAGTTAACGGCGACAATGAATATTTCGTTTGCGGTCCCGGCCCGATGATGGAAAATGTGAAGCAGGTTTTGGAGAAACTGAAAGCACCGAAAGACAGAATTCACATTGAATATTTTTCTGCAGTAATCGACGCGGTTGCGGCAGCGGAGAAGGCGAATGCAGCACCGGCAGGTAAGTTTGTAAGTAAGGTTACAATTATTCTGGACGGACAAGAGAAAGTGTTCGATCTCGCTAACGACGGACCAACTATTCTTGACACAGCTGTAAGCGCAGATATGGATGTGCCGTTTGCGTGCAAGGGCGCAGTTTGTTGCACTTGCAAGGGCAAGGTGATGGAAGGCAAAGCAACGATGACGATGAACTATGCGTTATCGGACGAAGAAGTGGAAGAAGGATATATTCTCACTTGTCAGGCGCATCCAGCAACGGAGCGTTTGGTTGTGAGTTATGATGAGCCGTGATTTTGTTTCAGCGCGTTCAGCTGGAAGTTTGCAATAGTTAAATAAAAAAACTCCGATGTTATTTTAAGTCGCATCGGAGTTTTTATTTGGATTAAGTTGATGGTTATGAGCCAACCGAGTACTTGCGTTCGCTGATCAGTTCACCGGCTTCATTCCACATTTTCCAAGTCCCTGTTTTTTCGCCGTTGGTATATTGCATTTCCATGCGTTTCATTCCTGCGTCATCCCAGATGAACCACATTCCGTTTTTAAGTCCCAGAGCGTATGACGCTTCGCCGGTTTTCATGCCGGAGACATTCCAGGTTTCCCAGATGCCGTTGCGCTGACCTTTAACATAATTCCCGGCTTCCATTTTAGCTCCGTTTTCATAATAGAAAACAGCAGCTCCATCGAGTTGACCGTTGAGAATATTAAGTGTAGCCTTGACGGTTCCGTTTTCGAAATATTGATTGAAGGCGCCTGAGTAAACATTACCTGAGGCGTCGACATAGTTACCGTTGACAACCGAGAGATTCTGCGCTGAAACCGATGTTACGAGGCAGAAGAAAATTGCGAAGAAGAGAGCTGCACGTTTCATGACAATTTGTTTTAAAGGTTGATAGCTATTCACAATCACATAACAAATGTCGCGCCTGCATTGACCTTCCCCTAAGAATGCCGTAACGTTAAGTTTACAAACGAGTTAAAGTATTGATAGACAGGTTGATAAATATTAAGAAAGAGCAAAAAAATAAATTGGGACTTAACGAGGAAGCAGTTCGACGTTGAGTTGGTTGTCGCGTTGGTCGCCGGTTGCAACCACGGAAGTTTGGGAGTACGTTGGATATTTGAATTCGAGCGTATAGGTACCAGCTTTTAATTCCGGCAGGAAGTAATTTCCATTGAAGTCGGTATACGTTACAATGTCTGTACCCTGAACGCGCACTTCCACTCCCGCAAGCGATTCGTTCGTGTAGTGATCCGTAACAGATCCGCTCACGTAAATGATTCCGGTAACGGGATTACCGGCGACGCTGTTGAGGGTCAACAGGAGGGTGAGTAAAATGAAAGTGTTTTTGATCACGCAGCAAAAGTATTATGTCCGGTTTGTGTGAAGATTAGTGTAGTATTAACGATTTGTTAAGGCAACTCGCTCTTTGTAAATAAATGTTCTCCAAAATGTGCTCCTCTGGTAAGTATTGTGAGACCTTAATGACGGCAATACAATCAGTATCGTTCTTCAGTCAGGAAAGGATAATCTCTATTATCCGTTACCGCTCTCGAATTTTAAAACGGCAATATTTAGTGTAATTCAGCTTATATTCGAACCTCAGTACGTTTTACGACATTGAAAAACTTTATACAGAGATACGGAGTGTTGTTGCTGCCGGCCGTTCTATTGGTGCTCGGTTTGGTGTTATGTCCGTTGCGAATTTATGGTCCCGGCATGAAGTATGTTCCGGGCGATTTGGGTGATGCCCGATTCAATAATTATATCCTGGAGCACGATTACAGATTTTTTACAGGGCAGACGGAAAGTTATTGGGATGCACCTTTGATGTATCCTTTCAAGAATACGATTGCCTTTTCAGATAATCTTTTAGGTAGCGCTCCGATTTATGCTTTGTTCCGCACAATGGGAAGCGATAGAGAAATGGCTTTTCAGTTATGGTTGCTCTCGTTGTTCGCAATCAATTTTATGTGTTGCTATTGGGCGCTGAATAAATGGTCTTCCAATGTTGTCATGGCATCAGTGGGCGCGTACATATTTGCTTTCTCAATATTGCTGGCCAGTAATATTTACAATGTGCAAACCTATCCGCGATTCGTTGTACCGTTGGTATTCTATTGGACATGGAGGTATTTTGACAGTAAGCAATTGAAATATTTCGCATTCCTGATTTTCGGAATAGTCTTTCAATTCTATTGTGGTATTTATCTAGGGTTTCTGTTGGTTTTTACATTGATGTTTTTTACGATCGGCTATTTTGTAGTCTATAGGGATTTTCAGGTTTTTACTTTGCTTAAATCTTCACGCCGACTGATTTTACATGTTGTTGTTGTCATTCTGGCTGCGGGTAGTTTTTACCCTTTGATGAAACCGTATATCGATATTTCAAATATTATCAGTCCGCCTCCGTATGAAGCTATTTTTCCTACTATTCCAACCTGGAGATCGTATTTTTTTACCAGCAAAGCGCCCGTATTTTGGAACTCTTTGTCGGATCACGGAACAGTTTTGCAATGGTTCTGGTGTCATTACTTGTTCATTGGAGCGCTGCCGTGGATAGGAATAGGTTTATTGCCGGTGGTTTTGTTTTCGAAACGCACCTCCCGTGAAGTAAAGCGTAAGTTGTTATTCATTACTCTTGGTCTGTTATTGTGTTTCGTCTCTTGCCTCAATATCGACGGATTCAGTTTGTATAAATATTTTTATGAATTACCGGGCTTCGCTTCAATGCGATCGATGAACAGGATAATCAATATTGAAGTTTTCCTCTTTATTGTGGTGCTGTTTTTCGTGTTTAATGAACTCAAAAACTACAATGTAGTGTTCCGGATTGTGGTGTGGATATTGCCGGTAGTAGTGATTTTAGATAATCTGATCGATCCTGAGCAGGTGATGAGATACGACAAGGAGGTTTCATTGCAACGCGTAGAGAATGTTCGATCTGAAATTGAAGCTGTGTGGGATGACAAACATGTTGCGGTAGCTTATTCTGTAGACAGTATTGAGAATGTGGATAGGGTGGCGCTCCATTTGGATGTGATGTTAGCTACTCAGGAGATGGGAGTTCCAAGTGTCAATGCATACTCCGGACATAGCCCTGGAGAATTTGTTCAGTTTTATGAGTCCACCAGTGATACTGCATTGCAAAAATGGTGTGTGTCTAACAGCATAGATACTTCAATCATCTTGAAAGTCAGACATCGGTAGTTTGCGCTTATGGCAATTCCACAGCCGTGCACGAGCATGATTGAAGGGATGTTGCTGATGAATGGTTGACTCAAGATCACGCTGGGAGGAGATGATAGAGGGCATTGTCATGAAATGGACGTGAGGTGTTTTGAGTTTGCAATGAGGGAGGGATTCTAAGATTTCTAGGTGCTCAACTTTCAACCGTTTAAACGGTTGAAATTTAAGAAGGTTGATGTGTCATTTTTCTCCACAAGTACTTATACCCGTTTACAAACGACTACAAACATTTACACCCGACAACAAACGTTTGTCACCCGAGTAAATCGAACTCTTCGCTCTAACCTTGCGAAAAAAACGATGCTAAACTCCCCTTGCCGAATCTGGATTCACGCTATTTTTTCCACCGGCGACCAATTCCCGCTCATTGCTCCAGCAATAGAAAAGAAAGTATATAAATTCATGAAAGAACAATTTGAATTGTGTGGATGCCAATGTCGTGCTATAAATGGTTCAAGTGATCACGTTCATGTGCTCTTTCAAATGAACTACAAAATGGCCGTCACCGATATTTTGAAAATGGTAAAAGGGACCACTTCGCATTGGATCAACGCCAATGAACTTACAGTGGAAAAATTCAGTTGGCAGAAAGGATTCAATGCGTTCAGCGTCGATGTTGATAGTCTTGATAAGGTTGAATCGGTTATTTCAGATCAGAAGAACGTACACGCTTTCGAATCTTATCAGGAGGAACGTGTTCGCTATTTGCTTATGCATGGTATTAATCCGCAGCTGGAATATAATCGATCTGAGCGAGGGAAATTGTAGAGAGGATGGCTGGATTTCAGGAAATCCCCGGATAAATATTGTTTTTGTTAATCAACGCGCAACCGTTTAAACGGTTGTGCGAAAAAGATAATTTGAAACGCGAACCTCGCTCCCTAGCCCCGATTGATCCGGCACGCTCAGCGTCCGGAGAAAGCGGGACCAAAACGTAGTTTGATGTGCAGGTGTTGCGCTCCGAATGATTTAATTCGTAAAATCACTCTTCCAGGCTTCTCGCTACGATTCTGATCCAGACCCCGTCCCGAATACCATAATCCCCAATTCCCCCATTTTCCTTACCTTCACCTTCTTACCGAACACACGATTTTTACCCGTATATGTCTCTCACCGTGACAGATAATAAAACTAAAACAGGCGCGTTCCCGGTCTCCACTGCCCTTAAAGCATGGGAACTGCTCTGCACAGCGAAATCCATGGCCGAAATTTATGAAGCCAATAAGGAAATTACCGCCAAATACGTACATGCTACTTCCCGAGGACATGAAGCCGTGCAAATTGCATTGGGAATGCAATTGAAAAAACAGGACTTCCTGTCCGCGTATTACCGCGACGATAGTATTCTGCTTTCAATAGGCATGACACCCTACGAACTCATGCTTCAGCTCATGGCGAAACGCGATGATCCGTTCTCAGGTGGAAGAACGTACTATTCGCACCCGTCATTGAAACGCGACGACATGCCGAAAATTCCAATGCAGAGTTCTGCAACCGGAATGCAGGCAATTCCAACTACAGGTGTAGCAATGGGATTGAAGTATCGCGAACTGCAGGGATTGGCAGAAGATTTCGGTGGAGAGAATCCGATCGCGGTTTGTTCACTCGGTGATGCATCAATCACGGAAGGCGAAGTTGCTGAAGCATTTCAAATGGCTGTATTGCGCAAACTCCCTATTCTGTATTTCATTCAGGATAACGAATGGGATATTTCTGCAAACGCTAAAGAAATTCGCGCTCAGGATGCTACGGAATATGCACGCGGATTCAAAGGACTTGAAACACGCACAATCGACGGAACGGATTTCTTCCGCTCCTACGAAACTATTCGCGATGTACTCAATATCATCCGCAAAGAACGTCGCCCGTTTCTGATTCATGCTAAAGTTCCTTTGCTGAATCACCACACTTCAGGTGTGCGCAAGGAATGGTATCGCGATGATCTGGAAGAAGCGGCACGCCGCGATCCGTATCCGAAGTTGAAGAAACAACTGATCGTTTACGGATTCGATGAGAAAGAACTCAACGAACTCGAAGAGAAAGCACGTCAGAAAGTTCAGGAAGATTATAACAACGCGCTGAAAGCGGAAGATCCGCGTCCGGAAGATTTGTTCCTGCACGATTTCGCTCCATCTCCGATTACAGAGGAACTTGGTGTGCGGGAACCCGCTGGAAAAGAGAAAACCGTAATGGTGGATTCTGCTTTGTTCGCTGTCCAGGAAATTATGGCGAAACATCCTGAAGCTCTATTGTACGGACAGGATGTTGGCGGACGTCTCGGAGGTGTATTCCGCGAAGCGGCAACATTGGCGCAGAAGTTCGGTGATAACCGTGTTTTCAATACACCAATACAAGAAGCATTTATTGTTGGTTCTACTGTTGGAATGTCAGCTACAGGTTGCAAACCGATTGTGGAGGTTCAGTTCGCCGATTACATCTGGCCGGGACTGAATCAGCTCTTTACAGAAGTTGCGCGCTCCAATTATCTTTCAAATGGCAAATGGCCGGTGAGTATGATACTTCGTGTTCCGATCGGTGCATACGGCAGCGGCGGACCTTATCACTCTTCATCTGTGGAATCTGTTCTTTGCAATATTCGCGGTATCAAGATTGCGTATCCGTCTACCGGAGCTGATCTGAAAGGATTGATGAAATCTGCTTACTACGATCCGAATCCTGTGGTAATGCTCGAACATAAAGGTTTGTATTGGTCGAAGATCAAAGGAACGGAAGAAGCGAAAACCATTGAGCCGGATGAAGACTACGTGATTCCTTTCGGGAAAGCACGCATGGTGCAGACGGCTGAAGTTTCTAAAGAGCAATCAACACTTACAATCATCACATATGGTATGGGCGTTTACTGGGCGAGAAATGCGTCTAAGAAATTTCCGGGTCGTGTCGAGATTGTTGATTTGCGCACTCTCGTTCCATTGGACGAAGAAACTGTTTTCGCATCGGTACGTAAGCATTCGCGTTGTTTGGTTGTTACAGAAGAACCATACAATAACGGATTTCCTCAGGCTCTTGCAGGACGAATTCAGAAATTCTGTTTCCAATCATTGGATGCACCTGTAGATGTAATCGGTTCCGAAAATCTTCCGGCTATTCCGCTCAACTCAACATTGGAAGCAACGATGTTGCCGAACGCTGATAAAGTTGCTGCGCGCATTGAAGAAATTCTGAACTATTGATATGCGTAATTCGCGAATCAAGTTCATACTTCTGCTTGCAGTTGGAAGCGTTGTCGCATTCTGGTTATTCAGAAAATACCGCGTTGCACCGAATCTCGATGTGGAGAAACTTACTGTTCGTAACCTTCGAGGTGAAATTGTTGATCTCACGCAATATCGTGGCAAAACACTTTTCGTGAATTATTGGGCAACATGGTGTCCTGATTGCCGACGTGAACTTCCGTCTATTCAGAAACTCGCAGATCAAGTCGATAGAAACAAAGTGATTTTTCTGTTGATCAGCGATGAGCCTTTGGAAAAGATTCAATCCTTCGCTTCAAAGAATGAGTACGATTTACTGTATCTGCAAACAGATAAACCGCATCAGGAAAACGGAATTTTTACGCTGCCTACTACATATATTTTTGATAGTGAAGGTCACGAAGTAACTTCGAAAGCCGGTGGAGCGGATTGGAGTGAACCTTCAATGGTTACGATGATTCGCGGTCTGTCTGAAAAATAATCCTTGTTTCTTTCCGTTTAAATTCAAATTGAACCGCACATTACAAGACACCCGCGCTTAACAGTTCTTAACTGCCAAATGGCGGGGTTTTTGTGTAAATTCGTTCATCATATTCAACCTTTTATGACCCGTAAATTCAGATTAGCACTTTTTGCAGTTCCACTAATGGGCGGTCTTGCCGCTGTTACGTTCCTGAGCAGTCGTTGCGCTGCTTACGAATCTCCGGAAGAAGCGGAAGGCGGAAAACGAGATAAAGTCATCATTGAAACGATGATGCGCATTCTGCGTCAGACACATTACGATCCAACGACTTTGGATGACGATTTTTCGCACAAAGCATTTGATCTGTACATGGAACGCAGCGACTTCAATAAGAAGATTTTCATGCAAGCGGATTACGATGAACTGAAGTCGAAGTATTACGACGATATCGATGATCAGGTGAAAGCCTCTTCTTTCGATTTTTTCAATCGTACAGTTGAAATTGCAGAGAAACGTATAGTTGAAGACACAACGATCGTGTTCGACCTGCTTTCAAAACCTTTTGAGTTCAACGTTGTTGACTCAGTGGAATTGGATCCTGAAAAACTCACTTATGCGAAAGACGATGCTGAACGTCGTGAGAACTGGAGAAAATATCTCAAGTATCAGGTGCTGGTGCGTTTTGCAGATATGCAGAAGACGAACAAGAAAGAAGTGGATGAGAAGAAAGCAGGCGTTGTATTGAAGGCTGATGCCGAAATCGAAAAAGATGCGCGTGCGAAAGTTCGTAAGACACAGAAAGAAATTTTCGATCGTTTGGTAAAATTAGAACGCAAAGATCGCGTGTCGACTTACATGAACGTGATCACTGCAACTTATGATCCGCATACTGAATTTTTTCCCCCTGCAGACAAAGAGAATTTCGATATCGCAATGAGCGGACAGCTTCAGGGAATCGGAGCAACATTGCAGGAAAGAGACGGCTACATCAAAGTAACCAGCATCGTTCCGGGAAGTCCTTCATGGAAAGACGGAAACCTGAAACCGGAAGACAAAATCCTGAAAGTGGCACAAGCCGATAAGGAAGCGGTTGACATAGTTGGAATGCGTCTTGATGATGCAATCAAACTGATTCGCGGTAAGAAAGGAACTGAAGTTCGTTTGACTATCGAGAAACCGGATGGAGAAGTGAAAGAGATTAAACTCATTCGCGACATCATTGTGCTTGAGGAAACGTACGCACAAAGCGCAATTGTTGAACAGGGCAAGAATAAAGTCGGTTACATCAAGTTGCCTTCTTTCTATGCAGATTTCACTCCCGGAAAAACTTCAGGCGGACGTGCTTGCGCTGAAGATGTGCGTAAGGAACTGGAGAAACTGAAAGCGGAAAAAGTTTCAGGTGTTATTCTCGACCTGCGCGATAACGGAGGCGGTTCACTTGCTGAAGTAATCAAGATGGTTGGATTGTTTGTGCCTGAAGGTCCTGTTGTGCAGGTGAAATCACGCTCACAAGGTGTGCGTGTGTATGATGATGAAGACGGAGGTAAAGTGGTTTATGACGGGCCGCTGATCGTGATGATCAATGAAAACAGCGCTTCTGCTTCTGAGATTCTTGCAGCTGCAATTCAGGATTACAAACGCGGTTTGATTGTCGGAACTTATGCAACTTCATTCGGAAAAGGAACTGTACAGAATTTCTTTGATCTGGATGATAATATGGTGAAAGGTGACAACGATATGAAGCCGCTCGGATCTTTGAAAGTTACTATTCAGAAATTCTATCGCATCAATGGCGGTTCAACGCAATTGAAAGGTGTTACACCGGATATTCAACTTCCGGGATTCTATTCGCTTTTCGATTACGGCGAAAAAGATCTCGATTTCCCAATGGCTTGGGATCAGGTTCCGGTTGCGAAGTATGATGTTTGGAAGAAAGCACCTGTTTATGATAAATTGAAAGCGTCAAGCGAAAAACGTGTTGCTGCAAACAGCGCTTTCAAACTTGTACAGGAAAAAGCCAAGCAATTGAAACGCGAGCGTGACATCACCAAAGAGTCAATGTTGCTTTCTGATTTCGTTGCAAACCAGAAGAAGATTGAAGAGGAGAATAAAGATTTTAAAGCTTTGGAGCAACCTGTAAAAGGCATGACTGTAAACATGCTTAAAGACGACAAGTCCAAATTGCAAGGTGATACCGCTAAAATGGCTCGTAAGAATGCATTCCTCGATAATCTTAAGAAAGATTCGTGGGTAAATGAATGCGCAACATTGAGCAAAGAGATGAAATAGATTTTCGGGTATTGAATAAAGAGCCATCCACAATTTATTGCGGATGGCTTTTTCATTTGTAAGAGTTGCAGGAAGTGCATTACTTTAGCAGATGTATGCATAACCCTGTTTACTGCCTTCACGGCGCAATCGGTGCTTCTGATCAATTGATTCCGGTAGCGGATGCGTTACGAACTTCAATCGCTGATGTTCGGGTTCACGATTTTTGCGGTCACGGACAACGCGGATTGCCAACAGATGATTTCAGCATTCGCCTGTTCGCCGAAGATTTCATTGCACGATTGAATTCAGATCATATAAAGTGTGCAGATATCTTCGGCTATAGTATGGGCGGTTATGTTGCATTGTACATAGCGCGTCATTACCCGGAACGCATTGGCAGAATCATTACAGTAGCGTCCAAGTTGGAATGGTCTGTTGCGATCGCAGAGAAAGAAGTGAAGATGCTCGATCCGGAAATTATCGCTGCAAAAGTTCCTGCATTCGCTGCGGCACTTGAAAAACGTCATGTTTGCGGATGGAAACACGTGCTTAGTAAAACGGCAGCGATGATGCTCAGTTTAGGTGCAAATCCTTCACTGACCGATGATGATTTCAGAACGATAGAACATGAAGTGCTGATGTGTATCGGCGATCGCGATAAGATGGTTTCTATTGAAGAAACTGTTCATGTGTATCGTCAATTGAAAAATGCTTCTTTGTGTGTGATGCCTTCCACACCGCATCCTGTTGAACAGTTGAATCTGAATTTCATTGTTCCCGCCATTGCAAAATTTATTCTCAAATAAATACTTAAGATCATTCTTATGGGATTCACTCACGCCTTACACGAACAACGCACACCATTTCTGAAAAACAGGTGGATGCAGATTTTTACGCTGTTGTTTTTCGTCCTATGGGGCTCAACATTAATCGGAACAACCGACATCAATAACTGGTTGCTGGAGAATACATTGGTGTTTCTCTTTCTCGGTTTTCTGTTTTACACGTATCGAAAGTATCAGTTCAGCGATCTCGGTTATTTGCTCATCACTGTTTATTTGTGTCTGCATGTTTACGGAGCGAAATATACTTACGCCGAGAATCCGTTGGGTTATTGGTTGAAGGATAACATGGGGTGGGAGCGTAATCATTACGATCGCATCGTGCATTTTTCATTCGGATTTCTTCTAGCTTATCCTTGGCGCGAAATGTTTATTCGCTGGATGAAGTTTCCTTCTTGGGTAGGTTGGGCATTGCCAATAGAACTTACGCTTTCCATCAGCGGTTTGTATGAACTGATTGAATGGGCCGTTGCGGATATTTTCTTTAAAGCACAAGGCGATGCTTACCTGGGTACGCAAGGCGATATCTGGGATGCGCAGAAGGATATGTTTCTGGCAACGTTAGGTGCTGCGATTGCAACAACCATTGTTTCTGTGCTTAAAAAAGCACTTCGTATACATTGATTAGCGAAAAAATTATAAATTTCCGATGCAAACGCAGAAATAAAATTCAACTCCATTACTATGAATAAGGAATTCGCATTTTCATACATGACTGCCAAGAACAGTGTTACTATTGATTCGTACACTGTTCTTTGCAAAATGGGACCGTTCAGAAAGAAACAGTTTCCGTTTAATAACATCTTAAACTATTACGTTTTCAATAATCAGAATCAATATCAATCTCTGTTTATTACTTACACCGAAGAAAGCGGTAAGACTTCTAAAGTTCAGATGTTCTCGCAATTCGGCGAGCAGGGTTTTAACGATCTTGTAGCAGAGTTGAATGCGCGTATTCCGAATAAAAGTTTAAGTCACTTACCGGAGAAAGAAGCGTTCGCTGCTATGAAAGTTGCTAACCCGAAGAAGTGGGGTGCTGTTGCGGCATTTCTGATCATCTTCGCAGTTATTACTGTTTTCTTCATCCCGTCTCTTACACACTACTTCGATTACGGCTTCGAGGAAGTGGAAGTACAGCAATTGAATAAAGGTGAGTTACCTTCGACAAGAAATCTTCTCTTGAACGGACAGCCTTTGTATGAAAGTCTGGAGGAAACTACAACCACAACGCGTCGCGGTTCAACAACAACTACAAAGAAAATATATATTCCGATTGTTGCTCCTGAATGGGATTACGACAGCGATATTAAAGTGATTCTTCAGTTTGATGAACTTTCCGACGAAGAGTATGAAGCGGTGATGAGCTCTTCAGAGTTTGTTGGTACTGTGCGTAACGTTTGGTTCGAAGGTCTTGAGCAGGATCAGATCGATTTCTTCAATAATGAATATCCGGATCTTAAAGTGCCGAATGATGCTTTACTTTTTGAAGTAACCAATGAAACCCACAACGACAGTCTGATGTTTTTTGTGTGGATCGGCATTAACGGCTTGATGCTCGTTATTTTCCTCATCGCATATTTCAAGTCGAAGAAGTAAATGAAAACCTTTCTTACGATTGGATTGCTGGTGTTGTCGAATACATTCATGACACTGGCTTGGTACGGTCATCTCAAATTCGCCGAGTGGAAATGGTTCACAAAGTTGGGTTTGATCGGAATAATACTCGTGAGTTGGGGTATTGCGCTGTTTGAATACTGTTTTCAGGTTCCTGCAAACAGAATCGGCAGTTCTGCGCATGGCGGTCCATTCTCTATTTGGGAGTTGAAGGCAATTCAGGAAGTAATTACATTAATTGTATTTACAATTTTCGCTCTCGTGTTTTTCAAGACAGATACTTTCAGAATGAATCACGTTATCGGATTTGTGTTTCTGATTCTAGCGGTGTATTTCATTTTCAAGAAGTAATTCTGATCTGCGGATTCCTGCTGGCAGGAGTGAGGTTTGTCATAGTTTCTGATTTGCTGACTCCTGTACTTTGTTGTGTTATAAACGGAGTATTCACTCATTCTGAAGTTTATGAAACTCAACATTGTGATTCTTTCAACTCTTGCATTTTCCTCTTTAATCATTGCATGCGGCAGCGAAAACCCTAAACCTGTTACAGATTCTGCTGCAACAACTGAAGTGGTTGCTGATGCAGGTGCCGATAAAGGGAAAGAGATCTATACTAAAACCTGCAAAGCGTGCCATCAGGAGAACGGACAAGGTTTGGCCAAGACATTTCCTCCTTTAGCGAAATCAGATTTCCTCACTGATCGTAAAGCCGTGATTGAACAGGTGATTAATGGTAAAGCCGGCGCGCTTACTGTTAATGGTGTGGAATACAACAGCACTATGCCTCCGCAGAAACTGAACGATGAGGAAATCGCTGCCGTGCTTACGTATGTTTATTCCAACTGGGAGAATTCCGGTGACGCATTTACTGCTGAGGAGGTAAAGTCAGTGCGAGATGGCCTGACGAAGTAGGAATTTTATTTTCCGCCTCTTCTGTTCATACGTTCTTTTTCGAACGTAACAGCTTTGATCTGCATCTCGCGCAGTTTGTACTGTTCATGCGTCATTCCTATCGGTCGCAGCAATTCTTTATCGTTTACGTTTGCTTTGAGTACCGCTGCGTCTATTTTGAAGTAATCGAAATATTCGTTTGCGGCTTTATCTGCAAAATGCATAATGCGGTCCAATTCTGTTACTGTTAACCACTTTTGCATTTTGTCAGGTGGAAGCACTAATGGCATATCTTCTGCTACTGAAGCAAACAGATCAGGAGATTCCGTTTCAAGTAATGTGAAATGATATTCGTTTCCCTTTTTCTGATACACTGCGCCCATCAGAAACATTCTGTATTGCGGCAAACGAATCAGCCAGGCTTGTCCGTTTTTTTCTGCAATGAAACAGTTGGCCGGAATTACACAGCGTTGTCTGCGCAATCGCAGATTCCATGTTCGGGATTTGAGGACGCGCGACATATGAATTGTATTTGCAGATGTTGTTGAGCGCAAACCCCACATTGCGGATACGAGTTGTGGTTGCTTGTCTATCATGATGATCGCCGGCAACTTCATTCCCGGTCGCGCCTGATATACCGGAGCAAATTCTTCCTCGGTTTCAATCCTGCATTTACCTGCAATGGATTTTGTTTTTGTGGCTATGGAGTAAATGTTCATGCGCGATTCTCTAAAGTCTATCGTCTAATGTCTAAAGTCTACCGTCTAAAGTCTCAGATCTGTCCCCACAGGCTTCAATCGCGTAGTCTCCGTTTCCATATTTCTGCTTTCCAATCGTTGCATCCACGT
>JBJOKQ010000034.1:0-21328 GCA_046046005.1 Bacteroidota bacterium | reverse complement strand
AACTCCCTGCATCAGCGATGAGCGGAACCGGCGGAATGCTGGGTAAAACAATTAACTCGCTGACTGAAATTGTACTTATTATAACGCTCACTCCTATTTACATTTTCCTCATGCTGCTATATAGAAATCTGTTCGTCAAATTTCTATCGAAAATCATCAGCAAGACGAACGCTTTTGTTGTTGCCGATATTCTTCATGAAGTTAAAATTGTAATACAAAGTTATGTTACCGGTTTGCTTATAGAAACGGCTGTTGTCGCATTTCTGACCACCGGCGGACTCATGCTGCTCGGCGTACCTTATGCTGTGCTGCTGGGAATAATCACTGCACTACTGAATCTGATTCCGTACATCGGCATTATGATCGCCTCATTTGTAACCATCCTGGCGGCATTGGCAAACACGTCGAGCTTATCAGTGGTAATAGGAGTCCTTGCCATGAGTATAGTTGTTCAATTTATAGATAACAATATACTCATCCCGCGTATCGTGGGGAACAAAGTGAGGATCAACGCCCTTGTTTCAATGCTTGCTGTCATTATCGGCGGCACCATCGCCGGAATACCGGGAATGTTTCTCGCTATTCCGCTTATCGCGATTATAAAAGTTGTATTTGACCGGATAGAATCTCTCTCACCATTCGGATATCTCATGGGTGATGATTTAAGCAAAACTTACAACTGGTTTAAAATAAAACTGCCGAATCTGAATGAGGGCAGTGAATATGAACCGTGGCCTGTGCAGGAAAGAGAGAACACAGTAACAGGTCAAAATCAAGATCAATCCGAAGATCTGACGAAGAGGAAATCCTGAAAGCTCAATGTACTGCCCCGCTCTGTTATAAACGAAATATGGCCCCGGGGATTTTCCTCGAGACCATATTTACAATCGGGTCATGCACAATTCTTCAAATAATCTCATTAATTAATCCATGCGTTTCACAATTGTCTGCAGGAAGCAGACCTAATTTTGAACCATGTGAAATTCCTTTTTGTCGTTTCCGTCCATATAGTAATACCAGAACTGTTTCTCTTCCAGTTTCAATATCACTAACGTGTATGTAGACTGATTCGACACACCGGTCAGTTTAATCTCCTTGTCATTTGTTTGAAACGCCCAGGTTCCCGTACCGGATAAACTCCCCCAACTATAAGAGTAGTTTCCGTCTTTAGAAAATGTTTCCGTATAGCCGGACAACAGTGATGTGTAGTCGTTCCCGTTAACTTTATAATTATCGATTTTCCATGTATTGGACACTCGCTCTGTACGGGTGCGTAAACTCAACATGGGACCATCCGGATATTTTGAGCAACTTTCGCTGATAAGCATAATAAATGCCGCTAACAGTATTACCGGCAAATGACGTTTGAATCTTGTTTTCATAATTACAGTGTATTGATGTATAATTTATTTTCTATTGAATAAGGTACTGGTCCGCTTTGGAATCGTCATAAGATTTGTATTGAGCAATCAGACTGGACAAAGTATTGTGATAAGCTTTTAAGATCTGATCGTTCATCGCGGGATGTTGCTCATCAGGAATCGTAATGGTGAGTTCATCCAGAAAAACCGTTAGCTCAGGATACTTCTCCGTAATCAACGCAAGCAGAAATATAATCTCCGAATTGATCAGTGCCGTGTTTTTCATTAACAGACACTAAAAGAATATAATAAGCAGCAGAATAATTACGATAAACGCTCCGACCGAAATGTATACTCCGCCGTAATCTCTGTTCAAAGTCGTCTTGATTTCACGCTCTTCCTTTCGCAAATTGCGCTTTTCATTGAAACTTAAATCAGATTTATCTGTCGATTGTATTTCGCTCAGACGATCAAGCAGTATCTGCTTTTGTATCACTGAATCTCCGGGAGCATTCACCGAATTCAAATCCGTTGAAGCTTTCAATTCCTGAGGTACAAATGTCAGCGAGAGTACTATTGCGAATATACTTAGGGCTATTTTTTTCATATGATTATTTTGTAACTGTTTATCATGTTTTCATTCGGCTAAACAACGCCTGCACATCGGGCGTAGATGTCATACACTTTTCGCCTTCAGTGAAATGAAATTCCGGCAATGGGGGCCCTGCTTGAAGTTTCATATTCACCCCGGTAAACCGGTGTGCAGTGTATTGTTTAACCAACGACACAAAGGTGCGCCAACGAAACAAGAGTGTTGTTACAAAACGATCAGTAAGTGTTACATGATTCACACACAAGTGCGCGTGTGTTGATTCAGCATTCGGGAGCTGTAATGCGAAAAACGCAAGTCAGATTACGCTTAAGCAGCGCATCCGGATTTACTTCATAATCTGCTTCGCGTGATCGAAGCTGTCCACATCAGTAATGACTTCCGAAATAACTCCGTTCTCATCAATGATAAAAGTCGTACGTGTCATTCCGGTGTATGTTTTGCCGATAAACTTCTTCTCTCCCCACACATCGTATGTTTTGGCAATGCTGAGATCTGTATCCGCCAGCAACGGAAAAGGCAAATTGTATTTCTCTTTAAAACCGCGATGCGATTCTTCATCATCCGCGCTCACGCCTATCACAACAAATCCTGCTTTCAGCATGTAATTGTAATTGTCGCGCAGGTTGCACGCTTCCGCTGTACATCCCATTGTATTGTCTTTCGGATAGAAATACAAAACCACTTTCTTCCCGCGGAAATCTTTCAACGCAACGTTATTACCATCCTGATCCTTTCCCGAAAACTCAGGTGCAACATCACCCGGCTTCCATTTTGTTTTGTGAACATCAGATGCAATCAGGCCGATAACTTTAGTCATGAACGTACTCATCCCGCAAAGTTACGATTGCGTTTGGTTGCCGGCACCAATTCATCGAACACGATTAAGAATCATTTGAGAATGATATATTTTACCTTCAGATTGAAAGGCATACTTTAAACACAGTTTATTCTCACGACGACACTTTATCTCATAGCGTTCAACCGTTCCACCCGGAGTTTCATATTGTTGACTACAAATTTGACTCTTTTATACCCGACAAGTGCACAAGTTACTTCCATTGGAAAATCAAGGCTGTCAGGAAAAAATGTTACCACTCCATCTGTATCAGTGACACCTCCTTTACGTTTCTCGGTGCATACAATAACATACGGCATGCCATAACCTTCATCAGTACAATGCACGCGAATGGATGATTTGATTCCTGCTGTCTTTATTGTGTCGATGATAACTTCCGGCATCGGACTGATTGCTTGATAAGTCAGAATTAAGGAATCGCGCTTTAACAAGTACGTACCGCATCCTGTGTCACGACTCATACATGTCCAACCTCGCCTTGAAAAAGTTGAATCTGCGTTGAAGAAATATTCCGATCCTACGAAATCAACACCGGTTGAATAGCGCCCCTGAAAAACAGTTGGAGTTTTGCAGCACACAACAAAAGTCAGAATCGAAATCACCAGGACTATCCGCATAACACTATGACGCTTAATCTGGCATTTTTCATAAAGCACGGTGATTTGTCTGCCGAGCAACTCATTTGTAAATTGACGCATCTGCACATTGACACATTTCAAAACTGCAAATAATACTCTCTCGTCAACTCCTTGTACTCATCCGTATAACTGTGTCGCACCTGAGGATCGCTTTCCATCACTAACGCAGAATCTGATATCTGATCTTTCTTCGTGAAACCGAATTGCATCAACCAGCGCTTGTCTGCTTTTCCAGGTGATGAACGTACTCGCATGAGTCTGCGTAAGTATAATCCGTGCTTCAGCGCAATCTCAACAAACTGTTCTCCTTCCTTAACAGGAAGAATCACGTAAAACTTTCCTTCTTTACTAAGTAGTTTTACTGTACATGAGATCAGCTCTTCAAATGTCAGATGAATAGTATGTCGAGCCGCCGTCCTTCCTGCACCTGCGCTCAAAAGTGAATCCACGAAGTATGGTGGATTACTGACGATGAGATCGTACTTGCCGTCATGAATTTTAACGAAATCCTGAAGTGAAATATTCTGTACATGTACACGTTCATTCCAAGGACTCTGTGAAACGTTATACTTCGCTTCTTCAGCAGAATCGGTATCTATTTCGATTGCGTCTATCTCTGCACCGCACTTTTGTGCAATCATCAACGCAATTACACCCGTGCCGGTGCCGATGTCCAATACACTACGTGTTCCGTAAGTTTTCACCCACGATCCAAGCAATACAGCATCGGTGCCGATTTTCATCGCGCACTTGTCTTGTACGATCGTAAACTTCTTGAACGCAAATGTGTTTTGCGGCATAAAGTGCAGGTTCGTATCTAAGATACGAAATCCACCTTATGTAATGATTTTATCGGCTGTAATTCGGCGCCTCTCTCGTAATCACCACATCATGCGGATGTGATTCACGGATACCTGCTGATGTGATGCGGATAAACTTGGCTTTCTGAAGTGCTTCAATATTCTTAGCACCGCAATAACCCATTCCGGCACGAAGTCCGCCGATCAGCTGATAAATGATTTCCGCCAAAGAACCTTTGTAAGGCACACGACCGGAAATTCCTTCAGGAACAAGTTTCTTGATATCGTCTTCTACGTCCTGGAAGTAACGATCCTTAGATCCTTTTTGCATGGCTTCCAAAGAACCCATTCCGCGATACGATTTGAACTTACGTCCTTCGTAAATGATGGTTTCTCCCGGAGATTCTTCGCAACCTGCAAAAAGACTTCCCGCCATGATAGTGCTTGCACCTGCGGCGAGCGCTTTCGGAATATCACCAGTATAACGGATTCCTCCATCAGCAATTAATGGAACTCCGGATTTCTTCAATCCTGCAGCAACCATCATAATAGCCGACAACTGCGGAACACCAACACCGGCAATTACACGGGTTGTGCAAATTGATCCCGGTCCGATTCCCACTTTCACTGCATCAGCACCTGCTTTTGCCAATGCTACAGCAGCTTCTGTAGTTGCAACGTTACCAACAACAACATCAACTCCTGAGAATTTCTTCTTCACGAGTTTCAGCATGTCAATAACGCCTTTCGAATGTCCGTGAGCGGTATCAATTACGATTGCGTCAACTCCGGCATTTACCAATGCTTCTGCGCGCTCAATTGTATCCGCGGTAACGCCAACACCGGCAGCAACACGCAAACGACCCAAAGTATCTTTGGACGCATTCGGACGTTCTTTGATCTTGATAATATCACGGTAAGTAACCAGTCCGACAAGATTCCCGTGCTTATCGAGAACCGGCAATTTTTCAATCTTATGTTTCTGAAGCGTTTCTTCCGCTTTCTTCGGATCGAAACCTTTGTGCGTAGTGATGATATTCTCTTTCGTCATCACTTCTTTCACCGGACGCTTCATGCTTTTTTCGAAGCGTAAATCGCGATTGGTAACGATACCTACGAGTTTACCGTTTTTGCCGACAACCGGAATACCTCCGATTTTATGTTCTTTCATCAAGGCCAACGCATCACCGATTGTTGCGGTATCGTCAAGCGTTACCGGATCGAGGATCATTCCGCTTTCAGAACGCTTCACTTTGCGCACCTGTTCGGCCTGCTGATCGATGGTCATATTCTTGTGAATTACCCCGATTCCGCCTTCACGGGCAATGGCAATGGCCATATCATACTCTGTAACTGTATCCATTGCAGCGGACACGATAGGAGTATTAACTATGATATTTCGCGAAAATTTGGAGGCAATCGTTACCTCGCGAGGAAGAATCTCGGAATAAGCCGGAACCAGAAGAACATCATCGTATGTGAGTCCTTCACCTAGAATCTGGGAATTGGCAGTCGCCATAAGAACGCGTGAATTTTAGTTGTCGTTAAAATTCGTGCAAAGATAGCGATTTAGGCGACTATAACGCAATTCGATGTTATAAGGATGTTAAACAATTCTTTTGAGCACAATCGCGACATGTAACAAAGGTTACAGGCGAAACAGCAATGAAAACTGACCTTTGTATATGTTTAAAATGGAATCGATAAAAGAACTGCTGTTTCGTAATTGGTCGTTCATGCGCGTATTGCGACTCATACTTGGAATTTCTTTGGGTTATCAGGCCTATCAGATGAACGATGCGTTCGCCTGGATCTTTTCCGGGTTCTTCTTATTTCAGGCATTCTCAAATACAGGCTGCGCGGGAGGTTCCTGCGCAATTCCGGCAGGACGCCGATCCAAGCCGTTAACTCAGCAAGAGCAACCGTTAGATAAAAAGGCGGATTAATCAGTTCAAATTGGGTTGTGAAGGTGAAACAAATAGTTGTAACACCCGTAAAATCACGCGACCCAAATCCATATCCCCCATGGCATGCGTGGTCGTAAACTGACGTGTCTATGCGAATCGGGGGAAACTTATTGCCGGAACTGAGCTTTGGCCCATTATGGGTTACGATTCTATCTTTAGTTCCGTTCTTCATCAATTTAGGAATACTGCTTTTCGTTGCGGTTAAAGGAGCCAGAACCAAGCTGAACTTCAGTTTTGTGCTTTTCCTTCTGGTCCTGGCTGCATGGCAACTCACAGAATCATTTGGCCGTACTTCATTAACGGCGGAAGGAGCCTCACTCTTCGTCAGAATTTCATTGTACCCCATGCTTTTCATTCCGATTTTCGGAACACTTTTTATTTTGCGGCTTACGGGACAAACACGAATGATCAATTCCCCGTTGTTCTTCATCGTTTACTTTGTATTCCCGATTCTGACCGGCTTCATTCTAATCACGGAATCCTATTCTTACCAATTGATTCCATCCGATATTTTCAATTGGACGTCCACGCCGGAAAGTAATCCGCCCACTTTAATCTTCTTTGGTTACATCCTTATTACTTGCGGAGGCATGATAAGTTTCGTTTGGCGTGGTTACTTTCGTTCCGATTTACAGCATTATTATTCCAATCAAATCAATATTCTCGCTTGGGGATTTACGATCCCCGTTATTCTTGGCGTTGTATCTGAAATTCTGTTGCCCGTCTTAACGGACTCTCAGGCGTTTCCAATGACGAATGTCTCTGTGTTGAGTTTTTCCTTCGCTTCTATTTATGCTCTTTACAAGTCGAGAATATTTTTAACCGTTCCGAAACACGAATGGAGATACATTCTTGATCACATGGACGACGGTATTATCGTTGTGAACAACAACATGCAGATTCGTTACGCGAACAAGAAGGCGCTCCAAATTCTGGAATGCAGAAAGAATAAACTTCCTGAATTTGACATCAAGTCAAGTATTGCTCATTCAGGAATTGATCTTGTAAGAATGGCAACAGAGAAACAATCGATAGTTGTTTCTGAGTTTAACTTGAAAACCAGTACGGAGAGATCCAGAAGGGTGAAAGCCACGTTCAGAGTTTTTCAAAACCGGGAAACGAACAATGAAGAAACGCTGATAATTCTCTCCGATATCCATAACCTGCGTAAAGCTGAAGAAGAATCTGTGCTCAAATCAAAACAACTTTCATCGTTCTTATATCGTACATCACATGACTTAAAAAATCCGGTGGTTTGCATTGAAGGACTTCTCACGCTTTATCGTGAAGGATCGGTCGAAGAAAAAGAGAAGTGTATTGACCTTATTGAAGTAAGCAATAACAGAATTAAGAACATTCTGCAATCCATGGCCGCGGTGACCCAATTCAATCAGCATCAAACTAAATTGGGAGATGTGAAAGTCAGTTCCATTGTCGAACAGTTGGAATTGAAATTGAAAGAAAGGAAATCACCGGTACAAATCATTTCCAACATCACTAATGATACAATCATTCGTTCCGACCAGGTGTTACTTACTTTTATTTTCACGGAATTGATGATAAACGCCGATCGGTTCCGCAGACCGTTGATTCAGAATCCTGTATTGGAACTGCGTTACTCTTACACCAACGGAAATCAATACTTCTCCTTTGCAGACAACGGAATAGGAATTCCGGAGAAAGTTACCGGAGAACTTTTCGGAATATTTTTCAGAGGCCACGAGCATTCCGGAGCCGGAATGGGATTGTACAGTGTCAAGTGGATCTGTGATAAGCTGGGATATCAGATTTCTTACAAACGTAACAGCAAAGGATACACTGAATTCATTCTGACCATTCCAAAAGAAGTAACGACTGACGATGCATTGTCTTCCGAAGACAATCCGGAATATTATGACGAGCAGTTAATCAGCGCATAATTCCGGTCATTGCTTTGGATTCAACATCCATAAATCGCAGAAGCGCGTTCCTGTTTTTAAGTTCGGCTTTAACGGCCTCAACAGCTTTTTTCATTTGCGATTTATCTTTCGCAGCGATAAATGCTTTCAGCAGATTCAACCATTCGTTGGTGCCGGGTGCCAACTCGGGCTTCGGATTCAAACCCGCCAATTTTCTTGACAAGCTTCGCAATTGCGTTTCGGCGAGATCCGTTTTCTCTGCACCGATCAGGCAAAGAATATAGAGTATCCGCACACTGCATTCAGCGTGAATGAGATTACGGAACGTCACATCATTCAAACAATCATTGAGCACGGAAGCTGCCTCAGCATAGCGCAAAGAATCAAAAAGGATTCCGGCATTAAACAAGGCACGATTTACAACTCCGAAGGTATTCTGCGCATCTTCAATCGGCCATTCTTCACTTGAAATCTGAATATCCTGAACGGCTTTCAACTTGTGAAAAGCTGAAATCAAAAACAGGCTCACTACTGCGGTATGCGAGCGATAAAGCAATCTGCACTTATCATTGATTATCGCCTCGAAAGGTTCGCGCGCGTTCTTATGCAAACCGATTAAGGAATAAAATTCGAAACTCAGAAAGTTGTGAATATCCTTGAGGAATCGGTATTGCGCATCATCAGGATGCCTGGACAGAACAGCCGACATTTCATCGAGAACGTCCTGCACGGATTTATCACTACCGGAAAGCTCAACTGCATTTTCAACGAACAGCGCGTAACTCACTTCCGCCACCGATTTGCACATGCGTATTCGGTGTGACTCATACATCCTCGAAACATTGGTCAGTTCTTTGATGTAAAGTTTCATGACTTCCTTCAGCTGCAGTTCGCCGCCCATCAGGTATTCACCTAATGTTCTGGTGAAACCGGTAAGAACTTCTTCTGATTTTTCAAAAGCCAGAAAGTATGCGATATTCTTATTGTATAGCTGCTCGTAATGATAATAGTCGGTGTGATGTGCGTGCAATTTCTTCAAAGCTCCATACACCTGTGCAAGCTCACCGGGCTTGTCTTTTTCTTTTAATTCCTTCTCCAGAAACAACAATAACAATACCGCACTTTCACGCGGCGTGTTGTTTACGAGGTATGGAATTGAAGAAAGATTTTTTAGCAAATCTGCAAAATCATCAGATGCACTTCTGAAGAGCGCCTTCTGCACTTTGTCCTGCAGTCGCGATTTCAGCGTATAAAATGATGCTGCGGAAACACCGAGCTTAGTGGCAGTAATCTCATTTTCCGGCGTCCCGTCACGGTACATTCCCAGCAAAGTCAACATCTTGGAAGCCTTGGTCTCTTCCAGTTCCGTAATCAGCTTATTGTAAACCGACTCTTCGAGTTGTTCAATTACTTTCCTTACCATAAGTACCTTTCACCTTGAATGGTATGCTGATTGTGAATTTCGTCATAGAATTCACCTGCGATTCCACACTGATCTCTCCTCCTATTGCTTCAACTGTTTCACGAACAATGAACAATCCCAATCCGGAACCCGAACGGATATTGTCAGCACGATAGAACATATCAAACACGGAATCCAGTCTGTCTTTTGGAATGCCTGTTCCGTTATCTTCGACGGAAATCAAAACAGCGCTTTCGTTCCGCGAAACCATTACTTTAACATAGCTGTTCGGGATATTCCTCGAGAACTTAATACTGTTGCCGATCAAATTGTTGAATATAATCTGCCAACGGTCTTTGTCCGACTCAATTGTAATTCTCTCCTTATTCAAATATTGAAATGCGATGCGCTGACCAGCCTCAGTGTATCGATGCAGATCCGCAGAAATATTGAAAAGTTCACCAAAGTCTATAGTCTGTACAAACGGCACTTTCCTGTTGTTCTTGGAATACTGAATGATGTTACTGATAAACTCATTCAAACGTTCAGCACTTTGCGAAATACGATCGATATACGGTGCGGCTTCCTTACCGTAATCTTCTTTCTTCATCAGGTTGGTAAGACCGATAATTGAATTGAGCGGTGCACGCAAATCGTGTGATACGCCGTAAACCATTCTATCCAATTCCATATTGGCAGATCGCAACTCACTGTTCTGTGTTTGCAGTTGATCTTCCTTCGTACGCAAGTGCGAGTTGTCGCGCAACATGAACATACGGTGTGTGACTTTCCCATTAGTGTCAGAAATCGGGACGGTAATTAAACTCAACCATTTGGAAGTTCCTTTCACTTCCCGTTTCACCTCATACTGTGAAACACTTTGGGAATTTATTTGCGTCCAATTCCATTCAGGAAAAAGTTTCTGAAGAATTTCTACTGCATCGGAATTGGTCTCATTACCGGTAAAACCTGTAAGCGCTTTGAACGCAGTATTTACAAGGAGAACATCGTTTCTTCCGTCCTGGTACTCTTCAGAAATCAAAACTCCTTCTTGCATGGAGGCAAGAAGTGCTTCAAGAACAAGCAGCTTGTTCTTCTTCATGATGTCCTCAGTCACATCTCTGGAAATTCCGATAATGTATAACGGATGATTGTTACTGTCGCGCAACAAGGTGATACGCAGTTCCACCCAAATAATACGTCCATCTTTGCATCTGCGCGGAACTTCTGTAGAAATTGTGGTTTGCGTCAGAAGTGCGTCCCAAACTTCCGCATACGTAGTTCCGTCATTACGCTCAACGGTGATTATATCAATTGTTTTTCCAATTACTTCCGCAGAACTATAACCGAAATCGTTCTCGCTTTGCTTATTCCAGTAGATGATTAATCCTTCTATGTCGGAAACGATTACAGCATGCCCGAGCGCCTCAAGAAGCTGGACCAAAACGGAATGTTCTTTTAGAAGTTTACTGCGAATCACGCTACCAAATGCTTCGTGAGTTTTTTCAGCGAGTCTTCAGTCAGCGGTTTATGCAAAAACTCGGCAACGAGTCTCGACTTTCTGGCCTTCTCTTCGTCTTCAGGATTAATTGAACTGGTGAGCATCACCACTTTCAGATTATTAACGAAATCGGCATCATATTTTTCGAGTTCCTCGAGAAACTGAAAGCCATCGAGAATCGGCATATTAATATCCAGAAAAATCACTGCCGGAAACTCCTTCAAACTGATATTCGGATTGCCCGCCATATTTCGCAGAAACTCAATGGCACTTCTGGTGCTGGAATTGACGTAAACAACATCCGCAAATCTGCAGCCTCGAACCATTCTTTCATTGATGAAGTTATCAATGTCATTATCATCTATAAGCAATACATTTTTGGTATAAGGTTCAGGTTTTGATAGCATACAGTTAGGTTAAATCGTATGATAAATATATGTATTTCATCGGTAATGTATGTAATGTCAAGTATATTTGAATCCTTCACACGACTGACATTGATGAATAATCAAGGGGGAAAATACGAAATGAGTATTCCGAAGATCGGAATGGCGTCCCATTTTCTTAAAGGTTTTGTTTATGTTCTTCCATTGTTGGACAAAACCATTTCACTACAGATTGAAGGTAATGTGGCTGAAGTTACCGGCTACACTGCCGATGAATTTACACAGAACGGGATGCTTGTTGAGCAACTGATAGCTGAAGAAGATCGGGCTAATTATATTCTTGAAAGAAACCGGATAATTGATCAATCGTCGAGTGAAAAGACATTAAAGTACCGATTAAAACATAAAACTGTCGGATTTATTCAAATAGCAGAAAAAGTCCTGGTACAGTACAATAACAACGGAGAAGCTGAGTTTTTAATCGGCTATCTTGAGGACAAAACAGTTGATGTTCTCAATGCGGTTTCCATGCGCCAGCTTCTGGCATTCCGCGAAGCGATAGATCGTTTTCTTATTTGTACGATAACGGATCCGGAAGGAACGATAATCTATGCCAACCGTAAATTCAGTAAGCGAACCGGATATCCTATTAAAGAAGTATTGGGGCGAACGCACGACGATCTTATTGGCTCCGCAACTCATGATGAAAAATTCTGGTCATCTTTCTGGTCTACAATTAAGTCCGGGAAAAAATGGGCAGGTGTAGTTCTCAACATTTCAAAGTCCGGTGAAAAATACTGGGAAGAGAAAGTTGTAATTCCGGTATTAGGGAATGACGGCACGGTGCTCAATTACATTAGCCTTGGCAACGATGTAACGTCGAGGTTCGAAATGGAGCGCAAGTTGCGATTCTTTAAAGAAGCGATTGACGTTTCTCCGGATATGATGTTCCTTGTGGACTCATCTGATTTCAGAATACTGGACGTGAACAGCACCGCAGAAAAAACGCTCGGTTACAGTTCGGAGAATTTAACTGAAATGAACCTGCCGCACGTATTGGCGGAATTAAGTTCTAATGAATTGCGTTATATAGTTGACGAAACGCATAAATCAGGAAGCACAAAAGGAGTTTTCGAAACAAAGTTGATCACTTCTTCCCGTGAACTGATCGCTTCTGAGTTTGTATTCTCAATTTACCATTCCGATAAATGGGGCGACAGAATAATTTTCTCGGTCCGCGACATTTCGAGGAAAAAGGAAATGGAATTGGAAATTGAAACGCACAAATCCGGCATGATTGAAATTGCGAAGCTCGCTAAAATGGGAACTTGGGAATGGCGACCGAAAGACGGTTTGATCATCCTTTCGGGACCGGCCGCTTCTATTCTCGAATTAGGTCAATCTGAAATGACAATGGACTTTTCCGAATTTCAGAAGATGATTCATCCCGGCGATTTGCACCTGCTCGAAAAAGCAATTGAACGTATTTTCAATCAAGATGAACCTGCTGCTTTCAATTATCGTATTGCAACACAAGACGGTTCTGAAAAACATTTATCGCTGAAGCGTTACAATATCAAAGTTGGTTCAGACAACACTGTAGTTGCAGTTCAAGGATTTGCTCAAGACATCAGTGATATACGACGGACACAAATAGAGAATGAGTATTACCATGAAAAGATGGAACAGCTCGTATTTCAAACGTCACATCATTTGCGTGCTTCTATTTCTACTATACTCGGTGTACTCGAAGTATTCAAATCAGGTAATCCGGCAGAAGTGGAATCAGGCAAGTTGCTTTCCTATATTTCAGAAGCTGCAACAGATGCAGATGATAATCTGCGATTGATGTTCAGACGTCTGCAGGAGACACAGTCTCTGAAAAAATAGTCCCATCCCCCGTTTTTACAAAAACGTCGAAAATCTTACATCCGCAAGAAGTACGGCGCATGTGGTTTAGACAGGTTTCAAGGTCGGTGTAGGTTTGCTTCATCAAACTAACACTAAAAAAAAACGGCCATGAAAAAGATCAATCTCTTCGCAGCAGCAGCAATCGCAGCACTGACATTTACAACTGCAACAGCTCAGAACCCTTACCAGTTCATTAAGGTTACCATGACATCTAATTCGTACAATCCGAATCAGAGTCCGGCTACCATGATTCTGATGTTCGGTCAAGGTGAAAATGACTCACTCGCATTTCCTGACGCAGGAACTGAGGGTACATTAGGACGACTCGACGACAATTGCTTCCCGTTCTCCAAATCTGCGGACGGTTATATCATAACAAATGTTGATGCTCGCCAGGAGCTCGACAGCTATACATCAGTTCCTTTTGGATTCGTTAATAAGAATGCAACAGAAATCAAGGTAATCGCTTCTGTAAGCAACTCAAACGGAGACACTGTAAACTTCCTCCCGGCTTACGTGTGGCTCGAACAACTCTCTACCGGAGAGAAATACTCAATCTTAGGCGATACTGCGAAGTTCGACCTGCCTTCAAACATCAATTTTGCTACTGATTTCGTACTTCATGCAGGACCGGCAAACTATCTTATTCCTACCGAAGAATCATGCTATAATACAGTTGACGCTTCCATGTTGTTCAAGACACCGAACTATAACGGAGCAGCATTTGAACTTAAAGACGCAAACGGGATTGTTGCCAGCGGAACAATGTCTGCCAACGATACTACTATATACAACCTCGCAGCAGGAAACTATGTTGCAATCATCCGTATCAACAACATCACAGTAGATTCCACAGATATCACAATCAATCCGAAAAACCCTATTATCGCTGATTTCTATGCAGATTACAACTCCATCATCATTGGCGAAACAGTAACGTTCACGGATAATTCAACAGGTGCTGTAAGTTATGCATGGAACTTCGGTGACGGAGACTCTGACACAACCGCAGGAACAGTATCACACACTTATATTGCTTCTGATTACTTCACAGTAACACTTACTGTAACCGACAGCCTAGGATGTACTTCAACAATGACTGATGGTGTATCTGTTAACTATGCAACAATTCAGAATCCGAACATCGGGCAAAATCACGGAAACGGACAAGGGCGCGAAGTTGAAATGGTGAATGTGAACTATACAGAAGGACAAATCTCTGTTAACACAGAATCTGCAGTAAACGTTACCATCACAGCTGTAAACGGTGCAGTAATCTTCTCCGGAATGCAATACAACAACAGCCAAACCTACAATGTGCCTGCAAACGGTGTTTACCTGGTAAGTGTGATTGATGCCAACGGCAACAAAAAAGTAAACACAGTAACTGCCCTTTAATTTCGAATACCATTAATACGCTAGAAAAACAATTTTAAATCCCAACGGCCATGAAAACTTTCAGAAACTTCCTCCTTATCGACGCTGATGCTGACCAACGCGTTAAAATACAGAACACACTTTCCAATGCGGAAACATCTGTACTCAGCGCAGCGACCTGGGAAGATGCACGAAGAATGGTTAGCAGTGATTCAGTAACCGGTGTCATATTCGGTTTCGGAACAGACCCAATGGAATGCATCAATGCAACCAAAGCGATCATGGCTGAAAATACAGATAAACATCCGCACGTTTACTACCTGACAGATACGCAGCCCGAAGAGAACTGCGCACTCAACCAAGTAAACGATATCACTCAGTTTGTTATCGCCCGCAAATCAGATCTTCAATTGGTAAAATCTAAAATTGAAGAGTTTGAAAACTCGAACAGCTGCAATAACAGTTCTGAAGATCACAATAACCTGAAGCAGGTTGTGAAATCAATGGAAAACTATATCCATGAAATCACCGACAGCCTCAGATATGCAAAAGTTATTCAACAATCACTTCTTCCAAGTGAAGAGTCTGTGAACAAAATCATTAATGATGCGTTCCTGTATAACAGACCTAAAGATGTAATCGGAGGTGACTTCTACTGGTACACCATCAAGTACAACCGCGTCATACTGGCCGTTGCCGATTGTGCAGGACATGGTGTACCAGGAGCGTTGCTTTCGATGATCGGACATAACTTTTTGAATACGATTGTGAACGACAGAAATATCACAGACCCTGCTTTGATTCTGAAAAACATGAATCAAATGATTCACAAACTCTTTGAAAAAGGACAACTCAGTTCCGCTTCCAAAGACAGCCTGGACATGGGAATTATTTCGATCGACGCGGACAGAAGAGTCGTGGAATATGCCGGAGCTAAACGTCCTCTGTTTATTTCCAAGAACGGTGTTGTTGAAAAGGTTAAAGCCGACATTTATTCTCTCGGTTCAATCACTCCTATTTCAGCTGACTTCGCGAAACATACCATTCCATTCGGCATCAAAGACTTCTTCTATCTCTCATCAGACGGAGCTATCGATCAGTTCGGCGGTACAGAATCACGCAGACTCGGCACCAAACAATTCGTGAAAGTTCTCGAATCCATGAGTCACCTCAACGCTGATGAACAGAAAAACTACTTCGACATGTTCATGAGTAACTGGAAAAAGAACGAAATGCAAACTGACGACATCCTGCTTGCAGGAATCAGACCGGGCTCGTTGATGATTTGATTCTGTTGCCGAAAAAACTTAAAACCAATCACACTATGGTACTTGTTATTCTGATTGCTTTGATTCCGCTACTTAGTAACGTGCTTATAAACAGATCGAAACCGGAGTTCTTAAAATTGAAATCGCAACCGAAGAACAGGAAAAGGTAAAGCCGCGGCTGAACGCAGATAATTTCTAAATTCAGCAATGCAAAATAAGATACAGGCATCCGAAGCAGTTAACGAATATGATCCGGAATTTATACGCGACCTCTTCAACAGAATGAGCGGATCCTATGAAAGAGTCAACTACATTACATCATTCGGTTTCTCGCTTCGTTGGAGAAAACAATTCCTGAAAAAAATTGCCCCTTCAAAAGAACCGATCCGTATTCTGGATCTCATGACCGGAATGGGAGAAACATGGAATCCTATTCGCGACCGATTTCCTAACGCAGAGCTATCAACGCTCGATTACTCCGAAGGAATGCTGGTTCACGCCAATCACAAAAACCAAAAATCGTTCTCCGGAAAAGTAATTGTTCATCATCAGGATCTGTTGAAGAACACACTTCCCTCCGATCATTATGATGTTGTACTGTCGGCATTCGGACTGAAAACTTTCAACCCGCAACAGGTAAATCGACTTGCTGAAGAAGTCAAACGCGTACTCAAACCCGGCGGTAAATTTTCACTGATAGAAGTTTCATCACCGAACAGCGCGTTACTGCAAGCACTTTATAGGTTACATCTGAAACATGTAGTACCGATTTGCGGAAGACTCTTTCTTGGAAATCCACAGGAGTACAGAATGTTGTGGAAATACACCGAACAATTCGGCAACAGCGAATCTGCGGCCCAACAATTTAAAAAAGCAGGACTGAATGCGGAATACGTTGCGTATTTCGGCGGATGTGCAACAGGAATTCAAGGCTGCAAATTGTAAGGGATTGATTATATTAGTAACTATCTAAATCCCCGCGCCAATGATGTATTCACTACGTACACTTCTGCTTTTTCCGCTGTTTCTTATTGGTTCCGCATTTGTTCACGCACAGGTTGCTCCTTTTCTGCCTACAACATGGAATCAAACGTGCTACTACAATGATTCCTGTCCTACAGTCAGCAGCGGAGGTTCTTGCGGTCGAGCGTACACCGGTTGCAACGCTACTGCAATGGCGCAGATTTGCAAATATTATGCCTGGCCTGCAAGTGGCGACGGATCACACTGTAACAGCAATCTTCCTGCTCAATGTGTAAACTTCGGAGTGCAGACTTACAATTACGCGTCCATGCCTGCAAATGTCACTTCTGCCAATGCTGAAGTTGCAAAACTGATGTATCATCTCGGTGCGGCGTGCGATATGATGTACAGCGGTACGAGCTCCAACTCATTCTTCAGTTCTACTGTACTGAAAGAATATTTCTGGTACTCGCCGAAAATGTACAGCACGGCAACATTCCTTTTTAACACAACGCAGGAACTGATTGACGCTATCAAACTGGAAATTGATTCGGGTCGTCCCGTTTTTGCAAAAGGCGGAAACCATTTCTATCTGATTGATGGGTACAATGCATCGAATCAGTTTCACATGAACTTCGGTTGGAGTGGTGTGTACGATGGCTACTACGACATTACAAATGTGGTGAACGGTGCAGGAACTTTCACTCCAGGAAATTTCATTTTTATGATCCGGCCGTTGCTCGGAGATCTGGAAACTGCAAACGATACAATAGTTGTAACTGCAAGTGCAGGAGCTACCGGGTTTGATTTCACATCCATGTTGCCGTGGACGATCAGCACGCCGACTTCGTGGCTCACTACAGCTTTAACATCCGGTGCTCCGGGATTTATAAATTTCAGTGATGGAAATACATTCACTCCGCAAATCAACAACGGAGGAACGCGCTATGGATATATTTATGTTCAGAATGCAAATGACGTAGACACTATTGTTGTGCAACAGGATCCTTCTCCGTTCGGAATCAATCCGGATACTTTGTACTACACAGCCGCGGGAGGTTCGCAAAGCACATCGCTCACATATTATTCGTGGGCTTCCTGGACTTCATCTGTTTCTGCTGCGTGGTTGATGGTAGCTCCATCATCAGGAACAGGAAATGGCACGCCATCAATTACTGCGACCTCAAATCCAGGCACTCCCCGATCAGGTTATGTTGCATTCTCCGGCGGCGCATTCCGTGATACCGTTTGGATACTTCAGGATTCCAGCATTACAACCGGAATAGATGAATCTGTTCCATATACATTCGACGTATTCCCGAATCCTGCAAACAGTTCGCTCAGCATTTCTGTGCCATATTCCGAATCATACAACATAATCATTACAGATGCGGGCGGTAGAATCATGTTGGAGCAAAATAGCAATACAACACAGCGAGTTGTAGATATTAGCAGCTTGCCTTCCGGTATCTATTTCATCCGACCTTATGGTGAAAACTTCGAGTCTGAAACGAAGTGTTTTGTCAAAGTCGATTAGTCAGATTTTTTTATGTGCAAAATCTGAACCTTTTGCGTCTTCATCTGTACAGCAACTAAACACAAGATTTGTGAGAACCTTCTTTACCTCTGCTTTATTCTTTTGCATCTGCATTTCTTCCTTCGCGAAACCCATTAATCCCATTATCGGCGATCAGAGCTATTACACGGCATTCGGAAAAATGCCGGATCAGTTCACGAACGATCAGGTACGCATTCGCACACACCTCGCCTACGCTGAATTTCTCCTGCGTATACGTAACGTATCGCACTTGTCTGAAGAAATGCAGGAAAAACGCTCCCATGCGCTGGATCTGTTACACGAATACTGGACACGCGGTCAATATCCATTGAACAACGATTACAAAAATGAACGTCGACCGTGTTTCATTGACGACAACGGTACCATCTGTGCCGTAGGTTATCTCGTTGAGCAAACTGCAGGACGTGAAGCGGCTGAGCAAATCAACGATAAGCACATGTATCAGGAAATTATGGAAATGAAAGATCCCATGATTTTTGAATGGATGCAACAAAATGGTTTAACTGAAGAAGAATGCGCCATCATTCAACCCAGCTACCCGTCAAAAAATGAAACGACAGTTTGGCTCGGTTATGCGTTGGATTATCGACTGCAAAATAATTTTTATCACGCCGTCTCAATTAAGTTCGTACGAACCAGTCAGAGTTGGTACACTTCCAAGCCATCCATGCTCAGTGAAGTGGAATTGAAGTACACATTTCTTAATGACGGGAATTTTGCCGCGGGTATAGGGTTTAAAAAGCCGTATTACTTCAAGTTCGTCCGTCGTGGCATGTCTTTAGGGTTAACTCCTGAAGTTTTCCGATATAATAATAATTGGGGTGCTAATATTACACCTTCCTTGACTTACGCCAAATATACCAAGTGGGTGCGCTTTAATCTCCAATATGGATACGCGGTTCCTGTCATCAATGAGAACAGGTTCGGAACGGTTCGACATAGTTTCTCCGCCGGAATTGATATTAATATCGATATCATCAGCAGAATAAGAATTCCGAAGCGGCCGAAAGACGAAGACAGAACAAAAGATTCCGGCGTCTGAACCTTTTTCTTACTTCAACCGCTCAAATCTTGCCTGAAAGAAGCGAAGATACTTCGGTTCATAAACCATCTTCAGACCTTTCACTTTCGCTCGGCGCTCGTAAGTACGAATCACCGATTCTGCAATTACATCCATATGCGCCTGTGTATACACTCGTCTTGGAATCGTTAAACGAACAAGTTCGAGAGCGGGATAATAGTTCTTTCCGGTTTTGCTGTTTCTTCCAGCAGAAACTATTCCACGTTCCATAGTGCGTACACCTGAATCGATGTAAATTTCGGCCGCCAAGGTCTGAGCCGGAAATTCATCCTGCGTGAGATGCGGAAGAAAACGTTTTGCATCCAGAAATATTCCGTGTCCGCCAATCGGCTCTGTAATCGGAATTCCTGCTTCGAGCAATTTATGTCCGAGATATTCCACTTGACCAATGCGGGCTTTCATGTGTTCATCATGCACGCATTCTTCAATACCGATTGCCATCGCTTCCATATCACGACCGGCCAACCCTCCGTATGTGTGAAGTCCTTCGTACACCACAACAAGATTGCTCGCTTCTTCAAAAACATCGTGATCATTGGTAGCCAGGAATCCTCCGATGTTCACCAACGCATCTTTCTTCGCACTCATTGTAGCTCCGTCTGTCAATGAACAGATTTCATACACAATCGAAGCCACAGATTTGCGATTGTATCCTTTCTCCCGCTCTTTGATAAACCATGCATTCTCTGCAACACGTGTCATGTCCAGATAAATCTTGATACCGTGTTTCAGTGTGAGTTTGCGAAGCGCGCGCAGATTCTCCAATGAAATCGGTTGCCCTCCTGCCATGTTCACTGTTGTGGCGACACAGATGTAGGGAATTTTTTCTGCACCGTGCTTCCTGATCAACGCTTCAACTTTCGCCAGATCAATATTTCCCTTGAACGGATGCTGAGAAGTGGAATCATGCGCTTCATCAATAATTACATCTGAGAAAGTTCCTCCCGCAAGTTCCTGGTGCAATCGCGTTGTGGTGAAATACATATTTCCCGGAATCACATCACCTTTCTTGATCATGATTTGAGAAAGAAGATTCTCCGCTCCTCGTCCCTGGTGCGTTGGAATAAGATATTTGTAACCGTAATATTTCTTCACGGCTTTCTCCAGATTGTAGAAGTTGCGGCTTCCGGCATAAGCTTCGTCGCCCATCATCAATCCGGCCCATTGTCGATCGCTCATTGCAGATGTTCCGCTGTCGGTGAGTAAATCGATGTACACGTCTTCCGACTTGATCAGAAATGTATTGAATCCTGCTTCTTCAATGATCTTCTTCCGTTGTGAAGGAGAAGTCATTTTCAGAAGTTCGACCATCTTAATTTTGTATGGTTCTGCCCATGATGGACGTGAAGTTTGCTTTACAGTCGCCATTATCTTTATTTTAGAGGCGAAAGTTTGAAACTATCCGAGATTCTGATAATGATAAAGATCATCTCTGATATTTTCAGAATCATTGGACGGAAAGCAGGATTTTAACAAGAGAAGAATGATCACACCCGCGGAAGCACTTGAAATAATAGAACGTAACACTGTTGTAACCGGTGAATCGTTCATCAATACCAATGAAGGATTGACCGGGGTTTTAAGAAAGGACATCGTTGCTCCAATGGATTTACCGCAGTTCGATCAATCCGCGATGGATGGTTTCGCAATGCGCTTCGAAGATTACTCAGAAGGTGTTCCGATGAAAGTCATTGGAGAATCTTCTGCAGGAAAACCCTTTTCAGGAA
>JBJOKQ010000033.1:0-21643 GCA_046046005.1 Bacteroidota bacterium | reverse complement strand
ACTACATCAAAGTCTTCAAAAAAGATAAGCAAGGACTGCACGGTAAGTTTAAAGTAATGGGGCAAGTTGGTCTGGGGCTCATTGTCGGATGTACACTCTATTTCAGTGATGCCGTTGTTGTGAAAGAGAAAATTGCGCCTGCAACTGCGGATCAGTTTAATCTTACTCAGGATATCGGAAGCTCCGGTGTTACTACAATTACACCTGCGCAATACACGGAGGAAAAACACTCGCTCGTAACTACAATTCCATTCGTAAAAAATAACGAGTTTGATTATTCAGATCTCGTTTGTTTCCTCGGAGACAAAGCTTGCGAATGGTCGTGGTTGATTTTTATTCCGATTGTCATTTTCATTATCACAGCGGTTTCCAACGGTGCGAATGTTACTGATGGAATCGACGGACTCGCTGCGGGTACATCAGCTATCATAGGAGTAATACTCGGTGTGCTCGCTTACGTTTCGGGTAACACAATTTTCGCCGACTATCTCAATATCATGTACATCCCTGATACAGGCGAGTTGGTAATTTTCATCGCAGCATTCATTGGTGCATGTGTAGGATTTCTCTGGTACAACTCATTTCCTGCACAAGTGTTTATGGGCGATACAGGAAGTCTTGCCTTGGGTGGCATCATTGCTGTGTTCGCAATCGCCATCCGAAAGGAATTACTCATTCCGATTATTTGCGGAGTATTTCTGGTTGAAAATCTTTCAGTTGTTCTTCAGGTTATGGTGTTTAAATACCGCAAGCGTAAATACGGAATCGATTATGCGAAAACCAATCGGTTGTTCCTGATGTCTCCGCTGCACCATCATTATCAGAAAAAAGGTTTGCATGAATCGAAAATTGTGTCGCGATTCTGGATTGTAGGAATCATGCTTGGTGTATTAGCTATTGTGACGCTTAAGCTGCGCTAAACATGAAGCGACTGGTAATAATCGGAGCAGGAGAGAGCGGAACGGGAACCGCAGTGCTGGCAAAGAAGATGGGCTATGATGTATTTGTCACTGACAAAAGTGCAATAAAACAGAAGTACAAAGACGTTCTTTTAAATCTTGGAATTGAATGGGAAGAACTCACGCACACAGAAGAAAAAGTTCTGAATGCTGATGAGGTGGTGAAGAGCCCCGGTATTCCTTCGAAAGTTTCACTGATCGTGAAACTCAGGGAAAATGGAATCCCGGTGATTTCTGAAATCGAATTTGCTTCACGTTATACAAACGCAAAGATGATTTGTGTAACAGGAAGCAACGGGAAAACCACTACGGCTTCTCTCATCTATCACATTCTGAAGAAGGCTAACTACAATGTTGCTCTCGGAGGAAATGTGGGACACAGCTTTGCAAAGCTGGTGGCGGAAGGGAATTATGAATATTTCGTTCTTGAACTCAGCAGCTTTCAACTTGACGACATGTACGCGTTTCGTGCGCATGTAGCGATTATCACCAACATCACCCCTGATCATCTTGACAGGTATGAATATGATGTGAATAAATACGCTGCTGCGAAAATGCGGATCATACAGAATCAGACGCCTGAAGATGCGCTGATCTGGTGTAAGGACGATGAGATTTCAGCACGTGAAATTGCTGGCAGAAAAATAACAGCTCGCCAGTTTCCATTTTCCATTCACGAAAAGATTGAAGAAGGTGCGTGCTTAATTGAAAACGAATTAACAATAACAATAAATAAAAACCCGCTGAATATGAATATTGAAGAACTCGCATTACAAGGTAAGCACAACGCTTACAACTCAATGGCTGCAGGAATCGCTGCACGTCTTGTTGAAGTACGTAAAGAAGCGATCCGTGAAAGCCTTTCGGATTTCCAGAGCGTAGAACACCGCTTGGAACCTGTTGGTCGAATCAACAACATCGACTTCGTTAACGATTCCAAGGCAACCAATGTGAATTCAACATGGTATGCGTTAGAAAGCGTGAACACTCCTGTAGTTTGGATTGTCGGAGGTGTTGACAAAGGGAACGATTACACTCAGTTGTTCGAACTCGTACAGTCGAAAGTGCACTCTATTGTTTGTCTCGGTACTGACAATCAGAAAATCATTGAGGCATTCGGTGATAAAGTTGAGAACATTGTTGAAGCAGGTTCTGCTCAGGAAGCCGTAAATCTTTCTTATCGTCTCGCAAAGAAAGGCGATACAGTTTTGCTTTCACCTGCTTGCGCAAGCTTCGACCTTTTCGAAAATTATGAGGATCGCGGCCGTCAATTTAAAAATGCAGTTCGTTCACTGTAAAAAGTAAAGGCATGTCTGCAATCGCACAACAGATCATTGATCAGCAAGCAGCATTGATCAACGCCCGCCGAAAAATGCAGGGTGACGATGCTCATTGTTTTGAAACAGTTCATATCCACAACGGAATTGATTGGATCAATCATTCAATGGCAACTTCTGTTGATTTGACCTGGCATGCTTTGCGCGATGTTAACGGTCCGGTTATATTGATAATCGGCGGCACGGATCGTGCGGATGATCATTCGAAACTCGCGGATTTAATTCGCGAAAAAGTAACAGCAATTGTTTGTTTGGGTACAACGCCCTGGAAATATGTGCAGGCTTTCAGCGGGTGTGCACACTTGATTGTTCGGGCAACCTACATTCATGAAGCTGTTGCGACTGCAAAACTTCTGTGTAACTCAGAGACAAAAACGGTGTTGTTCGCTCCGGGATGCCCGAGCTATGACGCGTTCGATAATTATAAAAATCGCGGAAACAGTTTCCGTGAGGCTGTAAAATCAGAATTCGGAATCAAGTAATATGAATCTGTTACGGTACTTCAAAGGAGATCGCGCAATCTGGATTATCGTCCTGAGCTTGTCGCTGCTGTCTTTAGCTGCCGTTTACTCGTCGATTGTTACTCTCGCATACAAACATCACGAAGGAGATACGGAATATTATCTCTTCAAGCACCTTCGACTGATAGTTTTAGGTTTCGTGCTGATGTACGTTACACATCGGGTGAAGTACACATACTTCTCCCGCATATCGCAGATCATGCTTATTCTCTCAGTTCCTTTGCTTTTGTATACGTTGTTGCGAGGAGCGAATCTGAATGAAGCGAGTCGTTGGATTTCAATTCCGGGAATCGGATTGACTTTCCAAACCTCAGATTTTGCAAAGTTGTCACTGATCATGTATATGGCCAGAGTGCTCACACAAAAACAAAATGAGATCAAAGAATTTAAAACCGTTGTGATTCATATTATGATTCCGGTTGCAATTATCTGCGGATTGATTCTGCCGGCAAACTTCTCCACGGCTGCTTTGCTTTTTACAACTTGTTTGATCCTGATGTTCATCGGGCGAGTGAAACTGAAATATATCGGTGGTGTTTTAGGAATCGGTGTTCTGGGATTTGTATTGCTCCTCGGAGTGGCTACGATAGCACCGAATGCGTTACCCCGGGCTGCAACATGGAAGCAACGTATTGTCAATTACATCAGCGGTGATGAAGAAGTAGACGCCGATAAAAATTATCAGGCGAATCAAGCGAAGATTGCAATTGCAACAGGCGGAATCGTTGGCAAAGGAGCCGGCAACAGTACGCAACGTAATTTTCTTCCGCATCCGTATTCCGATTTCATTTATGCAATTGTGGTGGAAGAATACGGTTTGCTCGGCGGAATCGTTATTGTTCTGCTTTATCTGATGTTACTCTTTCGAGGCGTTAGCGTGTCAACGAAGTCTGAAAAAACATTCGGAACGTTACTCGCATTTGGACTTAGTTTCAGTTTGATCTTTCAGGGAATGATAAACATGGCGGTAGCTGTTAACCTTTTTCCGGTGACCGGTCAGCCGCTTCCTTTCCTCAGTATGGGTGGAACTTCTTTGTTGTTCTCAAGTATCGCAATCGGAATAATTCTGAGTGTAAGTAAAGAATCTGCAGAATCTGCTGAGTCGGAAGGAGGTGAAGTTGCGACCGCTTAAATTCATCGTTAGTGGAGGAGGAACGGGTGGACACATCTTTCCGGCAATTGCAATTGCAAATGCATTGAAGGCTCGTGTTCCTGATGCTGAGTTTCTCTTCGTAGGAGCTGAAGGCAGAATGGAGATGGAGAAAGTTCCGGCTGCAGGTTATAAAATTGAAGGCTTGTGGATTAGTGGACTGCAACGTAAATTCACGCTTGCCAATCTCTCTTTTCCATTCAAAGTAATCAGCAGTCTGATGAAAGCGAAAAAGATACTTCGCAACTTCAAACCTGATGCGGTGATTGGAACAGGCGGATATGCAAGCGGACCTATGTTACGTGTTGCTTCCAATGCAGGAATTGTAACTGTTATACAGGAGCAGAATTCTTTCCCGGGAATTACAAATAAAATTCTCGCAGGAAAAGTCAATCGCATATGTGTCGCTTACAACGGCATGGAAAGATTTTTTCCAAAAGAAAAGATTGTCTTCACGGGAAATCCGGTGCGGCAGGATATTATGAACTTGCAAGGTAAGCGTGCAAGAGCAATGGAGTTCTTTGGATTGTCTGAAGAGCGGAAGACATTGCTGATTATCGGAGGCAGCTTGGGAGCGCGTACAATCAATCAAAGTATCGCTGCCGGTTTATCTGCAATAGTTGCGGCCGGATATCAAGTTGTTTGGCAGACAGGAAAAACATTTTTGCCGGAAGCAAAAAAAGCCGCTGAGGGATTGCATAATGTTTTCGTGAGCGACTTTATTACTAAAATGGATCTTGCTTATGCAGCAGCAGATCTCGTAGTTTCTCGTGCAGGTGCAAGTTCTGTTTCTGAATTATGCCTCACAGGAAAAGCTTCCATACTTGTGCCTTCACCCAATGTAGCTGAAGATCATCAGACCAAAAATGCTATGGCACTCGTTGATGTGAATGCTGCTGTTTTGGTTAAGGATGTAGAAGCCGCTAACAAACTTATAAAAACCGTTCTTGATGTGTTTAACGACGCAGATCGTATTCAGGAACTTCAGATCAGTATCAGTAAGCTCGCTACTCCGAACGCAGCAGAGCTAATCGCCGGCGAAATTTTACAATTAGTAGAAAAGAATAAAAAGTGAGCACGCATACACCACATATCTACTTTTTAGGTATCGGCGGCATCGGTATGAGTGCACTTGCCCGTTATTTTTCAAATCGTGGAGTTCGCATTTCCGGTTACGACAAAACGCCAACTGATCTTACTGCGGAGTTGCAAGCAGAAGGAATGAACATTCATTTTACAGATTCCCCGGAGCTCATTCCAGGAGATATTGATTATGTTGTTTACACACCTGCGATTCCTGCAGATCAGAACGAACTTCAGGAGATCAAACGTCGCGGATTGACACTCAAGAAACGTGCTCAGGTTTTAGGTGATATCAGCAGAACAACTAAATGTTTAGCTGTTGCGGGAACACACGGAAAAACCACAACTTCAACTTTACTCACGCATCTCTTGCGTCAATCTGAAATTGATGTAACCGCATTTGTGGGAGGAATTTCTGCAAACTACAATACGAATTACCTGATTGGAAATTCTGATGTTATGGTTGCAGAAGCGGATGAATACGATCGTTCTTTTCTGCAGCTTTCTCCGCAAGGAATAATTATTACATCTTGCGATCCTGATCACTTGGATATTTACGGAAGCGGAGATCAGGTTCATTCTTCGTTCAATGAATTCCTGAACAGTGTTGCTGTGAAAGGTTGTGCTGTAGTGAAACACGGTCTCCCGTTAACATATGCCGGATCTTCGGAATCAGCAGCGTATTTAACTACATACGGTATTGACTGCGGTGAGAATTATGCAAGTAATATTTTAGTTGACAACGGCGCATTTTGTTTCGACTATACGGGTAAGCGCATTTCGATTAAAAAACTTCGCCTGAGCGTTCCCGGAAGGCACAATGTCGAAAATGCTGTTGCGGCAATCACATTGGCGCTGGAATTCGGCGCTTCGGAACAGGGAATAATCAAAGGAATTGAATCATTCAAGGGTGTTCACCGCCGATTCGAATACGCCGGTAAAAGCGTGAACTCAGTTGTGATTGATGATTACGCGCATCATCCCGCAGAACTGCGTGCAACCATTGGTGCAGCACGCGAATTGTTCCCGAAGAGAAAGATCTCCGGAATATTTCAACCGCATTTGTTCTCGCGTACTCGCGATTTCGAAAACGAATTCGCACAAAGCCTTTCTCTTCTTGATGAAGTGGTGTTGCTTGATATTTATCCTGCGCGTGAGTTGCCGATTCCGGGAGTTACTTCTGAAAATCTGCTTGCTAAGATAACCGCAGGTTGGAAAGCAAAATGGAATTATTCGGAGGTGGTTGCTGAATCAGCTAAACATAAATTCGATGTGCTGCTCATGATGGGAGCGGGCGACATTGATCGTCTTGTTAAACCCGTTGCTGAAGTTGTTACCGGGAAAGGAGGTGCCAATGTTTAAGCGAATGCTGACTGTTGCCGCATGGGTTCTTTGCGGAATTGGAATCATACTCCTCACCGGATTTGCAATTAGCAGAAATCAGGATCGTGAATTGCAATCTGTCGAAGTATCAATCGAAAGGTCTGCTGATCATTTCTTCATTCAGGAACAGGATATTAAAACCCAACTAATTCGTAACGGTTACGGAATTACCGGACAGAACCTGGGCAGTGTAAATGTTTCTGCAATTGAAAAACTTTTGCTCGCTCACGCCGCTGTACAGAATTGTGAAGCGTCTGTTACTGTAGATGGTAAACTTAAGATCGATATCCGCCAACGACGTCCTATAGCACGAATCATCAATATGACGGGTGAATCTTATTATTTTGATGATCGGGGACATCTTATGCCATGGTCAGATATTTATACTGCACCTGTTGTTCTTGTGAATGGAAATTTTGCAGACTCATACGCCGCATTCAGCAATGTTGATTTTCCATCTATACATGCAGATTCAGTTGGGAATACTCTGACTGTTCTTGACGACATCTGGCAAATAGTTAATGCAATTGAATCCGACTCGTTGATGAGAGTGCAGATTGCACAAGTGTATTACAACACTGATAAAGAATTCGAACTCATACCGCGCATTGGTGATCACAAAATTGTGCTTGGAAAGGCAGAAGGTGTGCCGGGGAAATTTCGGAAACTGGAATTGTTTTACCAATATGGATTAAATAAAACAGGTAAGTGGACGGACTATTCTTCCATTGATCTGAGATTTAAAAATCAAATAGTTTGTACTAAAAAGCCGAATTAACATGGAATCTGAAATCGTTGTAGGTCTGGACATCGGAACAACCAAAATTGCTGCATTGGTTGGTCGTCGTACTGAACACGGAAAAATCGAAATTCTCGGAATGGGTAAAGCGGAATCGCTTGGTGTTGCCCGTGGTGTTGTGCTCAACATCGACGAGACGGTGAAAGCCATTAAGATGGCGATTGAAGATGCCAGCAATAAATCAGGGGTCGATATCAAAGTTGTAAATGTTGGTATCGCAGGTCAGCATATCAAAAGTTTGCAGCATCGCGGAATGAAAACCCGTCGAAGCATTGACGAAGAGATCAGTCAGAAGGATATTGACGAACTCATCGAAGACATGTACCGATTGGTGATGTCACCTGGTGAAGAAATCATTCACGTGATTCCTCAGGAATATATTGTTGATAACGAAATCGGAATTAAACATCCGATCGGGATGTCGGGAACCAGACTGGAAGCCAACTTTCACATTATCACTGGGCAGGTTGCGGCAGCACGCAATATCTACAAGTGTGTGAATAAGGCAGGTCTTGAAGTAGCAGATTTAACTCTTGAGCCACTTGCATCTGCGGATGCGGTATTGAGTGACGAAGAGAAAGAAGCCGGAGTTGTTCTGGTTGATATCGGTGGCGGGACTACAGATGTTGCCATCTTTCACGATGGAATTATTCGTCACACAGCGGTAATTCCATTCGGTGGAAATATCATCACGGAAGATATCAAAGAAGGTTGCAGTATTATAAAAACACAAGCCGAATTATTGAAAGTGAAATTCGGTTCTGCTTTGGCTTCTGAAAATCAGGAGAACGAGATCGTTTCGATTCCCGGCTTACGTGGTCGCCCGCACAAAGAGATTTCCGTTAAAAACCTTGCACACATCATTCAGGCAAGAATGGAAGAAATTCTTGAGCACGTTTACTACGAAATTCGTAATTCCGGATTCGAGAAGAAACTCATAGCGGGAATCGTCGTGACAGGTGGCGGAGCTCAATTGAAACACATCACACAGCTGTTCGAATATGTTACCGGAATGGACACACGTGTTGGTTACCCTAACGAACACTTGGCTGCGAGTTCCGAAGAAGTGACAAGCCCGATGTATGCAACCGGTGTCGGTCTCGTGATGCGTGGAATTACTTCTGTGCAGAAGTCGCGACCTGCAGATGAAAAGGTAAATGTCGTTACCGGTCATAGCGATACCAAGAAGCGCGGCGGTTGGTTTGATCAGATTTTCAGCAAAGGAAAACAGTGGTTTGAAGAAGATCCGGGCAACTGACAGTAATCAACATTTAAGAGTTAACAAGTTGTTCTGCTGCATTGATTTCGCTAAGGCGTCTTAAAGTAATTTTCAACGATTTTTAGACAATCCCGTACATGGACTTCTACAGCATATTCGACGATAACAAGGAGAACAACGAGAGTAAGGCTTCAGAAAATAATTCTGTGAGCAATAACTCTTCTTCTTCAGACGCATCTTCATCTGCACAGCAAGGCGTACCGTTTCGCTGGGATTTTAAATCTGTGTTGCGTCAGGAAGAAGAAGCAGTAACGGAGCCACAAGCAAATTCAAGCGCTGAAGAAGTATCAATGAACGCTGAGTCTGAGCATTCAGTTGCACAGAATGTAGAAACGTCCGGCGATCCGGAGTTTGATCGTCAATGGGCTGAAATGATTGCCAAAGAGAACAACGCAGAAGTTGTTAACGAGGAAGAGTCGGTGAACGAGATTACTGCAGCAATCAATGAAGAACCTATCGTTTCCGAACTGGATAATGTTTCATTCGAATCCGAAACAGTTGTCTTCGCTGAATCAGAAGTAGCTGATCCTGTTTTCGAAGAAGAAATATTTGTGAATGAGCTCACTTCTGAAGTGAATTCGGCGTCTAATGAAACAATTGTTTCGGAAATGATTTCATCCGAGGAAATAATTGCGGAGGTAAACTCAGCGGCTGAATTCGAAATGAAACCCGTATTCAACAATGAAGAGTTTGCTTCTGAAATTGTTGCTTCGACAGAGAATGAAGTTGTTGCTGAGGCAAACGTAACTGAGGATATCATGTCGGAATTTACGCCCATTCAACTTGCGGATGAAATTCAAGTTGAAGCGGAAATTTCGGCCGCTCCTGTTTTCGTAAACGTTGAGCATTCGTGGATGTACGCTGAAGCGGGTGAAATGAAAGCAGAAGTTGTAACTGAAACACAAGACATTTTCAACACTTCACTTCCGGGTGAACTTCCGCTTTTCTGTGCTGAAGTGAATTCAGATGTGAATGCAGATATTACAAACACACACACAAACAACAATCAATCCGAAGAAGCTATGAAATTCGAACTTCCGGAATACTCATCAATCATCAAGGTGATTGGTGTAGGCGGCGGCGGCAGCAACGCAGTAAATCACATGTACAAATTTGGAATCAAAGGCGTTGATTTCCTTGTTTGCAACACTGATAAACAAGCTCTCGATTTGAGCCCTGTTCCTCACAAAATTGTTCTCGGTGCAACATTGACTGAAGGTCGTGGTGCGGGATCAATTCCTGAAGTAGGAAGAAATGCTGCAATCGAAAACATTGAAGATCTTCGTCAGGTTCTTTCGAAGAATACGAAAATGGTTTTCATCACTGCCGGAATGGGTGGTGGAACAGGAACAGGTGCTGCTCCGGTAATTGCAGGTGTTGCACGCGAACTTGGAATACTTACAGTTGGTATCGTTACCGTTCCTTTCTCACACGAAGGAAAGAAACGTCGTCAGTATGCTGAAGAAGGTATCGAACAACTGAAACAGAATGTTGATACGCTTCTTGTGATTCGCAACGATAAGCTTCGCGAGATGTACGGAAATCTTAAGTTGAGTGATGCATTCGCTCACGCAGATGACGTATTGACTACTGCTGCGAAGAGCATCGCCGAAATTATTTCACTCACTCAGCAGATCAACGTTGACTTCGCTGACATCTGCACTGTAATGCGCAACAGCGGCGTTGCAATCATGGGCTCTGCTCAGGCGGCAGGAGAAAATCGTGCAGTACGCTCTGTGGAAATGGCATTGAACTCTCCGCTTCTGAATGATAACAACATCATCGGTGCACGTTACGTGTTGTTGAACATCATTTCAGGTTCTGATGAAATCACAATGGATGAACTCGGAGAAATTACCGATTACATCCAGGAAGCAGCAGGTCAGACTGCAGAGATCATCAAAGGTTATGGCGTTGATCCTTCACTTGGTGATTCTGTAAGTGTAACGATCATCGCAACAGGATTTCAACAGTCAAGCCCGGTGAATTACGAGTACGCACCGAAAGCACAACCTTCCAAAGTTGTTCTTCAATTGGATGAAGTAAAAGCAGAAGTTTTGCCTGTTGCTGAAGTTAAAGTTGAAGAAAAAGAAATGAATCCGCTTGAGCCGTTCCTGGTTTCTAAGTCAATTGAACCGGTTGCGGAAATCAATATTGAACCAGAGCAAAAGTTTGAAACTCCGGTTTGGACTAACGTAAATTCAATCGAGCTTGAAGTAGTAAACACTTCTGAAGAAATTCTCGAGCCGGTAAATCAGGTTTCTGATATCAGCAATTCTTCTTCCGAAATCGTAAATGAAGTTCCGGAGATAGAAGCCGAAGAAACAGTTGAGCCGGAGTTGATCATTAAGAAAGTGGTTGCTGAAATCGATCCTGTTGAAGCTGCTAAGAAAGCAGAGCAGGAGGAGATTCAGCGTCGTGCAAACGAACGTATTCAGAAACTTCGCGAGATCAGCCTTAAGTTGAAGTCTCCGGGAGTATTGAATGAAATGGAAAACGAACCGGCTTACAAACGTCGCAACGTTTCATTGGATAATGTTCCTCATTCTTCTGAGTCGCAGGTTTCGCGTTTCACATTGACTGAAACTGACGAGAAGAAAATCGAAATTCGTCCGAACAACTCTTTCCTTCACGATAACGTTGACTAGTTAGAGACAATGGGAATTGAAGAGAAAGTTCAAGCCGATATGAAAGCAGCAATGCTCGCAAAGGATCAGCCGAAATTGGAAGCGATCCGTGCTGTGAAAGCTGTGCTTCTGTTGCTGAAAACTTCCCCGGAAGGATTGACGGATGATTCCGCAATCAAAGCTTTGCAGAAGGAAGTAAAGAAAAGAAAAGAATCTGCTGAAATATATAACGGACAAGGTCGCAAAGATCTTGCGGACGTCGAAGTATTTCAGGCAGGAATAATAGAAGCATATCTGCCGAAGCAGATGGATGAAAATGAATTGAGAACTGAATTGCAGAATCTCATTTCTGAAGTTGGTGCATCTTCTGCTGCCGACATGGGAAAAGTGATGGGCGCAGCTACAAAGAAGTTCGCTGGTAAGGCTGATGGCAAGATGATCTCCGCTATTGTGAAAGACTTGCTAAGCAAGGGTTAAGTGTGTTGTAAATTGTGTTTGTGTGTTGCGTCCGGTCAGTGTGTGGCCGGACGCGTTGTTTTGTACAGCTTACAAAAAGAAAAGGGATCACATTTGTGATCCCTTTTCTTCGAATGGAGTAACGTATTACTGATTCGCAGTGTGAACGATTTTCTTGGTATAAACCTGTCCTTCGATTTCCATCTGAACAAAGTAAACACCTTCAGAAAGATTTTCCGGTGTCCACACGATTTCGTGCTGACCTGCTGTCATCATTTCATCCTTAACAGTCTCAACTTTCTTTCCTGTTACATCATAAACATTGATCTTAACATCTGAGTTAGTGGTAGTGTTTACGAGGAAAGTTGTAGACTCACCGAATGGTGATGGTGAGGCACTGATGCTATTCACACCTGCATCTGCTGTTTGAACTCCTGTAGAACCTACGGTAACTTGCTGGCATGACTGTGCGTTGCATGCTGCTGTATCGAACACATCGATAAAAGTTACGCATACATTATAGGTTCCTGCGGTCGCGTAGGTATATGTTGCAGTTTGTTGATTGAGGGTCATTTGAGAATCACCCCATTCCCAGCCGTAAGCGGGAAATGCCGCTGTACCTGTTCCGGTTGCTGTTGCATTAATGGTTAAGCCATTAACGGTATAGGTAAATGTTACATTGCACTGCGCTGAAACAGCAGCAACTGTAAATACACCAAGAATCATTGCGTAGATTTTTTTCATAGTAGTTTGTTTAGGTGAGTTTTGGTTCATGTAAAAATAAAGCGGATTCGATTGATATCAAACCCGCTTAACATATTTCTTACCCGTTCAGCAACTAATCAGCCGGTTTCAGCATAGACTGATCTAACAATGTGCCGAATGGAACGAAATGTCCAAGCGGAATTACATCGAATTCCACTACTCCCGCCTTAACCATTGGGAAAGTTGCGAGCAGCGCTTTGGCTTCTTCTACATTCGGACATTCCAACACCAAAACAGAGCCCGGTCGGTCTTTCCGGAAGTAAGCTTCACGTACAACATCTTTCGTATAAAGCACCCAAGTGTAAAGTGCATCTCGTACCACAATGCCACGAAGATTTTCTTCTGTTGCAGTTGGTAATATTCTGTCTATTGCGAGAATTTTCATTTAAAGCAGTTTCTTAAAAGTAGCTATTTATTTCTAAACGCAGGATTGGCTAAGGTATTATTCATCAATTAGGCGTGGTTACATTTTTCGGTCCGCCTTTCCCGATCGGAAATTGAAAACCGGCATCCAGCAGCACCATTCCATCCCAGAATCTGTGACTGATAAGAAAGTCGTTAATAGCCAGAACTCTGTTGAAATTGGCATAAACTCCCTTCACACTCGCTTCAATGAAAAAGAAACGGAATAACTCCGTTCTCACTCCCGCTTCAAATCCTGCAATTTGTCCGGCAACATGAAAACAATGATTCCATCTCTGACCAAATAGCGTAACATCTGATCTCGGTACTACAATTCCGGCCCCGAATTTCCCTACTCCGGCAACAGTGATAAATCGCTTGGCAATGAAATCATGACGGTACATAATATTCAACATTAAAAAATTGGCACCGTCAGTGTGTTCAAGATGCAGAAAGTCCGGAGTTATAAGTGTGTCTGTATTTATGTTTTTGCCGAATATTTTGCCTTCAACACGGGCGTATTGATTGTCATATACTATGTATTTGGCGTGATCGAATTTCAACTCCACTCCATATTTCCTATTCGACATCCAATATCCGATTCTATATCCATATTGAGGAATAGATGGTTGTACGACTAAGAGTTCTTCGAAATGAGTGTGATCGTGTGCTTTCAGATTATGGATCGTGAAGTCGTTATTCCCGGATTCATCATAAACACGTACATCCGTTTTGGAATAATAATTTTTATTGTAGCCCCATGCAAAATAGAATTTGCCACGATCGTCTTTGCGAATACACTCGCCATTCGGTTTGAAAAAATCGCGGCTGATGGAATCCTGTTGCGCTGAAACATTCAACGTGATTAACAGAAAGTGAAATACGATAAAGTAGAATCTGAACATGATTTTATTGCTTCTTCTTTCTTGAAATGTCAATGAGGAGTAACATCGCGAACGGTAAAGCATGCACCGCCGCAATTCCCGCAAAGTAACCGTTGAGGACCAAAATGGTTGTAACAATCGCTACTGCAACCAATCCGCCAATCGCGATTTTTCTCATTTTACTCATGGCATAAAGATACGATGGAAGCCAAATAAAAAACCCGGAAATCATCAGATGAAATCCGGGTTTTGTTTTTCAGAAGGGATGATTTACATCATGCCGTCCATTCCGCCACCGCCCATTGGAGGCATTGCCGGTTTTTCTTCTTTAATTTCAGAAAGAACACACTCTGTTGTCAGAAGCATGCCTGCGATTGACGCAGCATTCTCCAGAGCAACACGTGCAACTTTTGTAGGATCGATTACACCTGCATCGTACAATTTCTCGTAAGTTTCAGTACGTGCGTTGTAACCGAAATCCGCTTTTCCTTCTCGTACTTTCTGCACAACAATTGAACCTTCAACTCCTGCGTTAACACAGATCTGACGAAGCGGCTCTTCAATTGCACGACGTACAATACCGATACCGGTTGTTTCGTCTTCATTTTCGCCTTTCATTTTCTCCAATGCTTCCTGTGCACGGATGTACGCAACACCACCTCCCGGAACAATTCCTTCTTCAACCGCTGCGCGTGTTGCATGCAATGCATCGTCAACACGGTCTTTCTTCTCCTTCATTTCAACTTCTGTTGCAGCACCAACGTACAGTACCGCTACGCCGCCTGCGAGTTTCGCCAAACGTTCCTGCAGTTTCTCGCGATCATAATCAGATGTAGTTGATTCCATCTGCGCTTTGATCTGATTCACACGTGCAGTGATGTCGGCTTTCTTTCCGGCACCTCCAACAATTGTTGTGTTGTCTTTATCAATAGTGATCTTCTCTGCTTTACCAAGGAATGTAAGATCTGCGTTCTCTAATTTAAAGCCGCGCTCTTCGCTGATCAATTGACCTCCGGTAAGAATTGCAATATCTTCCAGCATTGCTTTACGACGATCTCCGAATCCCGGAGCTTTTACAGCTGCAATACGCAGTGAACCGCGGATCTTGTTTACAACCAATGTAGAAAGCGCTTCTCCGTCTACATCTTCCGCAATAATCAGAATAGGTTTTCCGGTTTGTACTGCTTTCTCCAACACAGGAAGAAGTTCTTTCATGTTGCTGATCTTCTTGTCGTAAATCAACACCAACGGATTCTCAAGTACCGCTTCCATTTTGTCAACGTCTGTTACGAAGTATGCAGAAATGTAACCGCGATCGAATTGCATTCCTTCTACAACCTCAACAGTTGTTTCTGTTCCTTTTGCTTCTTCAACAGTGATTACTCCTTCCTTCTTCACTTTCGCCATCGCCTCTGCAATCAATTTTCCGATTGCATGATCGTTGTTCGCAGATATCGTAGCAACCTGCTCGATCTTCTCGTTATCATCACCAACTTTCTTAGAAAGTTTTTTCAGATTTTCGATCACCGCAGCAACTGCTTTATCAATGCCGCGCTTCAAATCCATTGGATTCGCTCCCGCAGCAACGTTTTTCAATCCTGCACTCACAATCGCCTGTGCCAATACTGTAGCCGTAGTTGTTCCGTCACCCGCAACATCCGCAGTTTTCGACGCAACCTCTTTCACCATCTGCGCTCCCATATTTTCAATAGGATCTTTCAGCTCGATTTCTTTAGCAACCGATACACCGTCTTTTGTGATTTGCGGCGCGCCGAATTTTTTATCAATTACTACGTTACGACCTTTTGGTCCAAGTGTAACTTTTACAGCGTTTGACAAAGCATCTACACCACGCTTCAGAGCGTCACGTGCTTCAACATTGAAACTTATATTCTTAGCCATTTTTTAAATAGATTAATTACAGATTAAACAATAGCGAAAATGTCAGATTCTCTCATGATCAGGTAATCTTTACCGTCGATCTGAATTTCTGTTCCGGCATACTTGCCGTAAAGAACGGTATCTCCAACTTTCACGGTCATCGGTTCGTCTTTCTTACCTCCGCCAACCGCGATTACTGTTCCGCGTTGCGGCTTTTCTTTCGCAGTATCTGGAATAATAATTCCCCCTGCAGTTTTTTCTTCCGCAGCTGCAGCCTGAATCACAACACGATCAGCGAGTGGATTGATTTTTACTTTGCTCATTTCAGAATTGATTTAATCGGTTATACATTTTTTAAAGTTTCCGGATAATTGCGCCTTTCTTCATCAAACGCTTTGCCATCACCGGAAATCCGCCATTTTTTCGCTTTCTCAAATAAAAAATGTCAGGCCTTAAGACAACCTGACATTTTTATAGTTTTTACAATGACAATTACTGTCCTGCCGGTGGCGTTGGAGCTCCTCCGCCCGGCATTGCCTGTGGTCCCGGAGCTGCCTGCTCTGTTCCCATTTCAGTCGCTTTGTCCTTGGTTGCTGATGAACTTCCCTCTGAACTTCCGCCTCCATTAGCAAAACTGGTTGCGAGGATACTCAATACCAGAATCAGAATCGCAAGAAACCATGTTGCTTTCTCAAGAAAGTCAGCAGTACGACGTACGCCCATTACCTGAGCTCCTGATTGAAAGCCGGATGCAAGTCCACCACCTTTTGGGTTCTGGATCAATACAGCCACAATAAGCAGAATACATGCAAGGAAAATGATAATTGAAAGTGCAGTAACCATTGTAATATTTATTTATTCGGTGTTCGTTTCAGTTCTTCAATAAGGGCTGCAAAGTAAGCGGTTTTTTCCGGAAATTTCAAACTGAGTTTCTGGTAAGCCCGAATTGCCTTCGGAATATTGCCCTGTTTGGCGTAAATCCTTGCTAATGTTTCAGTTATGAACTCGTCCGACTCCTGAACGCTCTTCTTTGCCATGTTCACAGGGTTAAAGAATCCGGATTTATTAACCTGAATACGGGGCTCTTTTTTGATAAATCGATCAATCAATTCCTCGCCCTTCACATGTGTTTTCTTCTCTTCCTCGTTAATTACTTCGGTTGTTTGCTTCGTGATTTCATTTTGCTTCAAAGAAGCAACCCAAGTTGCGAACGACATTTCTTCAATATCGGGTTCATTGCTTTTATCCGAAGCCGTAGTTGAAGTTTCATGTTTAGTATTTAAAATACTCTCTGAAACTGTTTTGAATTCTCTGATATCAGGAATGGTGTCTTCAGCTTCAAGTTCAATTACTGAATGAATTGCTTCTGCCAGAATCTCCTGTTGAATCGGGTCTTGCGTCAATTCACTTTGAAAAACTGTTTCTTCCGGTTTATCGTCTACCGCAATCGGATTGATTTCCCATTTCGTTACATCATTGACAATTTCAGTTTCCTCAATCTTTTCTTCCTGAAATTCATCTCCGATATCTTCAGATTGTCCGGGCTCCACCAACACATAAAGCAACGTATTCAATTCATCTTTAGCATCCGGAATTTCCTTCTGAGGAACCTCGAGTGGAATTTCTTTCTGCTCCGCAACAGGAGTGATGTTGGCAATCGGATGAATTTCCTCTTTGGGCTTGACTTCTTCTTTTTCTTTTCCTCTCCAATGATGTAGTAACTGCAGTTGTCGCAACATTCCTGCTTCCCATTCATCAGGATTGGAAACAAATCGTTTCTCCGGAAATTTCGGCGGAGCAGATTTTATTTCCGGTTTTTGCTCTTCAATTGACGTAACAGTTTCAATCTTCGAAAGTGTTGTTTCTTCAATAGGCTCAGCTATGTCTTTGCGTTTGATCAGATCATACAACACTTTACGATCGGCTACATAAATTGCTGTTGTCTTAAGCTGATTGTTGTAAAGAAAACTTCCTTGATTGTGAAGGTTTTTAATGTACAACAGTTGCGCAGTTTGAAAATACGGATAAGATTGCAGAAGAGAATCCAGTTGTGCACCTTCTTCTCTTCCGGATAATCCCGGTTTTTTTACCCATTCCAAAATCTGCTTCGAGTTCATCACCACGCGTAAATTGATCGGTTGATAATGTCCTGAGTGATCTGGTCCGTAATTTCTTTAATCAAGGCGTCTTCCACACTCGAAATATCGGTTGTACTTGGGAAATCCGCAAATCGACTGAAATTTCCTTCGAAACTGTAACGATCTTCAATGTCGTCCGTGTATTTCACTTTGACAATTATTGTTAGTCGATTCAACGAAGCCTGATCCGTTGCGCCACCTGTAATTGCTACCGGTGCTACTGAATATCCTGTAATTTCTCCTTCGTAATTCAAATCTCCACCTGAGGGAAGCAACGTGAATCGTGTTTGACGCTGAACAAAATCACGCAACGATTCGGTCATTGTTTGTGCCAATGAAGGTTTAGCCAACGGAGCAGAGTTTGAAAACAGCAAAACTGAAACCGTAACGGAGTCGTCAAGCGTTCGGCCACCGGCTCCTGTTTGATTGTACTGAATATGCTTGCACGAAAACAGACTCAACACAAACAGTGAAAGTGCAACAGCCAGGTATGTTAGTTTGCTGCTCATCCTTTGATGTTGTATTCGTTGATCTTTCTGTACAATGTACGCTCTGAAATACCGAGTTCTTTCGCCGCATTTTTTCGTTTGCCGCGATGTTTGTCCAGAGCTTTTGTAATCAACTCAATTTCTTTATCCTGCAAACTCAGAGAGTCCTCAACTACTTCTTCTGTTGCGAGAATTTCATCATGAGAATTATTCCACGAAGGCTGGTGGATTACCACCGCTTCGTCGCTGTTATGAACAGCGGCAGGCTGACTTTGATAATCTGAAAAGTGTTTTTGTATTACAGAGCCGCTTTGCTGAAGTACTTCCGGTGTTATACGCCCCCCGTTCTGAATCAATTGCATCGTCAGCGCTTTGAGATCATTCAGCTCGGTGCGCATTTGCTGTAACAATTGAAAGAGGAAATCTCTTTCCTGAGCTTCGTTTCCGGTTGGCTGCGTGCGTGCAAGTACAGGAACTCCTGACATTGCGGATTGATGATCCGGCAAATATTTCTTCAATGTTTCCGCATCAATCTCTCTCGCTTTTTCAATGATGGAAAGTTGTTCCGTTACATTTTTCAACTGACGGATATTTCCGTGCCAGTAATAATTCACGAGCAGTTTCTCCGCATCTGACAACAGCTTAATCACCGGCATTCTGTACTTCGCAGCAAAATCAGCTGCAAATTTCCGGAACAGCAAATGAATGTCCTGTCGACGATCGCGCAGCGGCGGCAACAGAATAGGAACGGTATTCAGTCGGTAGTACAAATCTTCTCTGAACTTTCCTCTTCCTATAGCTTCCGGAATATGAACGTTAGTAGCTGCAACCACACGCACATTGGTTTTCTGAACTTTTGACGATCCTACGCGAATGAATTCGCCGGTCTCTAATACACGCAGCAACCGCGCTTGTGTGGCCATCGGCATTTCAGCAACTTCATCCAGGAAAATTGTTCCGCCGTCTGCAACTTCAAAATATCCTTTGCGCGCTTCTGTCGCGCCGGTAAATGATCCTTTTTCGTGACCGAAAAGTTCAGAGTCAATTGTTCCTTCCGGAATTGCTCCGCAGTTCACCGCAATGTATGGGCCGTGTTTTCGCGCCGACATTTGATGAATGATCTGCGGAAATACTTCTTTCCCGGTTCCGCTTTCTCCATTGATCAGCACTGCCAGATCCGTTGGCGCCACTTGCACGGCAATATCAATCGCACGATCCAGTTGTGGTGTCGTACCGATAATGCCGAAGCGTTGTTTTATATCCTGTATTGTCATTAAACAAATCCGTCTTTAAATAATCACTTTCCCGATCAACGTCGTCCTCGAACAACTATCCACCATCACATTCACATACTCACCTTTCCTGTAATTCTCTTTCGGAAAAACAACAACCGCATTGTATGTATTTCTGCCTGCCCACATGTCCGTCGATTTTTTCGACTCGTGTTCAATCAAAACACGATGTACTCTTCCAACCTGCGCTTTGATTTTTTTCTCCGAAAGTTTTTGCTGAAAAGCAATCACTTCTGCAAGCCGACGCTTCTTCACTTCTTCCGGAATATCATCCTTATACTGACGTTCGGCTAATGTTTTCGGTCGTTCCGAATACGCAAACATGTAGGAGAAATCATATTCTGCCCATTCCATCAGTGACAACGTTTCCTGATGCTCTTCTTCGGTTTCAGTGCAGAATCCGGTTATGATATCAGATGAAATCGCACAGTCAGGCATGATCCGCTTGATCGCATTTATCCGATCCATGTATTGTTCTCTCGTGTACCCGCGATTCATTATTTCAAGCACGCGCGTACTTCCGCTTTGAACTGGAAGGTGAACATATTTACAAATGTTCTCATATTTCGCCATCACATGCAACACATCATCTGTCATGTCGCGTGGATTAGACGTGCTGTAACGTATGCGCAGATCAGGATGAATTTGTGCGACCATTTCCAACAGTTGTGCGAATGTGGTTGCGTTTGCTTTTTGCTCTTCAGTGAGAATGTCTTTTTTCAATCCTCCGCCTGCAAAAATGTAGGAATCTACATTCTGTCCAAGCAAAGTTACTTCCCGGTATCCCTGTTCAAATAGTTCTTTTGCTTCTTTAACAATACTCTCAGGATCGCGTGATCGTTCGCGTCCTCGCGTAAACGGCACAACACAGAACGAACACATGTTATCACATCCGCGCATAATGCTGATGTATGCACTGACACCATTCCTGTCCAATCGTACTGGTGTAATGTCTGCATACGTTTCTTCTTTGGAAAGAATCACATTCACCGCTTTCTGTCCGCCTTCAACTTTACCAATGAGATTCGGTAAATCACGATACGAATCAGGACCAACTACGATGTCAACGATTTTTTCTTCGTCCAGAAATTTTTCTTTCAATCGCTCAGCCATACAACCCAATACACCAACAATCAACTCCGGCTTCTTTTTCTTCGCACGCTTGAACTCAACCAAACGATTGCGAACACGCTGTTCCGCACCTTCACGAATTGCACATGTATTAACGAATATCACATCTGCCTCTGTGAAATCCTGGGTAGTGGAAAACCCATCATTCTTCAAAATGGACGCTACAATTTCACTGTCCGAGAAATTCATCTGACACCCGTAACTCTCCAGAAAAAGCTTGCGCTTTCCTTGATTGCTGTCTTGCAACATCAACGCTTCACCTTGTCTGCTTTCATCAATCACTTTTTCTTCCATCTGTTCCTTTTTTCGGCTTCCCCGGTTTTTCGGGGACACAAAGTTACCAAAATTTACACCCACTGACAAAATGACAGATTTGTAAATCAAAAAACATTCAAAAATCTACCTATATATATATAGGTAAGCCCGGTTCGCGGGGTGCCGGATTTGGAAAATTGAAGTTCTCTTCTTTTTCTTTGCAGCCTCCGGAACTGAAAAATCCGGTAAAATTCAAGTGTTGTAATAAAAAGTAAAGAGCTGATGGCAAAGAATTTAGTTATCGTGGAGTCGCCTGCTAAGGCAAAAACAATCGAAAATTTTCTCGGTAAAGACTTTACCGTGAAGTCAAGTTTTGGTCATGTGCGGGACCTTGTGAAAAAAGGACTCGCTGTAGATACAGAAAAAGGATTCACCCCGAATTATGAAATTTCTCCGGACAAGGAACGCGTAATTGCAGAACTGAAAAAGTTGGCTAAAGACGCGGATATTGTGTGGCTCGCAACGGATGAGGACCGTGAAGGAGAAGCAATTTCATGGCACTTATCAGAAGCGTTGAAGCTGGATGATAAGAAAACACGCCGCATCGTTTTTCACGAAATTACCAAGCCGGCTATTCTGAAAGCGATTGAATCGCCAAGAAAAATCGATCGTCATTTGGTGGATGCGCAGCAAGCGCGACGCATTCTTGATCGTCTCGTTGGTTTTGAATTGTCACCGATCTTGTGGAAGAAGGTAAAACCTTCTCTTTCCGCAGGACGTGTACAGAGTGTTACTGTACGTCTTATCGTGGAA
>JBJOKQ010000032.1:0-21653 GCA_046046005.1 Bacteroidota bacterium | reverse complement strand
GAATTGTCCCGACTTTGTACTTGCCTAAAGCGGCAATTGTTCTGGAACACTCTTCGATGTTTTCTCCGCCTACAAACTGCTTGAAAATCGTAGGCTTGATGATCCAGCCAACAGGAAAGCGAATCGCTAACGCAAAGTTGGTAAGGCCTTGTCCGATATTTACAATTGCAGGACTGGATATAACTTTGAAAAGCCAGTAAGATCTCTTGAGATCTCCATCGGATTTTCCTGAAAATGCTACTTCTGTGTTGTCGAATGAAACCATAACGTTCAGGTCGTGCGCAAAATTAGGAAATTGATCGCCCCGTAACATGATTTAACGCAGCATTGTTCATAGACTTTCACCGCATTTTCGGTTTGTTCAGGGTTGATTTCGTTTCTTTGTTTATATGACAAGTATCAGGACAGACTCCGGAGCGAATTTATTTTACGGCGAAACGGTTTTTGAACGACTGAATTCCTTACTCAAATCGGGCCGATTTTCATCCTTGTTTATCCTGGCAGATGAGAATTCCATGAATCACTGCATGCCTGAATTGGTGACGCGCGTTCCCAAGTTGCTGGAAGCGGAAGTTGTGGAAATTGAAAGCGGCGAAGTCAATAAGAACATTGAAACGTGCGCACAGGTTTGGATGGCTTTGAGTGAATTGGGCGCTGATAGAAAATCCCTCCTGATTAATTTAGGTGGCGGGGTCGTTACTGATTTAGGAGGTTTCGTCGCTTCTGCATTCAAACGAGGAATTGCTTTCGTGAATATCCCAACTACTTTACTTGCACAAGTTGATGCCTCTATCGGTGGAAAAACGGGTGTTGATCTCGGAGTGCTCAAGAATGAAATCGGATTTTTCGCTGAACCGGAGGAAGTATTTATTTATTCGGGATTTCTGAAAACATTGGATGCACGTCAATACACTTCCGGACTCGCAGAAATTTTGAAGCACGGATTGATTGCAGATAAAGATTACTGGAATCAATGTTATTCAGCGGAAATGCAGGATGTGGAGATAATCGAAGATTTTATCCGTGATTCAATTCGTATCAAATCAGAAATTGTATCGCGTGATCCGAAAGAGTCGGGTGAACGCATGAAGCTCAACTTCGGACATACAATTGGTCATGCAATTGAAAGTCTGTTTATCGAGCGCGGTGAGCGCACGCTGTTACATGGTGAAGCTGTGGCAATCGGGATGATTTGCGAAGCGTATATCTCCACTCATCTGGCGAGTTTGTCGGAAGATTGTCTGAATGAAATAAAAGAGAACATTTTGTGGTATTTTTCGTTTCAGGAACTGAATGCAATGGACGATCACAGGATTTTGGAACTCATGCGCCACGATAAAAAGAACTCCGGTGGTGAAATACGAATGGTGCTGTTGGAAGACATCGGTGTTTCGGTTTATGATAAAACAGTTACCACAAGTCTGATTCTTGAAAGCCTGAAATATTATCGTTCCCTTGCGTAAATCAAGTATGACAAACCCCTCGCATACAGTTCGCATATCAATACCGAAAAAATTGTCCGGACGGATTTCCTTGCCGCTCTCGAAGAGTGAATGCAATCGTTTGCAGATCATTCACGCAATCACCGGGCAAAAAGAACCCATGAGAGATATCTCAAACGCACAGGATTCGCAGGTTTTGCATGAGTTGCTCATGCGCGTTGAAGCAGGCGACACTGATCCGGTTTACGATTGCGGTCCTGCGGGAACTACATTGCGATTCCTCACTGCACTTTTTGCAGGATTGCCCGGTAAGAGAATTCTTACAGGTTCTGCAAGAATGAAAAAGCGACCGTTGGGAATTCTTGTCAACGCACTTCGTGATCTCGGCGCACAAATTGAATACAAAGGCGAAGAAGGTTACGCGCCGATAGAAATTACAGGAACACGATTGAAGGGCGGACAAATTGAATTAGATGGAAGTGTGAGCAGTCAGTTTGTTACTGCGCTGCTGTTGATCGCACCTACATTACATAACGGACTTGTGATTCGTTTTAAAGGTCCGGTTGCTTCCATGCCGTATATTCTCATGACCACCCGAATCATGGAACGTTTTCATGTTTACAGTATTTGGGATGGAGATACACTTTCAGTCAGCAACCAAAAGTATACAGTTGATGATGCTGTGAATCAGTTTCGAGTTGAAGCAGATTGGAGCGCAGCATCGTATTTCTATGCGCTGGCTGCATTGAGTGATGAAGGTGATATTTTTCTGGAAGGATTGCAGGCAAACAGTTTGCAAGGCGATTCTGTTTGTGCGTTGTTGTTCCCGTTTCTGGGAGTAAGTACAACTTTCGAAGAGGGCGGAGTACGTCTCACGCCGAACCACTATAAGCCTAAAGCATTCGCATTCGATTTTGAAGACACTCCGGACATCGTGCAAACTTGTGCCGTGGTTGCAGCTGTTAAAAAGATTCCTTTGCTGATGCGCGGATTGAATACGCTTCGTGTGAAAGAAACAGATCGAATTCATGCTGTAATTACAGAGCTTGAAAAGTTCGGAGTGAAATGCGAAGAACCCGGTAAAGGAATTCTGGAAATTCGATCATTCGATGGCAACACAATTGTTGATCCTGTAATTGAAACTTACGAAGATCACAGAATGGCAATGGCATTCGCACCGCTTGCAATGGTTTATCCGCAGTTACGCATGAATGATCCCGAAGTAGTGAAGAAATCGTTCCCGGAATTCTGGAATGAATTGAAGAAACTCGGCGCTGAAATTCTTTCTGCCTGATTACGCAGCGGCGAACTAAAAAATGTTCACTTCACGCTCAAGATCCACTCCGTATTTTTCGTGAACGGACGACAAGATGCGTGTTGAGAGATCAAAAATCTCTTTGCCTTTAGCACCGCCATAGTTCACCAGAACAAGTGCCTGATCTTTGTGAACACCTGCATCCCCTTCACGGAATCCTTTCCATCCGCAATTTTCAATTAGCCAACCGGCTGCAAGTTTGTAATCTTCTCCGGAAGGATACGAAACTATGTCAGGGAATTTCAATTTGAGTATTTCAAATTGCGTTGCACTCACAACAGGATTCTTAAAGAAACTTCCAGCGTTACCGATTTTCGCCGGATCGGGAAGTTTGCTTCTGCGGATATTTATCACTGCATCACTTATAGCCTTCACCGAAAGCTCGTGAACGCCCATCTTCTCAAGCTCTTTCTCAATTGCGCCGTATGTAGTATTGAACATCGGTTGCTTGCGCAGTTTGAACGTCACACGTGAAATCACAAACTGATTACGGAATTTATTTTTGAAAACACTTTCACGGTAACCGAAATGACATTCATGCGCTCTGAATTTCACAAAGTATCTGCCTTCGATGTGATACGCTTCCAGTTCATGGAATACATCCTTCAACTCAACACCATAAGCTCCGATATTCTGCATTGGACCAGCGCCCACACTTCCCGGGATCAATGAAAGATTCTCAACGCCTCCATAATTGTTCGCAATGCAATACATCACGAAATCATGCCACACTTCTCCGGCGCCTACACGCAGATATACGTAATCATCATCACCACCACGATTTTCAATACCCTTAATCTGATTATAGGCAACCAGTTTATCCACGTCTTTCGTAAACAACAAGTTGCTTCCGCCACCTAAAATCAGGGGATTCGATTCCTGCCATTCTTTCGTGCGCGCTAAAGCATCAAGGGTATCTTCATTCGTGAATTTCGCGAAATACCTCGCGCTTACATCCATTCCGAATGTATTGTAACCTCGCAGCGAATAATTTTCTTCAGGTTTCATCGTTCAACAAAGGTAAATAAATAGCAACCCCGTATAATTCGTTATTTTCGGGGCATCAACACCTGAGTGTGAAAAAAGTCACTGTCTCCGTAATCAACGATCTTGTAACCGATCAACGCGTACACAAAGTTTGTGAAACGTTGACGGCAATGGGTTTTGATGTGACGCTGGTTGGACGTAAACAAGCGAAAAGTTTGCCTTTGGCTGAGCGTAATTACCGGACCAAACGAATGAAATTGCTTTTTGAAAAAGGTGTTTTATTCTACGCGTTTTTTCAGTTGCGGTTGTTCCTGTTCTTGTTGTTTAATAAACAGGATTTACTCGTATCCAATGATCTGGATACACTTTGGCCAAACAGCATTATTTCGCGATGGAAGAAAATTCCGCTCGTGTATGATTCGCATGAAATTTTCACGGAAGTCCCTGAACTGGTATCACGACCTTCGAAACAGAATATCTGGCGCAAACTTGAAGCGAGATTGTTCCCGAAACTTAGCTATGTATTTACAGTCAATAATTCCATTGCATCCTGGTTTGAATCACGCTATGGGATTCGTCCGCTTGTAGTCCGCAATATGCCGCGTTTTTCAAAACCGGCTATAAGCACGATGACGAGACAGGAACTCAATCTTCCTGAGCAAGGTAAAATTGTTTTGTTGCAAGGCGCAGGAATCAACATTGATCGCGGAGCAGAAGAACTTGTTGACGCAATGAGTCTGATCAGGAATGTTACACTCGTGATCGTTGGCAGCGGTGATGTAATTCCGTTTCTCAAGAAACGTGTTCAGGAAAAGCAATTGGAGTCGCGCGTGATCTTTACCGGAAAAGTGCCGCATGAAAAATTACGTGCTTACACTGCTATTGCTGATTTGGGAGTGACATTAGATAAGCCGACCAACATCAACTACAAGTTCAGTCTTCCGAATAAGATTTTCGATTACATACACGCCGGTGTTCCTGTACTTGCTTCAGAGTTGCCGGAAGTTGCCGCGATTGTGCGCAATTATAAAGTCGGTATCGTGATTCCTTCGGTTACACCTGATGATGTAGCGAAGGGAATTAGTGAAGCATTTTCCTCAGCGGAATACGAAACCTGGAAAGCTAATGCTCTGAATGCCGCTTCTGTTTTGTGTTGGGAAACGGAAGAGGAAGTTCTGAAGAGTGTATATTCGCAGTTTCTTTAATGAACCCGGTCGATCTGCATATTGTTTCTTTTGACGTTCCTTCTCCTCCCGATTACGGCGGAGTGATTGACGTCTATTACAAGCTCCGTGCTTTACATCAGTTGGGAGTGAAGATTCATTTACATTGTTTCCAATATGGTCGCCCTGCGAGTGAAAAACTCAATGAAGTTTGTGCGAATGTGAGTTATTATTCGAGAAACACTTCACCTTTGGCATTGTTGTCTTCGGTTCCATTCATCGTGGCTACTCGAAAATCACCTTCACTGCTTCAGACTTTAAGTTCTGATAAAATTCCGGTTCTCTTCGAAGGATTGCATTCTTGTGCTTACTTGTCTTCTGAAGAATTGAAAGGCAAAGTAAAGATTGTACGCACGCACAATATCGAGCACGATTATTACAGCGGACTGGCTCGTGTTGAACGTACTTTCTTCCGCAGAAAATATTTTGAAAGAGAAGCTGTCAAGCTGAAACGATTCGAATCGGTTTTGAATCACGCGCAACACATACTTGCTATTTCTCCCGCCGACGCTGATCAACTTTCATCGCGATACAAAGGTGTACAGCATGTGATGGCATTTCATCCGAATGAATCAGTGAATACGCCTGCAGGATCAGGGGATTTTGCATTGTATCACGGTAATCTCGAAGTAGGAGAGAACAATCAGGCAGCGCTGTTCCTTGTTAACGAAGTGTTCAGCAAACTGAAGTATCGCTTGGTAATTGCGGGCAACAAACCTTCAGAAGAATTAAAGACTGCTGCTGCGCGATTCAATAACATTGAAATCAAAGCCGGCATTTCCACAGCGGAAATTGATCGTTTGATTCATACGGCTCACATTAACGTGTTGCCTACGTTTCAAGCTACCGGAATTAAGTTGAAGTTGCTTGCTGCATTGTTCAACGGTCGTCATTGTGTAGTGAACAGTCCTATGGTCGCAAATACAGGCGTGGAATCTGCTTGCATTATCGCAGACGACGCCGAAGCAATGCGGATTTCCATAGAGAAAATAGCTTCTGTACCTTTTGCTTCATCGGATATTGAAACCCGCACAAAGGTTCTTGGAGACAGATTCTCCAATCAGAAGAACGCCGAAAAAATCCTTAAGCTGTTACGCTGATTTCCTGAACTTCTCCGTTTTCGCAACGAAGCGTTCTTGCAGGAAATTTACTCACTACAAGCATGTCGTGAGTTGCAATAATCACCGCTGTTCCGGTTGAACTGATATCTCGAAGCAATCGAATAATTCCTTCCGAAGTTTCCGGATCCAGATTACCGGTCGGCTCATCAGCAAGAATCACTTCCGGATTATTCAGCAAGGCTCGTGCAATAGAAACACGCTGCTGTTCACCTCCGGATAATTCATGCGGCATCTTGTGACCTTTTGTAGCAAGACCTACTTTATCCAGAACTTCCTGCGCACGATCTTCAATTTTCTTTTTATCACTCCAGCCTGTTGCTTTCATCACGAAAGTCAGATTCTCGTTCACCGTCCTGTCGTAAAGCAACTGAAAATCCTGGAAGATGATTCCGGTTTTCCGACGCAGATAAGGAATTTCTTTCGTTTTGATTTTCGAGAGATCAAACCCTGCAATGCGTGCTTCTCCCTGTTTGAACGGAACATCGCAGTAAAGTGTCTTGATTAATGAACTTTTCCCGCTGCCCGTTTTTCCGAGCAGAAAAATGAATTCGCCCTTAGCTACTGAAAATTTAACATTATTCAGAACCATGTTGTGTTTCTGAAAAATCGAAACTTTATCGAGCGAAATGATTGCTTCCTGTTCCATGCTCTGCAAACCTACTCAGTTTTAAGTCGCATTCATCGCTCAGGAACGGCTTACAGCTTTAATTTTCATGCAATAATTTCAACACGTTCACGTTGATAAATACAAATGCACGTCCCGGAGCTATGAAAACACCCATACTACCTTTATTCGCTAAACTGTTAAGTAATGGGTTTGTACAGAATTTTTCTTCTCTTCAGTCTGCTGTTTTTTGTGCCCGCTGCGGAAATGTTCGCGCAGCAAACTCAGGCTGTTGTTGCGGATGATGCGGCATACCGCAACGGCTTGGATCTGTTCTCCAAACAAAAGTTCGCCGAAGCTCAGAATGTTTTTGATGATGTTGTACGCAATGCAACGGATAAAAACAGTCTGCTGGCTACCGATGCTGAATATTATGCGGCGATCTGCGCAATGGAACTCTTTCACAAGGACGCTGAAGTGCGACTTAAAAACTTTCTCAGCAATCATCCGGAAAGTTCACGCTGCCGAATGGTTCACTTTCAACTCGGGCGTTACAACTACCGCAAGAAAGATTACGATGAAGCTCTCATCTGGTTCCGCTTGGTGGAAATTTACGACCTGCAGAAAGATGAACTTTCGGAGTTCTATTTCAAACGCGGATATTCTCACTACGCTTTAGGTCATACTGATTCTGCGAAAAGCGACTTCTTCGAAATCCGCGACATCAATTCGAAGTACTCTCCTGCGGCAAATTATTACTACTCGCACATCGCTTATCTGGAAGGCAACTATGAAACCGCATTGGCAGGTTTTCTGAAACTGCAGAACGACCCTACTTTCGGACCTGTTACTCCATGGTACATTTCACAGATTTATTACCTCCAGGGAAAATACAATGAAGTAATCGCTTTCGCTCCTCCGTTGCTCGACTCAGCAGACACGAAAAAAGTGCATGAGATTGCGCACATCATCGGAGCTTCGTACTACCGCACGAACCGTTACAAGGAGGCAATTCCTTTTCTTGAAAAGCACCGCGCCGCTGACGCGCAATTAACGCGTGAAGAATCTTACGAACTCGGTTATTCGTACTACAAAACCGATTCAGCTTCAAAAGCAATTCCTTTCCTCGAAGCAGCAGCAGCAGATTCAGCCGATGTTCTTGCGCAGAACGCATGGTATCATTTGGCCGATTGCTACGTTCGTACAGGTGACAAACTTTCTGCCCGCAACTCATTCGGAAAAGCGTCTTCAATGAAACACGATATGATCATACGTGAAGATGCGCTTTTCAACTACGCACGTTTGTGCTACGAACTTTCATTCAGTCCGTTCAATGAAGCGATCGTAGCTTGTAACAATTACATCGCAGAGTTTCCGAATTCACCTAGAAAGGATGAAGCCTACATTTTGCTCACGAATGCTTATCTGAGTTCCACCAACTACGCACAGGCGCTTGCTTCTATTGAAAGCATCAAGTCGCCTTCAGTAGCAATGCAAGCAACACACCAGAAAGTGGCGTACAACAGAGCTATCGAATTGTTCAACCAGAAAAATTACCCGGAAGCAATCAAGCATTTCGATAAGTCACTCACTTATCCTCTCAGTCGCGAATTGAATTCGAATGCACACTACTGGAAAGGTGAATGCTATTACGCAATGGCGGAAAACGGAACGGATACTGCAGGATACACGAAAGCTGTTGTGTCATACAAGCAGTTTCTGATTACTCCGGGTGCAACTGTATTGCCGAATTATAATACAGCCAATTACAACATCGGTTACTGTTACTTTGAAAAGAAGAACTATACAGAATCTGTAGTCTGGTTCCGTAAATACATCACCAACAAAGGACCGAATGATTCCAACGATCGCATTTTCGATGCGTATCTGTGCATGGGTGATGGCTACTTCCGCAACGCGGACTTTATTAACGCTTCTGAATTCTATGGCAAGGCAGTTGCGACGCCAACAGCTTCTGCGGTAAACAAAGATTATGCAATGTATCAGCAAGCAATGGCGTTTGGTTATCTCGGAAAGAAAGACGAGAAAGCAAACGTGCTGCGGAAAATGCGTGAAACGTATCCTGCTTCCACTTACCTCGCCAACGGACAATATCAGGAAGCACGTACGCTTCACGAATTGAAAAAGTACGATGAGGCTTTGCGCGCTTACAACGATGTTTATCTGAATGATCCGAAAGGGCCGTTTGCAGTTTCCAGTCTGACTAACATGGGACAGATCTATCGAATCAAGAGCGATTACGATAACGCGCTTTCCATGTACAAGAAAGCCGTGGATCTGATCAAGGGTAAAGGGACGCAGGAGTTTAATGATCTCATGCGCGAAATCAAGGACATGTATCTCGCCAAGAATCAACTTGATCAGTGGGAAACATATGCCGCTTCAGTTGGATTCTCTGAATCAACTGCTGTTGCTGACAGTACATCATATGCATTCGCAGCGAAGTTCTACAATCTCGGAAATTGCACTGAAGCATTGTCGCAAGCGAATAAATACATCCTGAAGTATCCTTCAGGTATGTACATCACAGAAGTTCATTACATGCGTGCTGAATGTTCCTTCAAAGCCAACGATTTCGCTTCTGCATTGGGCAGTTACAATGCAATTCTGGATAAAGGACAAACTAAATACACGGAAGTGGCATTGAAGCGTTGCGGATTTATTTACTACTCGCAGAAAGATTGGCCGAATGCAACCCGCATGTATCAGCGACTCGAAACTGAAGCGCGCAGTGTGCCGGATCAGAACGACGCCAAAGTGAATCTGATGCGCTGTTATCTGTTCCAGAATATGATGGACTCCGCTTATACTTACGCGGGAAAAGTTCTTACCATCAAAGGACTTCCGAATGATATCCTTGGTCAGGCGAATTACCTCAAAGGAAAATCGGAAATGGAATCGGGTAATTACGCTGCTGCTGAAAAGAACTTTGCATTGGTTCCTTCTCAGGCTCCGAATACAACCTATGCTGCTGAAGCAAGTTTCCGTATCTGCGAAATCAAATACAGAACGAAGCCGTCTAAAGCTGTGGAATCAGCTATTCTGAAACACATCAACGATTACGATGCGTTTTCCGATTGGTCTGCAGAAGGTTGGTTGCTGTTGGCGGATAATCACCTTGCATTGAAAGACACTTCCAAAGCGCGTGTGGTGCTCAACTGGTACATTGAAAACGGCGATTCACCTGCGCACGTCAAGAAAGCACAGGAGAAAATATCCTGGCTAGATGCGTTGCAGAACAGAACACCGCAGAAACGCGAAGACGACATGATCATTCCGCTCGGAAATCCCGACGATAACAAACTCTTTGAAGAAGGAAACGGAGGTGGACAATGAAGAAACTGATTTTCATATTCGCGATCCTTTGCGCTGCGCAACTGTCAGCACAAACGTATCAGATTGATGCAACGAACGATCCTTCACCGGTGATTCGCACCAATGTGCGCAAACTTCCGGAAGCAGCACGCACGAAAGACACAGTGCTTGCAGCACCGAAATTCAACTACGGAATTCAGTCGCACAAAGTGTCTACTTCATTTGAGCTGGATACTATCAAAGCTGCAAAAATGGGCAGCGAGCCATTGCAGAAATTGTATCGTGCATACGCTAAAGTGGGAGTGGGGAATTATTCTTCGCTCATGGGCGAGTTCAATCTCATGTCTACACGATCGAAGACGGGCGCATGGGGATTAGGTCTTGGTCATTATTCAGCAGGAAGCGGCCCTAAGAACGTAGCAGGTGAATTCGCGGGATTCAGCACACAGCACGCTGATATTTTCGGCAAGCGCTATCTGAAAAAGCATGAGTTGTCCGGCGATTTCGGTTTTGATCGCAATGTGGTTTACAATTACGGCAGCCCCGTTGAGGCGAATACGTTCACCAAAGATTTCTCCCGGCAGAAATACAATTTCTTCGAAGTGAACGGAGGATTGAAAAGTTTCTACTCGGATTCTGAAATGGTGAATCACAACATACGCATCGGTTATAATCATTTCGACAACCGTTTCGGTGTTACAGAAGACCGCGTAATGTTGAACGCCGTTGCCGGCCGTTACATTCGCACTGAATATCTCGATGCCGATTTCGGAGTGGATTACAACCGTGTAAGCGGTCTCGGCGACACATCCGCTACTACAATCGTACATTTCAATCCGCGTTTTACAGCGCGTGGAAAAAAGATTCACGCCTCAGCTGGATTAGGAATCTACCACGAAACAAATCTCGGTGGAGGAACTTATTTCTATCCTCAAGCGTATTTCAGTTACGATATCGTAAACCACATCATCATCCCGTACATTTCATTGTCCGGACGTCTGGATCGAAACAACTATCACTCACTTGTTGTTACCAATCCGTTTATCATGTCGGGCGTTGCTACTGATATGAGAAACACACAGCGTTTGTTTGAACTCGAAGCCGGATTGAAAGGAAGTATCAGTGCCGAAATCTTCTATCAGGTATCTGCTTCACGCTACGAGCTGAAAAACATGCCTCTGTTCGTGAATACTGTCTTTGCTCAGGATGTGATGCAGAACAAGTTTGACGTGATCTACGACGGAGCAGATGTTGTTCACATTGGCGGACAACTCGGATGGCAGAAACTTGAGAAAATCAAGGTTATTGCCGGTGGTGACTGGTATCAATACAAGATGGATGTGGAATCGCATCCTTGGCACACACCTACTTTGCGTTTGAATTTGATCGCCAATTACAACATTCAGGATAAGATCATAGCGCGTGCTGAGGTGTATTATCTGAACGGGCAATATGCGCGCACAGGAAGCAACGGCGTGTACAATACGGTCAATCTGAAAGGGATTACTGACGTCAATCTCGGATTCGAGTACCGTTACAACAAATTCCTGTCTCTGTACCTCGATTTACGCAACGTAGCCAATCAGCGTTACCAACGCTGGTACGGTTATCCTACGCAGAAGTTTAACTTCATGGCAGGCCTTACTTACACCTTCTGATCAGGCAGCTGAAACGGGTCAAATAAGGCCTTCCTTTTTGCCAAATTTCAGAGCTGGATTTTATTAACATTTTTGTTGATAAGTACCGGTGTTTCCCCAATGAAAATGAAGAGTAAAAGGCTTATGTTTTCGTACATTTGTGTACCAAAAAAATAAGCCCGATTTCACGGGCTTTTAATTATATGGAAGACATCGTGAAAGAAAAACAGGAGTCCGATTATTCGGCAGATAGTATACAGGTTCTGGAAGGGCTGGAGGCCGTTAGAAAGCGCCCTGCAATGTACATTGGTGACGTTGGCGTGAAAGGCTTACATCACCTCGTTTATGAGGTTGTAGATAACTCAATCGACGAAGCACTCGCAGGTCATTGTAAAAATATTGTGGTAACCATCCACGAGGACAATTCCATTTCCGTTAAAGATGACGGACGTGGTATTCCGGTGGATATGCACCCGAAAGAAAAACGCTCTGCTCTGGAAGTTGTACTTACAGTGCTTCATGCCGGCGGAAAATTCGATAAGGATTCCTACAAGGTTTCCGGTGGATTGCACGGCGTCGGCGTTTCCTGTGTTAATGCACTTTCAAAACATCTGAAAGTAACTGTGCACCGTCAAGGGAAAATCTGGCAACAGGAATTTGAAATCGGGAAACCACTGTACTCCGTGAAGGAAGTAGGGGAGAGCAATCTCACCGGAACGGAAGTTCATTTCTATCCTGACACCACTATTTTCCTTGTTTCGGAGTACAACTACGAAACACTGGCAAGCCGCATGCGCGAATTGGCGTACCTGAACAAAGGTATTTCGATCACGCTGTTTGACCTTCGTGTGAAGAATGATGACGGTTTTCCTGTGAGTGAACAATTCCTTTCGCAAGGCGGCCTTCGCGAATTCGTTGCTTTCCTTGATGCGAACCGCGAAAAGCTGATTGAAGATGTTATTTACATGGAAGGTGAACGTAATGGTGTTCCTGTTGAAGTGGCAATGCAGTATAACTCTTCATTCAGCGAGAACCTTCACTCTTACGTAAACAACATCAATACACACGAAGGCGGTACACACGTTGCCGGATTCCGTCGCGGATTGACACGCACGCTGAAAAATTACGCTGAGAAAAACGGAATGCTCTCCAAACTGAAGTTCGAAATCAATGGTGATGACTTCCGCGAAGGATTGACTGCCGTGATTTCAGTGAAGGTTGCTGAACCGCAATTCGAAGGACAAACGAAAACCAAACTCGGCAACAGCGACATCGACGGTGTTGTAAGTGCCGCTGTAAGCGATATGTTGAGTCAGTATTTGGAAGAACATCCCAAACAGGCACGCATGATCGTTGATAAAGTAATTCTCGCCGCTACTGCGCGTCACGCTGCACGTAAAGCACGTGAACTTGTGCAGCGCAAAGGCGCGCTTACAGGTGGCGGTCTACCGGGTAAACTGGCCGATTGCTCCGAAAGCGATCCAAGCAAATGCGAGCTGTTCCTTGTCGAAGGAGATTCAGCGGGCGGAACTGCGAAACAGGGCCGTAACCGCGCCTTCCAGGCGATCATGCCGTTAAGAGGTAAAATTCTTAACGTCGAGAAAGCAATGGAACACAAGATCTACGAGAACGAGGAAATCAAAAACATCTTCACAGCTCTCGGAGTTTATCGCGGAACAGCAGAAGACGAGCGTGCTCTCAATCTTGAAAAACTACGCTATCACAAAGTTGTTATCATGACCGATGCGGACGTTGACGGAAGTCACATCTCTACGCTCATCATGACTTTCTTCTTCCGTCAGATGAAAGAAATTATCGAGAACGGTTATCTGTACATTGCAACACCGCCGCTTTACCTCGTGAAAAAAGGTAAAGAGGAACGTTATTGCTGGACAGAAGAACAACGTGCAGCTCACATCAAAGAACTTGCCGGAGAAGGCAAAGAGAGTTCAGTTGGCGTGCAACGTTACAAAGGTCTCGGTGAAATGAACGCAGAACAGTTGTGGTCAACAACCATGAATCCTGAAAACCGAACACTGCGCAAAGTAACAATCGAAAGTGCCGCAGAAGCAGATCGCATCTTCTCTATGTTAATGGGTGATGACGTTCCGCCACGTCGCGAGTTCATTGAGAAGAACGCGAAGTACGCGAAAATCGACGCTTAATCATTTCAATATTTTTCAGAAAGGCTTCCTCAAAAGGGAAGCTTTTCTTTTTGTAGCGCATCAGCAGCACATCAAATCAACTGCTTTCCTGCCATCGCTGTTACGTTGGTATTTCTCCAATGGAATTTACCGTAAGAACCAACGGTAACACGCTCTGTCAGGGCTAAACTGCAACAGCAGATCAATAAAAAAGCGATCCTCTTTTCAGAAGATCGCTTTGTCTTTAAAATCTATGATCCCTTAGCGCGGTTTAACGCCGCTTGGAGCCGAATTATTCAATGGGGAATTCGGTTTCTCTGCCGGAGTCGGAGCCGGTTGTGCCTTCTCTTTCACTTGTACTGATGTAGGTACCGGACGTGAGTTTGTTTCAGATCCTTTGAATTCAGGTAAGCGAACATCTTCATACAAAGATGTTGTAACGCCATTCACCTTGCTGTCTGCACGGTTGCACACAACATGCCAGCTGAAATTTACATTCGAACGACCGTTATTCAATTCTGTCACACGGAATCCATCAGCGCTTTTCAGATCAACGTAAACACCGTTGCACTCTCCTTCAAGCTGAATGAAAACTTTCATTGGATGCTGATCGTCAATCTTAACGTTCATAGCAAACACCGGATCCAGATTGATAAATGCCTGACCGTTGACGAGTTGACCTGTTCCGTAATCTTCAAACAATACTTCCGGAGCTTCCGGTGCATACATGATACGTTGGTTACCCGCAGCATCAGGAACAATTGTCGAAACTGTACCTGTTCCTAGGATTTTATACGCGGTACCACCGTTATATCCCGCAACATACGCGTAAACGTTAGTCACTGCAGAAATGGAATCTCTGAAATATCCGCCGGCGTTAGGTCCTGCTGTTCCTGTTGTAGGGTTGCGCGCAAAACCGAATACACCGTAATCAGCACCTGTGAAAGCACCACCTGATCCACCCGGCATATATACTGTAACGCGGTTATTTCCTGCGCCTGCTACACCTGTTCCGGTTGCAGCAGTATTTATTCCCCACACACCAAAGCCCGCTCCGTTTGAAGCTTGACCAACTGTTCCGTCTCCTGTTGTAGTCGCAAATCCATAAACACCCACTCCTGTAGAAGTATTGACACCAAAAACTCCTAAGCCTGTTGAGTTATTGAATCCATATACACCTTCACCACCTGCAGTGTTTTGACCATATACACCAGTACCGGTTGATACACTGAATCCGGCCACACCGTTACCCACTGAGCCAACAGCTACTGATTGTCCTTGAACACCAATTGCATTTGCAGTTGTTCCGCTGCTTACGCCGAGTACCCCGATACCGGAAGTAGCATCCTGGTTCCAGCCGTACACGCCGAATGCTGCGGTATTCGCAACTTCGCCACGCACACCTGATCCTGTACCAATGTTTACACCGTAAACACCAGCACCAGCACCACCAACATATCCGTTGATTGCCCAATCACCAAGGTTACTCGTTTGTAAAAGAGAACCTGTTCCATATACTGCAAATACATCTCCGGCAAAGTAAGTTGTACCGTTAAATAATCCTTCACCTGTATTCCACACGCGCATACGCTCAATCAGATTCGTACGAACGCCAAATGTGTTGTTGTCATTTGTTCCGATGTAATTCGTTGCGATTGTAGTTCCTGTATTTCCTGTAGTCAACCACGCCGCGTTTGTAGATGTTATCGGGCCACCTGAACCGGCAGTTCCGTTAACAGTAACCGTACCCGATGAGTTATATGTTACGCTTGATAAAGTCCATGTTGGTCCTGTTGGTCCTGTCGCACCAGCGGCTCCTGCAACACCTGTTGCGCCCGTTGCACCTGCTGCTCCCGTTGCACCCGCTGCTCCGGTTGCTCCATTGGCTCCGGTTGCACCCGTAGCTCCTGCCGCACCCGTAGCTCCCGTTGCCCCGGCAGCACCTGTAGCTCCGGCAGCACCTGTAGCTCCGACTGCGCCTGTAGCGCCCGTTGCTCCATTAGCACCTGCGGCACCTGTAGCTCCCGTTGCTCCATTGGCTCCCGTTGCTCCGGTTGCACCTGCCGCACCAGTTGGTCCTGCTACACCTGTAGCTCCAACCGCACCTGTAGCACCATTAGCTCCTGTAGCTCCGGCTGCACCCGTAGCACCTGTTAGACCCGTAGCACCTGTAGCACCTGCGTTACCGGTTGCTCCAGTCGGACCTGTTGGTCCGATACCAAATCCTGTTGGACCCGTTGGACCTGTTGGACCCGTAGAGCCGGCTACACCAGTTGCGCCAGCCGCACCCGTAGGTCCAGCCGCACCAGTAGCACCGGTAGCTCCCGCTGCTCCTGTCGCTCCTGCTACACCTGTCGCTCCAACTGCACCAGTCGCACCGATTGCACCAGTCGCTCCGGTAGCACCTGCGGGACCCGCAGCACCTGCGCAATCCAAAGCGTTCCAGAATCCATCTGTGTTAATATCCTCGCCCGGGTCATTGATACCGTCGCCGTTCAAATCCCAACAGCTTATACCATTCGTTCCGTTTGCTCCATTGGCGCCTGTCGCGCCGGTTGCACCATTAGCTCCTGCAGCACCCGCAGCACCAGTAGGTCCTGTAGGACCAGTACCGCCTCCGGCATTGCAAAGAGATGTCCATCCTGTTGAAACCTTGTAGTAGAAAAAGCAAAGTGAATCTAAGTCATAAACCAAAAGACCTTCCGTAGTTGCGTTGACAGTAACTGCCAAACGCTGTACCGCTGTCATTCTTGGAACAAGCACACCTTGTGTTGTTGATTGCATTTCAAGAATCGCAGATGCATTCGGGGTAGTAGTACCGAGGCCTGCATTGTTCTGTGCTCTTATTGTTCCGGCAGCTGCCAGAAAAATAAAGACCGATAAAAGTTGTTTCATGAATAAGGGGACCTTTGTTAGGGAAAACAAAAATAACCGAAAATTCTACAATAGCAAACCCCGACCAGAATTGGCCGGGGCTCCTGAAATTCTTGAAATGCAGGTTAATTGACTTTCCCCAATCCTATTTGCGTAGGAGCCGGTGCAATAACAGGTTGCGGTTCGTTCGGAACTCCTGCCGGAGCTTGTCCGTTGTTTCCGGGTTGCTGATAACCTTGACCGTTGATTTGATTGATTTGCTGTTGCAATAAGTTGATTTGCTCTTGTTGTTTTTGCATACCATCTCTTAACGAATCTATCATCGTCTGTTGTTCTTTTACCGCTTGAATCAGTACAGGGATCAAACCATCATAATTCACCGCCTTGAATTTCATTCCCGGTTTGTCGGTTGGATTTGTGCGGTTGAATTTCGAACTGTTCGGAGCAACGTTTTTCTCCTTAACAAGATCAGGGAAAACTACTTCAACTTCCTGTGCCATCACACCCATGCGGTGCGCCTGAAACGGGATGTAGTCGCCGTATTGAGCCACGTTCATGTCGTATTCATAACCCGTAATCTGCTGTAATTTGCCAACTGCGTTTGTAATCGGTTTGGCGTTTGTTTTCAAGCGTGAATCCGAAAGGTTGAAGTAACCGAAAGGTGCTGCACAGTTAACATCACCATTAAAGTATCCTGCCCAACCGGCTCCGGTGTTCTCTACACCAAATACACCAACTGAAGTTGTATTGATGGCGATACCGCGAACACCGGCACCGTTTGCACTGGTTCCGGCATATTCTCCCTGAACACCACCAAAGTTCGTAGTGCCCGCCTGTACGGATCCGTATACGCCGCCACCGTTAAAAGAGGAATAACCGTTCACAGCCCAAGGGAATGTTGCATTGCTGACACCATTCATCAAATCTCCCGGTAAAGTAGTGTTCGTCGTGCCGATGAAGAATTCACCAAGATTGGAAAGACGTCCGCGTACAATGTTGTTAGAAACGAAATCCATGTGGTTGTTACTAGACGTACCAATGAATCCGGTCGCGGTCAGAGCGTTCGTGCCTGCTGTATTCGGTGAACATATCCAGAATTGTCCTGCGGTTGTTAAAGGTCCGCCCGAACCGGCAGTTCCATTAATTGTAAGCGTACCGTTGGTATTGGTGGTGAATGTTGAAAGTGTCCATGTCGGCCCGGTTGGTCCGGTAGCTCCGGCTGCACCCGCTGCACCTGTAGCACCCGCTACACCAGTTGCGCCGGTAGCACCAGTTGCTCCATTAGTACCGGCTGCACCTGTTGCACCTGTTGCACCATTTGTTCCGGCTGCACCTGTAGCACCCGTTGGGCCCGTGGCCCCGGTTGCACCGTTAGTACCAGCAGCTCCTGTAGCTCCAGTTGCACCAGCCGCACCGGTTGGTCCTGCTACACCTGTCGCACCAACAGCACCTGTGGCTCCTGTCGCACCATTTGCACCCGTTGCTCCGGCTACTCCAGTTGCGCCGTTAGCACCTGTAGCGCCCGTTGCTCCTGCATTTCCTGTTGCACCTGTGGGACCTGTTGGCCCGATACCAAATCCGGTTGGTCCTGTAGGTCCGGTCGGACCTGTCGAACCCGCAACGCCAGTAGCACCAACGGCACCTGTTGGACCCGCGGCACCTGTTGCGCCAATTGCACCCGTTGCACCTGTTAATCCCGTGGCGCCAGTTGCACCATTCGCTCCTGCGACTCCCGTGGCACCGGTAGCACCTGCAGCACCAGTAGCCCCGGCAGGACCCGCAGCACCTGCGCAATCCAATGCATTCCAGAATCCATCTGTGTTAATATCCTCCCCCGGGTCATTAATACCATCACCATTCAAATCCCAACAGCTGATACCGTTTATCCCATTCGTTCCATTCGCACCAGTCGGACCTGCAGTTCCTGCAATACCCGTTGGCCCCATAGGTCCGGTAGCACCAACACCACCTGCATTGCAAAGTGAAGTCCATCCGGTTGAAACTTTGTAATAGAAAAAGCACAATGAATCGAGGTCATATACCAAGAGACCTTCTGTAGTAGCATTGACCGTAACAGCCAAACGCTGAACAGCTGTCATTCTTGGTACAAGTACACCTTGTGTTGTTGATTGCATTTCAAGGATGGAAGATGCATTCGGAGTAGTAGTACCGAGACCTGCATTGTTCTGTGATGACAATGTAAGAACTGACAATAATGCCAGTGTAGTCCCAAATATTTTTGTGTAGGATAACGCTGTTTTCATGAACTGCCGATTAGGGTAAAACAAACTTAACAAAAAACCCGAATTCTGCAAATCCTGATATCAACAGGAATATCACACCTGTTAGTTAATTACAATCGGTGATAAATCGAGCTAATTAACGAATGAGGTTGACGTGACCGATGTACACTTTCTTGGCTCCATTCGGATCTGCAGTTGTAATCTTGTACACGTAGGTGTCGATCTGACACAGTCTGGAAGATCCCTGAACAGTTCCGTCCCAACCTCCCGGCCAAGCTGAAGTTACGTAGATCTGATTACCCCAGCGATCGAAAATATACATCTGGTAATTTGCCGGATCTACTCCAATACCTTGCGGGAAGAACAAGTCGTTAATACCATCTCCATCAGGAGTAAAGGTATTTGGAATGAATAACGCGTAATCTTCCTGAACGATGACAGGTAATGTTACAGAATCCTGGCAGCCATAGCTGTTCGTTACAATGAGCTGCACAGCGAAAACACCGGTGTCTCCGAATGTATATGACGGGTTCTGTAATACAGAAGCAGAATCATCAACTCCGAAAGACCAAATCCACTCATTTGCTCCAACAGAAAGATCTGTGAACTGTACAGTATTGTTCAGCAATGTTGCCGGTTGCGGATTCGCACTGAAAGCTGCTTGCGGTAAAGGCCAAACCGTAACGTAGTTGCTCATTGTAGTTGTACCCGAACAGCCAATAACATCAGTTACAAATAATGTCACGTCATAACTACCCGCGTCATTGAAGCAGAATGTTGCCGGGCTTGAAGTTGAAGTGCCCAGATTATTTCCGAACGTCCAGGTAAGCGATGCTGTATTCGGTGTTGAGTTTACAAACTGCACACACAAATCTTCGCAGCCGGAAGTTGCATTCGTCGTTGTAAACGATGGAACCGGTGCGGGATTAATTAATACAGAAACAGTATCGGTTGCTACCGGTGTACCGCAGTTGTCGGATACTGTTACAGTATATTGTTGAGATGTTGTAGCTACGATACTTACGCTTGCACCATTAAGATTTCCCGGCATCCAATTGTACGTGAGATTTCCGTTTCCGCCGGCTCCGGCAGCTGTCAGATTCACATTTGTATTCTGACAAACCACAAGAGTAGCCATCGCGTTAACTTGTAACGGAGGGTTTACTGTAATTGTAACAGAAGAAGGTGCAGAAATACATCCGTTCGCATCAGTTACGACAACAGTGTAAGTTGTTGTAACAACAGGAGAAACACTTGGACTTTGGGTAGCCCATGCGTTCGTTCCGTCCGTCCATGCATATGTATATCCCGGAGTTCCTCCATTCGCTAATGCGTTGAGAGCAGTAGATTGGCCGATACATATTGTGGCAGTTCCGCTCGCAGCTACAGTCAGTTGAGGTGGTTCCGTGATTGTTACAACTGAAGTATCAATACAACCGTTGCCATCAGTCATCGTAACGGTGTATGTGCCGGGACAAATGCCGGTAGCATTAGCAGTGTTCTGAGCTGGAACAGTATTCCATGAATAATTGTAAGGAGCAGTTCCGCCTACAGTTGTTGCGGAAGCAGTTCCATCACAAGCACTGAAGCAAGTGACGTTAGTAAACGCGCTGATACTTGTAGCTGCGCCAGGAGTGTTCGGAACGTTAAAACATACCACGGTGTCACAACCATTTGCATCGGTTACAGTTACACAAACTTGGCCCGGCGCCAGATTAGATTCGGTAAGACCGTTTCCACCGCTAGGCCATAGAATTGTATAGTTCGGTACGCCACCGGAAATCGATATAGTAACGGAACCGTCATTTTGTCCGCAGTTCGCTGTGGTAATATTCGTTGATTGCACATCAAGTGCTGTAGGCTCGGTTACAGTAACAGAAGCGGTTGCAGTACATCCTATTGCATCAGTTACAGTTACTGTATAACCTCCCGCGCACAATGCGTTAATGTTGGCGCCCGTTGAAGAGTTTGACCAGCTGTAGCTATACGGCGGATATCCACCATTTGCTGCGGCCGAAGCTGTTCCATCACAAGAACCAAAACAATTCGCAGGTGTTGCCAATGCGTTCACACTTAGAACTACCGGTGCAACAAAAACCGTTACGGAATCGACACCGATACAGCCTGCTGCGTCTGTAACTGTGCAGTAATATTGCGTGGTTACTGAAGGACACGCCTGAATTGTTGCGCTGTTCAATGCACCAACCAGTGAAGGATCCGCCGTCCACAAATATGTTACTCCTCCCGAAGCCGTTAAGTTTGTACACGCGTTCGCACATACCGTATCGTTTGGTCCGGCATCAGCAGTAGTCATTTGGGTTACTGTGACAAGTACTGTGTCTTTACCCTGACAACCGGACGCATCTGTGGCTGTGACGACAAAACTTGTAGTGACAGTAGGAGAAACGGTTGCGTTTTGTGTATTGGCGACGACGGCGTTAGTTGGCAATGTTGTCCATTGCCATGTGATAGCTGCGACTGCGTTTGCTGTGAGAGTTGTATTGCTTCCACTGCAAATTGAAGTATTCGGACTGGCAGTGACAATCAAACTGCTTGCAGTAACGATCATTTGATCACTTACGGTAACAGTTTGTCCGTTACAGTTGGTATATGTTGCCTGGAAGGTGTATGTGGTTGTAGTAGTTGGACAAACGGTTGCAGTTGCGCCGGCATTGATCAATGTCGCACCCTGATACCAACCAACAACGTAGTTACTTGCACCGTTCG
>JBJOKQ010000031.1:0-21770 GCA_046046005.1 Bacteroidota bacterium | reverse complement strand
TTTCAACGGAGCGTAGTTCTCAATGATTCCGTTGTGAATCAGAACGATTTTCCTGCTTCCGGAATAATGCGGATGCGCATTCACATCATTCGGCTCACCGTGTGTTGCCCAACGCGTGTGACCAATGCCGATGGATCCTTTACGATCTTTTGCTTCTGCAAACTTCTCCAGATCCGCTACTTTGCCTTTGCATTTGTACACGTTCAGCTTATCACTGATCATAGCAACGCCCGCGCTGTCATAACCGCGGTATTCAAGACGATGAAGACCCTTTACAAGAATCGGGTAAGCTTCACGTTTTCCGATGTAAGCAACAATTCCGCACATAGATGATGTGATTAATTGATTCGTGTGTAAACCAAACGCAAATACATTCTGTTACCGGATGTTGGCGCACCGCTTCCGATTACAGAACGACGTCCGTTTTCAGCTCCGAAAATTTCTTTCAGATACAATCCGTTATTCTCTTCTGTTCCATTCAACACTCCCTGCAGATACCGCGCAATATTTATCCGGTATTCGTTGGTGGCTGTATTCAATTCTCCTCCGTAATACGAAGTCGTCTCAAACATGTCTATCAATAGATTTTCCCTGCCGGTTGAATCGATTGATGTTACAAAATAACGCGTGTTCAATGGGAAATCGGAAGTTGCAAATGACGCATCACCTTTAATTACCAATTCCGCTTTGTTTATTGCAATAGGATATCCCAGATTCTTGTAATTATCCAGAAACGGAAATTCAATTTTCGTTTTCAATCCCGAATTCGACTGAATGTAATTGTATTGAAAGAGATGATTAGTCGGATCTGCGAGTTGTGCCGCAATGTCTCCCGGATTACTTGTGTAATCGTGTGCATAATGACTGTAATACGCCGTGCTGCTGTTTACTACAAATGTGAATGTTGTAGTGTCTGTTGCTGTGTGGTAGTACAAGCGCAAGCCTGTCAGTGAATCCAGCATGTCGAGGTAAATCAATCCGCCGCCAACTGAAGTCGGGTTGATATACAAACCGTTCATGTAATTCAACCAATTGGTATTACCGTCGAGATTCGATCCGCCGGATTGCGAGAAAATCAATGAAGCCCAATTGTAATCGAGAGGAATGCGGATATGAGCAGGAACTGTATCGCCGTTCACAACCATTTTCGAACGCGGTGTTGGACTGAAAGATTTCTGACCTACAACCATTGGATTGTAAGCGTTCATGCGATTGGAATAATACACCGAATCTTTATAGATCGGAGCGGTCATCTGATGCACGGTGAACGTCTGCAGCTGTGTTGTATCGCCGTAATAATCGAAGTCGTATGCCAACATCAAAACTGCCGAGTCAAGTGTGCCGCCCTGAAAGTTGACCTGTGTAAGGTTGTTCGGAATGCGGAACTGACTGAATAATCCGCAGGTTGAAGTTCCGAAAATAGCATCATCGTATTTGCCGATAACTGCCTTAGGTGCTTCATCCGTGCGTAAAGAATCTTCAAGAACGGTGTAAGTATACAACGTCGTTGTATCGTTCGTGAACAATCCGATAAGATCTTCTTCAGGCTGAACATCAATACCGATGTTGCTGTCCTTATTGCAGGATACAAAAATCAGCGCAATGAGTACGGCCGGAAAAAATTTCGTCCAGACGCGATTCTGCTGTCTGGACAAAATTTTATTCAATAAATATGCTTTGTTCATAGTTTCAGTCAACGAGCAACGGTTCTTCCTGAAGAACGGCGTCGTAAAATTCGGAATAAGCGCTGACATATGATTCGCGATCGTGGAAGTCGAGAACATTTTTTCCTGACTTCTTGAGATATTTCTCAACGTCTGCGTTGATTTTCGGAGAGCCTTTGATAACGGCATCAGAATAATCGATGGCGAGACGTGAAACATTTGCGAAGCTTGCTGACTTTGCAACGGCATCAACATCACCTTTGTCAACTCCTTCAATGATGGCCTTCTTACCGAAGTCTTTGTTAAGCGGGTTTGTGAATTCATCGTCATATACTGAGTAGATGACGCGCGTTTCAGCGAAAAGTGGGTTGTCTCGGAACGCTTTTTTCAAATAAAGCGGCAGAAGCGAGGTAAACCAACCGTGACAATGCACGATATCCGGCGCCCAACCAAGTTTTTTAACGGTTTCGATTACTCCGCGTGCGAAGAAAATCATGCGTTCGTCGTTATCAGCGAATTCCGCACCTTTTTTGTCGGTCAAAGTGAATTTACGCTGGAAGAATTCTTCATTATCGATGAAGTAAACCTGCATGCGTGCCGCCTGAATGGAAGCCACTTTGATGATCAACGGATGATCTGTATCGTTGATAATCAAATTCATACCGGAAAGACGGATCACTTCATGCAACTGATTGCGGCGCTCATTGATGCAACCGTAACGCGGCATGAAAGTTCTGATTTCCTTGCCCTTTTCCTGAATTCCTTGCGGTAAATAACGGGCCGTATAACCCATTGGTGTTTCGTCCAGGTATGGGGTAATTTCCTGAGAAACAAAGAGTACGCGTGCTTTCTTCATATGGATTTGATGTAGGTGGGAGCTATGTCCTAAAAAAGGATTACAAAGATAATAAAAAAAAAGCGGGAGTTTCCAAAAAGCCTTAGCTTCGCCCACTTGCAGAAACCCGTAAAAGATGCAGATTTTTCACACGGTCGCAGAGCTACAGAATTGCCTTAACACGTTGAGGAATAGAGGTAATACCATTGGTTTCGTGCCAACGATGGGTGCGTTGCATGCCGGTCATATTTCTTTGGTAAAAAAAGCTAAAGCAGAGAACGACTACACGGTTACGAGCATTTTCGTGAATCCTACGCAATTCAACAACGCCGACGATCTTGAGAAGTACCCCAGAATTCCGGCTGAGGATTTGCCAATGCTTGAAAATGCAGGCTGCGATTTTGTGTTTATGCCGGCCGTCGATGAAATGTATCACGGCAATACGGTTTCCGATCGGAGGAATATTCAACTCGGTTCGTTGGGCGAAGTGATGGAAGCGAAACATCGTCCCGGACACTTCGATGGCGTGATCACTATTGTGCGCAAACTTTTTGAAGCGAGCGGTAAATGCAAAGCGTATTTCGGACTGAAAGATTTTCAGCAACTCGCAGTTGTGCGATTGCTCGTGAAAAGTGAAAATATTCCAGTGGAAATTATTCCATGTCCTATTGTGCGTGAAGCAGACGGACTCGCAATGTCATCACGCAATATGCGATTGACTGCGGAGCAACGCAAAGCTGCTACGATACTTTCAAAAGCGCTCTTCGATGTAAAATCTCATTGGGAAAGTGAATCAATTACAGAATTGAAGGCGCGTGCAGAAAAAATAATCGCAACGGAATCTGCTGTTCGATTGGAATATTTTTCCATTGCAGATCGTGATACATTATTGCCGATTGCAGAAAAGAAAAACGCCGTGATCTGCATTGCTGCTTATCTCGGCGATATTCGTCTTATCGACAATATTCTGCCCGAATAGAATAGGGGGTTATATCTATCGGGCAACGGCACTGCTTATCAGTTGGCCGTTTTTCTTTTTTACATTAACATTTTGTTCTGTAGTCGTTGTATCAATACCTGCAATAAGTTTCCTCAGATATTCTGCAATCAACTGATCCGCCACAGATTTGTTGTTGTTTTCTTCGAGATCCATCAGTACGAATGCGCTCACCATAATGACTGTAATAGTTTCGTTGAGTAAAACTAAATTGTCTTCAGTCGACGTGAAAGGAATTGTACGATGATGTTTGTGTTCTGAATTCGGAGAATGAATTCAGTAAACCGTTGATAGCCACAACGAAAACAAATCTGATTTTTGGATTCCGGAACGTTATTCCAACGTAATTCCAAGCATTACATCCACCGTCCCGCGTTTCTTTCCCGGATTCCAGTAAGGCATGGCGTTCACCACGCGAATTAATTCCGCATCAATTTGCGGTGTGATGGGGAATGACAATGAAGCTCCGCTGACTTCTCCCGTCTTCGCATTCACCTGAAACATCACGCCCGTTGTCATGCGTTTCATTTTTGTGCGATCTTCTTTCTGAGGTTTGAAGTTCGTCATCACATATGATTTGAGTGCTTCATTTCCTCCCGGATAAACGGGCATTTCCTCCAATGTAAAATCACCTTTGGTGTTCGTCGATCGTGTCAGCTGTCCGTCTCCCGATTGCTGTTTTGCTTTCTTGTCGGAATGCGTGGTCGGTGGATAAACGATTACATTTTTTATTCTCACGAATTGTTCCGTCGCAGCTGCACGCGTATTGTCATTTGGAGGGCCGTCCTGCTGCTGTTTTGCCCCGTTGTTTTCCGTTGCAGGTTGATCAACTGTCAACGTGTTTTCATTGTTCGGAACAGTTGCGGGAAGATTGGAAATGATCAGATCGGAAGTGTGATTTTGCGACTCACCTGTTTCTGAAGGAGTAGAAACAGAAACGACCCCGTTAGTCTGGGGCCGTTCTCCCTGTACATCGGGATTTTGATTAATATTTTCTGATTTATCAGGCGGATGATTCGGCGTGACAACATTAGTGTCTGCAACTTTTTCCGATGGTGTTTCATCTCCGGAAGCAAAAATCCATGTAGTAATTCCGATAGCAATAACAAGAGAAGTAACGATCATCGCAACACCAAAGCGACTGAGGATCGGCGTTTGCGGAGGCGTGTTCATGTACACCGCCAGTCGTTTATTGATATTATCTGAAACGCGATCCACATCTTTAATGCGGCGAGCATTCATTCCTTCAATCGCAGAAGCGCAAAGTGAACATTCGAGCAAGTGCATTTCCACCTCGTGCATGGACTTCGAAGGCAATTTACCTTCGTTGTACATGCGCATGGTGTCGAGGGAAAGACACTTTCCTCTCTGAAAAATACGCTTCAACTCTTTAGGGTCCATTATTCAGCTGCTACGAGCAATCCTTTCAGGTTTCTTTTACCGTTTTGGATATAACTCTTTACTTCGTTCACAGAATAGCCGGTTTCACCGGAAACCTCCTTGTAGCTCTTCTGTTTCAGGTAGAACAACTCGATGCATTTTTTCTGCTCTTCAGAAAGCTCGTTGATAGCTTTCTCGAGCTTCTCGAGATGATCTTCCAGGCGGAGCGCTTCGGATTTCTGTGTATCGTCTGCAGCCATGTTGCGGAGAGCTGTCTCCACATCAATGGATTCAAGACTGCCTTTACGCAGTTTCTTGAGGCAATGATGCTTTGTTACACTGTACACCCAAGTCTTGAAATTGCTGACTTCATGATGTTGCAGATCGCGAAGGATAATTTCGAACACTTCCATCACTGCATCTTCCGTTTCTACATTATCCTTAAGATAATTGTATGAAACTGCTGTGATCAGTTGCGTGTAGCGACGGAATAATTCGCCTGCAAACCAGGAGTTACCTGTTTTGCGATACTGCTCGATCAATTCCTGATCGGTCAGTTGCGTTTCCTTCTTGGGCCAAAAGAATCTGATGCGCACCTTGATTAGGGATTACAATAAGTGAAACAATGTGTTTGCCATCCCTAATGTACGAAAAAAAGAACTACTTCCAAATCGGAGTTAACTAAAAGGGCATAGTTTGGAACAATTCCACATAAAAAGAAGAAATATTTCTGACGTTTTTCTGACAGAACAGGAGGGTGTAAGATTCCACATAAATTTAAGTGTCTGAAAATCAGGGAATAATAGTTATTTTAGGAAATATTTTCGGGGATGCGTGTGGAAAAGGTCTTTTCTGCGCCCTTATTATCAGAAAGACGCTAAAAATCTTTAAACCTGAAAAAGCATATGAAGGCAGTTTTCAAAAAGTTCGCAGCAAAGAAAGCAGTAGTAACAGCATCACTTATCATTGGTGCAATTACAGTGACTACACTTCCTTCATGCAAACATCAGGAAGATTGCGGTGCTTATCAGGGAAGCGGGAAAAGCACCCGTTCACACAAAAAGCATAAGCGTCACAGCAGCGTGATCCGTATCAATACCGGAAACATCGCTTAGGTTCGTACTCCTGAAGGGCGAGTTTACTTAAAACCGTTCTTCCTCTATACATGTGTTTCATGTGTTTGCCACAAAACTTCCCGTCTCTGACGGGAAATTTTGTTTTATAGCGGTTCCTTTTCCACTTATTACGCGTTATTGACCCGAAAACTACGAAGGCAACACCACTTGTCGATTAACGTCTATATAATTGCCTGAGCATGGCGTTTCGCTTATCTTTGATATTCTGGCAAAGTGTCGCATGAAGTCGTCGATGAAATACATATTACTTGCAGTTCTCCTTGGAGCCGGATTCGGAGCGTGTACTCCTGATCCCGTTTTTCCGGATGAGCCGGTACTTGAATTCAAAGAATACATTTACAACGGTTCTGATACACTGAAAGTAGTTCTTTCATTCACAGATGGCGATGGAGATATCGGCGTTTCTCCAACCGGAAACGATTCCAACATGGTGTTGACTTTATATTATAAAGGTCCTGACGGATTGTTTCATGTTGCACGCCCGGGCGCATCCACAACAGATTCCATTTACTATAACTACAGAATTCCTGATCTTCCTGAAGGACAATCCGGATTGGAAGGCGATGTGTATCTCGTGGTGAATCCGCAATTCATGTTGTACGATACCATTCAATTCAACGCATACATGCTCGATCAATCGCGCAACAAAAGCAACGTAGTTCGTACACCTGAAACAGTAGTTAACTGATTTTACAATGAAGAAATTTCTGCTCGCATTGATGTTGTTTTGCACAGGGATAATTTCCCTGAACGCAACGCATAACATTGCGGGAGAGATTACAACTACGTGTAACAGCGATGGAAGTATAACCGTGCGCGTAACTACGTATACGAACTCACTTTCTCCTGCCGATAGATGTGAATTGGTTGTGGAATGGGGCGACGCGGTTGTGCAAACCATTTACCGCACGAATGGTGTGATGAACAATGTTTGCACCAATGCAGGAGACGGTGTTCTTGTTCCTAATTACGCGAACACGAAAATGAATTATTACGAAGCCACGCATTCGTATTCACCCGGCACTTACACAATACGAATAAAAGACCCGAACCGTGTAACAGGAATTGAAAACATTCCGAACTCAGTGAACGTTCCGTTCTATCTGCAAACAACAATTGTTGTTGATCCGAATCTGGGATGCAATTCTTCTCCGCAACTTACAGTAATTCCACTTGATAAAGCTTGTCGCGGAAGTTGCTTCTATCACAACCCTGGAGCATTTGATCCGGATGGCGACAGTCTTTCTTACAGCATCGGCCCGTGTTTGGATACAAACGGAACTCCGATTGTCGGGTATCAATTTCCTGATCAAGCTGGTGGTGGAGTGATGACAATTGACGCGGTTACCGGAGATTTATCGTGGTGTTCTCCGCAATTGGCAGGAAAGTATAACGTGGTTATTTACATTGAAGAGTGGCGCCGATTGATCAACGGTCAGCGTGTGAAAATCGGAACCGTTTTGCGCGATATGTCGATTGACGTAATTGACAATTGCAATAACGACAATCCGGTTATTCCGGATTTGCCTGATTTATGTGTCGACGCAGGAACACTGGTGAATTTCAGTTTTACAGTTACTGATCCGAATGCAGACAACGTACGCATGGAAGGATATGGTGGAGCATTCAACGTAACACCGGCAGCAACGCTTTCTCCGGTGAATGTAATGCAACCGACACCATTGAATGCAACATTCAACTGGCAGACCGATTGCGATCGTGTACGCTTGCAACCGTGGACAGTAACATTCAAAGCAACCGATAACGGATCGCCTGTTCAGTTGGTGGATATTGAATCGGTCAACATTACAGTTGTATCACCCGGACCGCCAACACTCACTGTTGCACCGCAAGGTTCCAGCATGATTTTAAATTGGGGAACGAATCCTTGCAATCCGTCAGGAAATCCTGTGATGGGTTATAAAATTTATCGTCGTCAAGGCCCGAGCGGATGGAATCCTGCACAATGCGAAACAGGCGTACCCACTTCAACGGGATTTGTGTTGATTGCAACGGTAAGCGGATTGAACACATTAACATACACAGACAGTAATAACGGTGCGGGATTGATTCCGGGCGTTGATTACTGTTACCGTGTTCACGCATACTTCCTTGACGGTGCAGAGAGTTACGCTTCACCTGAAGAATGCAGTGAATTGAAACGTGATGTTCCCGTGATCACTCATGTTGATATTACTTCCACGAGTGCATCAACAGGAACTATTGATGTTCGTTGGGTGAATGCATTGGCCAACGGAATTGATTTCGATACGACGCAACATTTGCCTCCGTATGAATTGCGCATCTTCCGCAACGACGGATTCGTTTCCAATCTGTCTACACAGATTCAGGTTGCATCGCTTACTGCAAACGCATTTTATCAATTGCCAACGTTGTTCCAGGATGCGAATCTGAACACAGCAGGAACTCCGTACACTTACAGAATTGAATTCTACTCAGGAGCGAACGTTGACTATCTCGGATTTGCGCAGCCTGCATCATCGGTGTTCCTTTCTACAACGCCGTCGGACAATCAGATTTTGTTGACATGGCAAGACACAACACCGTGGACGAATTACGAGTATGCCGTGTTCCGTTTCAACAATACAACCACAACCTGGGATTCCATCGGACTCTCAACAGGCAACAGTTATATAGACGACAGTCTTGTGAACGGAGTGCAATATTGTTATTACGTAAAAGCGCACGGTTCATATTTCAATGCTTTGCTTCCTGCGTTGCTGATGAATCGTTCACAGGAAAAATGTGATGCGCCGATTGATTTAACTGCTCCTTGTCCGCCGAATCTGGGAGTGCATTCTGATTGTTTCCTTGCGTTGAATCAGTTGCAATGGACAAATCCGAACAACATGAATTGCGGAACAGATGATGTGGTTTCGTATAACATCTGGTACACACCAACGGATTCCGGTTCGATGACCATTATTGCAACAATACTTGTTTCATCAGATACCACGATCAACTTCACGAATCTTACTTCCGTAGCAGGTTGCTATGCAGTAACGGCAGTAGATACATTCGGAAATCAAAGTCAGTACAGCAACATCGTTTGCGTTGACAACTGTCCGGAGTACACATTACCGAATGTCTTCACTCCGAACGGAGACAACATCAATGATCTCTTCATTCCGTTCCCGTATCGTTACATTGAAAGTATTGATATTAAGATTTACGATCGTTGGGGAATGATGGTCTTCACAACGAATGATCCTGCATTAAATTGGGACGGGCGAGATCGCAATACAGGAAGATTGTGTACAGACGGAGTTTATTACTACGTGTGTACCGTAAATGAAATCCGTTTGCAGGGAATTGTCCCTAGAGAGATTACCGGATTCTTCCATCTTTTCGGTAAGGACGTACGCGGAGAATAATCATATGTTTACAGGAATAGTAGAAGCAATGGGTCGCGTGAAGAATATTCAACGCGAAGCCGGCAACGCGCATTTTGAAATTGAAGTGCCGTTTGTTGACGAATTGAAAATTGATCAGAGTGTTGCCCACAACGGCGCATGTTTGACAGTTGTGAAAATTGTAAACGGCATTTACACCGTAACGGCGATTGACGAAACCTTGAAACGCACGAATCTCGGAAGTCTGAATGCGGGTGACTACGTAAATGTGGAACGTTGCATGAAACTCGGCGAGAGATTGGACGGACACATCGTGCAGGGGCATGTTGATCAAACGGGAAAGTGTGTTTCTGTTGAAGATCAAAACGGCAGCTGGAAATACTCATTTGAGTATGATGCTGCATCAGGACACGTAACAGTGCCGAAAGGATCAATAACAGTGAATGGCGTAAGTCTTACCGTTGTGGATTCCTTGCCCGGAAAATTTTCGGTTGCAATTATTCCGTACACATACGAGCACACGACATTCGGGAAGTTGAAAGCCGGTGATGCAGTTAATCTTGAATTTGATATTATCGGAAAATATGTTGCCGCGATGATGCTGAACAGGTAGTAATATGAAACGCATTCTCACACTTATTCTGATTCTGATAGCGAGCGCGGCTATTAAGGCTGCGGTTTATCCGGGATTAACCGAAGTTGTAACAAAATTTTACACTGATTATTCCGTGCGTCAAATGAAGCGCGGGGAGGCAATTCAGTATCAGAAAAAGCGCGAAGGCTGGTTTGTTGTATTGGCGGAATACAATGAGACTACACATGATTATGAAACAAAGGAAGCGGAACTTTATTGGTCTGCGACGAGCGGAAAATACAAACTGCTGAAAAGTTTCGAGTTGGGTTATACGCGTTCTTCACAAAGCAGGATTTCAGATGATTTACGGGCTGCCAATCAATATGATTTTGAGCGTTGTTCTTATTATGGATATGATGGTTGGGACAAAGATGTGATAACGGATTTTGCATCGTACAAGGGCAACAACGATACAATCTATGAAAGTCTCGCGAGAGCATACTCGAATTACGCGAGTGGATTCACAGGTCGACACTACTCGTATCATTCAGAATTGCCTGCCAATTTCAGTGAGAAGCAAAAACAGGACGAGTATCTGAGAAACGAGCGTTTGGCAATTGAAGTTTATGACGGCATACGAAAACGCAATCCGAACTTCAAAGTTCTTGTAGGATCAATTTACACAAAGTACTGTAATGAGATAATGGCAACGTACGATGATCTTCTCTATATGGGAAGAGAGAAGGAAATTGCTGATTATTTCAAAGAAGATTTGTATGATCCTTTTATGAGGAGTGTTGCTCTTAACATGCTGGAAAGTGCGGAACGCAACGGTATCATTTTTACTAATGGAGATAACGATTCCTATCCGCTCTGGTATATGCAATGGATAAAAGGAGTTCGTACCGATGTTGCAGTGATGAATATTTCGTTGATGAGTACCGAATATTATCTTAAAAGGCACAGAGGGAATTTCTTTGATATTCCTCCGGTTAAATTTTCCATCGCAGATTCAACTTACGCAAGAGAAAGTTATTTCCTGATGGATTACGAACAGGATCGCATTGATTTGAGTCCGGAGAAGTTTCTGTCAGGAATCACAACAAAGGGTAGTGATCATCAACAGTTTTTCAGCAACTGCAGAATCGTTGTGAATTGCCCGGCGGAAATGTATAAGAAGTATCCGTTACTCTCCACTGAAGACTCGGCGCTTATCACCATTGATCGTTCTTATTTGATACAGGGTGAGATGGCAATGCTTGACATTATTCTCAGCAATTTCCAAAACCGTCCGGTATATATTTCCTCAAGTGCCGGTATTCCGAGTTATCTGAAACAGTACATGTTTCTGGAAGGACTTGTGTGCAGATTTATTCCTGCCAGAGAACGTACAAATAATTGCACACTTGCCTGGAATTATCCGATCGCTTCGGTTACCCCATCAAAAACCAATCTGTCCAAACTTTTTTTGTCGGACACTACAATTGCGGACAGATTTAATGGTAAGATGTGGACTACAAACATTAAGATCTCCGCCATTTATACAGCAGAAATGATGTGCCACCAAGGCGAGAAATCTGAAGCAATCAAATTGCTTAACAGTACATATAGTTTTACAGCGAGTTTTGGTCTAGCGCCACTGGATGCGTATGCACTTGAAGTTTATTACGACACAGGCGACAAGAAGAAGGGAGATGAGTTCGGAACAGCATTGATTGATAGTTATGAAAAGGAGTTGAAACTGCTTGATGGAAAGTCCGTGCTGACGGAAGAGGACAAAGAATTGAAGTCGAGAACAAAGCTGGCGCTCAAAATGTGTAAGGAAACTTTTGATAAGCAGCAACGTCCTGCGCAGAGCTCCCGAGTTCAGAAAATCCTTGATTGGTATTGATTATTTCGGAGTCGCTTCACTCTAATTTATGAAAACAGCTTTTATTGTTGCATTACCTGATGAAGTACATCAAGCGGTAGAATTAAAAAACATCCCTGTTTTTTATTCCGGCGTTGGCAAGCTGAACGCTGCTATGAAAGCGATGGAATTAATTCAGCAAGGATACACAGAGCTAATCAACATCGGTTCCTGCGGATCGGTGCAACACAAGTTGGGCGAAATAATTCGCGTTGGAAAAGTGTATCAGGATATTGACGGACGTCCGTTATGCGATTACGGTCACACGCCTTTCGAAGAAAATTCTGAATGTATCGTGATTGATTCCGCTTCTGAATTTTCTTGTTTCACCACCGATTATTTTTACGATCACAAGCAGGATGCAAAATATTCTGCAGAGTATCATCACCGGATCAGAAACACTTCAGTGTTTGATATGGAGCTGTACGGTATTGCGAAAGTGTGTCAACGCAACAACATAAAACTGCGTGCGTTCAAATGGGTTTCGGACGACGGCAACTTCGATCACTGGATCGAGAATTGCAGAATTTCTTCTGAGAAAGTTTTGTCGCTGATCGACTAGAACACCTGACTAGCCACACGACGTGTGGTTTCTGATGTCCCCATAGTGTAGAAGTGCAGACAAGGAACGTTTGCTTTCACAAGTTCTTTTGACTGTTGAATGCACCATTCAATTCCCACTTCACGTACTTCAGCATCGGTTTTACATTTCTCTGCAGCCACGTACAGATCCTGCGGGACATCGATGTGGAATATTTTAGGAAGCGCAAGCAGTTGTTTCTTCTGTGTAAGAATTTTCAATCCCGGAATAATCGGAACGTTGATACCGTTATCGCGACAAGCTTTCACAAACTCGAAGTATTTCGCGTTATCGAAAAACATTTGTGTAACGATATAGTCTGCACCAGCATCCACTTTAGCTTTCAGATGCTGCATATCAGCATACAGATTCGGAGCTTCAAAATGTTTCTCCGGATATCCGGCAACACCTACGCAGAAATGTGTCGGAGCCATGTCCACAATATCTTCGTGCAGATATTTCCCTTTGTTCATTTCACCAACCTGCTGAACAAGATCAATTGCGTAGCTGTGTCCGTTCGGTTCGGGAATGAACTGCGATTCTGATTTGATTGCATCACCGCGAAGCAGCAATACGTTGTCGATTCCGAGAAAATGCAAATCGATAAGTGCAGATTCAGTTTCTTCTTTCGTAAAACCTCCGCAGATGATGTGTGGAACCGCATCAACATGATAACGGTTCATGATTGCGGCACAAATTCCAACTGTTCCCGGGCGTTTGCGAATGGAAACTTTTTCAAGATAACCGCCTTCGCGTTTTTTGTAAACGTATTCTTCGCGGTGGTAAGTCACATCTACAAATGAAGGTTTGAATTCCATGAGCGGGTCAATGCCTTCGTAAATGGATTGAATGCTCTTTCCTTTTAATGGAGGAAGAATTTCAATGGAAAAGAGCGTTGATTTCGCTGATTTGAGATGATCTGTGACTTTCATGGGATTCAGTATTCGGGTGCAAAAGTAAGGATTTAACATTCATGGTTAAATGGATGATACGTGTTGACTTTGAGGTTGTCTGTAGGACACAGTAATCTTACGCTCGACAGTAAGCGCTTTTTAGCTACATTTGCATCCCTTTGAATACAATGAAAAACATCAGAAATTTCTGCATTATTGCACATATCGACCACGGAAAGTCAACGTTGGCGGACAGACTCCTTGAGTTTACGAAAACGATTTCCAAGCGAGATATGGAAGCGCAGGTGCTCGATGACATGGATCTCGAAAAAGAACGCGGGATCACTATCAAGAGTCACGCGATTCAAATGAACTACGAGTACAAGGGCGAGAAGTATGTTCTCAACCTTATCGATACGCCCGGTCACGTGGATTTCTCTTACGAGGTTTCGCGTTCCATTGCATCGTGTGAAGGCGCTTTGCTGATCGTAGATGCAGCGCAGGGTATTCAGGCGCAAACTATTTCCAATCTTTATCTTGCTTTAGGAAACGACCTGGAAATCGTTCCTGTGTTGAACAAAATCGATCTTCCGAGCGCCGAGCCTGAAGTGGTGAAAGATCAGATTGTTGATTTGATCGGTTGTAAGCGTGAAGAAATTATTCCTGCGTCCGGAAAAACCGGCTTAGGCGTTGAAGATATTCTCGCTGCTATTTGCGAACGAGTTCCTGCACCAAAAGGAAATCCTGATGCGCCGTTGCAAGCATTGATCTTCGATTCAGTGTTCAACTCTTTCCGCGGAATTATTGCATACTACAAAATCCTGAACGGAGAAATCCGCAAAGGAGATAAAGTAAAATTCTTCAACACAGGCGCTGAATATAACGCTGATGAAATCGGTGTGTTGCGTTTGAGTCTTGATCCGAAAGATGCAGTGAAGACCGGTGATGTGGGTTATATTATTTCCGGAATCAAGAATGCTCGTGAAGTAAAAGTCGGGGATACGATTACTACTGTTGCGAATCCTTGTTCAGAAGCGATTAAAGGATTTGAAGATGTGAAGCCGATGGTATTCGCCGGAATTTATCCGGTAGATACAGACGACTTTGAAGAATTGCGTTATTCCATGGAGAAACTCCAGTTGAACGACGCATCGTTGACTTGGGAACCTGAAGCTTCAGCAGCTCTCGGATTCGGTTTCCGTTGCGGATTCCTTGGAATGCTGCACATGGAAATCATTCAGGAGCGTTTGGAGCGCGAGTTCAACATGACAGTGATTACCACTGTTCCGAACGTATCGTATATCGCTTATACAACGATGGGCGATGTTGTGCACATGCACAATCCGAGTGATATGCCGGATCCGACGAAACTGGATTATATTGAAGAGCCGTTCATCAAAGCGAGCATCATCAGTAAAGCGGATTTCGTTGGCAGCATTATCAAGTTGTGCATGGAGAAACGCGGCATCATGATCAATCAAACATATCTGACAACAGATCGTGTTGAATTGATTTTCGAATTGCCGCTTGGTGAAATCGTGTTTGACTTTTACGACAAGCTGAAGTCAATCTCCAAAGGATATGCATCATTCGATTATCATCCGATTGATTACAGAAAATCGGATTTGATCAAACTTGATATTCTGATCAACGGAGATCAGGTGGATGCATTGTCTGCTTTGATACACCGTTCACGTGCGCACGATTTCGGTAAGAAGATCTGCGAGAAACTGAAAGAGTTAATACCGCGTCAGCAATTCCAAATTGCGATACAAGCTGCAATCGGAGCGAAGATTGTTGCACGTGAGAACATATCTGCAATCCGCAAAGACGTTACAGCGAAATGTTACGGAGGTGATATTTCCCGTAAGCGTAAACTTCTCGAGAAGCAGAAGGAAGGTAAGAAGCGTATGCGTCAGATCGGAAGCGTAGAAGTTCCGCAAAGCGCATTCATGGCAGTATTGAAACTGGATTAATACACTTTATCATCAATAAAAAAAGGCGTTCATCACTGAGCGCCTTTTTCATTTAATGCGATTGCAGATTATTCGATAATGATACGTTTCGTTCCGTTCTTACCACCGCTCACGTTTTCTTTGATGCGGATGAAGTATACACCTTTGTCGAGATTACTCAAGTCAATAGTTGTTGTGTTGCCCGTGTAAGTGTAAGTGAACACGGTTTCACCAAGAACGTTATACACTTCAATTTCTTTCTCAATTGCACTTGGCGATTTCACATTGAACAATCCTGTGGACGGATTCGGGAATACATCAAACCCGAGTGATACGATGCGCGGCGTGCTGGTTGCAAGCATTACCATTACGTTTTGTACAATCGTATCAGAGCATCCGCCATTTGATATTACAACAACCACCTGCACAACACCAGGAGTGTTATAAGTATGTGAAACCATTGCTCCGGTGTCAGAAGAAGCATCTCCGAAATCCCAAGATATTGCAGCGTTCGCATCATTGGTGTTTACGTCCATATTGGCAGGCAAACCTGTCCAAACGGTATCCGGAATATTTGCTGTTGCTGTTAATGAGAAAGTGGAGTTCAGATAAATTCCTGCATTACCACCTGCCATATTCGCTGTATTCACACCGGAACACCAGTAGCCATCGGAATCAACTACTGTATCAACAGGAGCTCCTGTGTTGTAACTGCGTTCTTCCAATGCACGGATTCCATTAGCAAATGTATTCGGAATGATTGCGCCCCAATGACCTGACATTGAATCAACGTTGTTGCGATAGAATGAAGCAATACTGGTAATCACACCATGATCGATTCCTTCGTATTCAACAATGGAAATCGTAATCGGACGACCTGTTGCGGTTACGTTGTCGTATGTGCAAATGAAATTTTTTGAAGCAGCATCCAGTGAATCGTACAATGCAGTTCCTTCAGTTGCTGAACTTGTAGTTCCGAAGTTGATGATTGTTATCGGGAAGTTGGAAGCAAGAACACGCGTTGCAACACTGGTTCCGCCGATACCATTGTTTAGCATCAGTTTCGGATACAGAACTGTTCCGGGAGTAAAACGGCCATTAGCTGATGGCTCAACCGCAAACCATCCGGAATAGATTCCTGAACTGTCAGCAGTCAACGAATCGTAACCTGAGTTATTGGTCAATGTCGGATTGGTCGTTCTTCTTACAACACCCGAAGTTGAATTCAGAAAGTAAGAGTTACCCGCCCCATTAGATGTAGGCGAAGCATTCATTGAATCCAATGACGAGTAATATCGGTACGTTGCATTAGGCGCTAAGCCGTTTATTGTTAACCAGTACCAGCAAGGAACGCGGTTGTTATTCGTACCGTTAACGCCTTGGCTGTATTGCGGAACCAAGCCGTCCAGTACTGTAGGCCCTCCACCTTGCGCGGTTTGAGCTTGAGCCGAAAACGACAGTAAAGTAATTCCAAGGATTAGTGCGTAGTTTCTCATGAGTCTATCTAGTTTCCTAAACAAAAATAGACCCTTGAAATCTGCGTTTTTAGGCGAGTACGGTGTAATTGTTCATAGACAATTGTTAATAACCCTGCTTTTTTGTGGAAAACTCTGCCAGGGTTCGGACCCTTGGAGGGTGGAAACCCTTTATTAATCCACCCAATCGCCGTGTTCCCGGATCAGTCCGATCAGCTCATCCACGGCTTCGTCCTCGTTAATGTTGCGTTTTACGACTTCCCGTCCTTTATATAGAGTAATCTTGCCCGGACCCGTTCCTACATAACCGTAATCAGCATCAGCCATTTCTCCCGGACCGTTTACGATGCAACCCATGATTCCGATTTTGACGCCCTTGAGGTGATTGGTGCGCGCGCGGATTTTCGCCGTGGTTTCCTGCAGGTCGAATAAAGTTCTTCCGCAAGAAGGACAGGAAATGTATTCTGTTTTAGAAATGCGTGTTCGTGTTGCTTGCAATATTCCGAATGAAGTGGAATTGACAACAGCGGGAGAAATCTGCGCTGATGTTTTAAGCCAGATTCCATCACCCATTCCGTCGAGAAGCAATGCTGCACAATCTGTAGAAGCGTACAATTGAAATTGCTCGTCGTTTTCATTCATGTAATTCCGCTTGATAATAAACGGAACAGAACATTCAGCTTCCATTAATGTAATTGCTGCTCTGCGTTCTTCAGCCATTCCATGCGGATGCACAGTGTCGAGGATTAAAACAACATCGCTGCGGGTTTTTATTTTGAAGAGAAATTCCGAAGAGCATGTATTCAAGTCAACTGCTACAAAGTTCAGTGTCGCTGATTTTTCTTCCGAGCGGAAAAACTCTTCACCGCAGAAAAGCGGATAGTGACGATCTTTATTCTGCCGGGAGTTCCACTTTTCGCTATTGACAATCACACCGAGCGTGCCGGGAATTTCAAAATTAATTTCGTGATCGCCGGCGTAGATAAAATCACAAGCCTGATCGGTCAAATTCCATTTATCGAGCTGAACGGAATACTGATAACCTACAGCGAACAATGACGCTGCTGTGATATTTTCCCGTTTGCTGTAATCTGCAATCACAACAGGAACATGTGTGCCTCCGATGTTGGAAACGGATTTTGTTGCGCGACGTTGATAATCGTAAGGAGAATACGGAAGCGTCCAATTCCCATTCTCATTTTTCACTGCAGAAATTGCAGTTCCGCTTTCGCGCTTAGAGTATCGACCAACAAGTTCTTTTGCAACCGGAATTTCAAATTCAGGATCTTCTGTAAGAGAAACGCGGATCGTATCACCCAAACCGTCTTCAAGCAACGTTCCGATTCCCGCTGCGGATTTTATTCTGCCATCTTCACCATCACCGGCTTCGGTTACGCCAAGATGCAAAGGATAATCCATTCCCTGCAGCATCATTTCACGCACGAGTTGACGATATGCTTGTACCATGACTTGCGCGTTGCTCGCTTTCATGGAAAGAACGAGGTTGTGATAATTCTCATCACGGCAGATGCGCAGAAATTCCATTGCAGATTCCACCATTCCTGTCGGAGTATCACCATATCTGCTGAGGATGCGATCACTTAAAGAACCGTGATTGGTTCCGATACGCATCGCAGTTCCGTTTTCCTTACAGATGCGTACCAGCGGAATGAAACGTTCACGTATGCGCTCCAATTCTTCGTTGTATGCCGCATCCGTGTATTCAATGTGCTCGAATTTTTTCTTGTCGGCGTAGTTTCCCGGGTTCACGCGCACTTTCTCGACGATTCGCGCAGCTGTTTCGGCTGCATTCGGAGTGAAATGTATATCGGCAACCAGCGGAGTATTGTAACCGCGCTTACGAAGTTCAGCTTTAATGGCGGAAAGATTTTCTGCTTCCTTAATGCTCGGTGCAGTAATTCGCACCAATTCACATCCTGCATCTATCATGCGAATGGATTGCTCAACAGTAGCGATAGTGTTCATCGTATCTGTTGTGGTCATGGATTGAATACGAATCGGGTTGTTGCCGCCAAGTTTCAGATCGCCGATTGAAACTTCACGCGTTTTCCAACGGGAAAAGGATGTGAGGCTGTTGCAGTAAGGAATGATTGTTTGCACGGAGCAAAGATAGAGTATAGGAATAATGATCGTGCAGTTATAATTCGTTAATCGCCATGTTGCAATTAACCTCGCGTGTTCTATTTTTGTTCATCCAAAACCCGCTATCATGAAAAAATACTTACTCATTATTCCCGCATTGTTAATTGCTCTGACTGCAAAAAGTCAATGTCAGGCCGACTTCGGCTTCACCAGCAACGCCAATTCATTCACATTCGCGGATTCCTCCAATGCCGGTTCAGGAACCATTATTTCCTGGCTGTGGACATTCGGCGATCAAACTGCTCTATCAACACAGCAGAACCCGACCCATGTGTATGATTTCTGCGGCAACTATGCAGTAACGCTGACTATTGTTACCAACGGATTCTGCACGTCATCATTTACAGATACTGTGCTTGTCAACAGCGGCTTCAGCGGATCCTTCACTTCAAACGTTGATACGACAACGGGAACAGTTCAATTTCAGGCGCAACCTGTTGGTGCAAATGCAAATTACATCTGGGATTTCGGTGATGCGTCTACAGGCACAGGCGCTGCGCCTTCACATCAGTATGCTTCCGCCGGTACCTATAACGTTTGCGTGATTATTTCTGATGCCGGTGGAATTTGCACAGATACGGTTTGCAATTCAGTTGTTGTAACTATTGCTCCTGCTAGTTGTAACGCAACCTGGACAAACAATTCACTGACAGTTGGACAGCAAACATTCACAGCTGCACCATTGAATTTCGGTTGGACGTACACTTGGGATTTCGGTGATGCTACATTCGGAAATGGATTCATCGCAACACATACGTATGCAACTTCTGGAACATATACTGTATGTCTTACCGTTGTTGATTCAACCACGATGTGCACCAGTCAATTCTGCGACACAGTAATGATTAATTTCCCGGTAACATGTCCCGTGAGCTTCACCAATGTGAATCTGCTTGGAAACATGTCGTTCACTGCAACACCTTTCAGTATTCAGAATACATACACATGGACATTCGGAGACAACACAACCGGAACGGGTGCGATTACAACGCATACATACACAACTCCGGGAACGTATACTGTTTGTGTTACCATGACAACGCCAGGAAATTGCACTTCAACATTCTGTGATACCGTAATTATTCCGAGCGCAATTGGAATTGAAGAAGTATCAGGAATGAGTAATGTAAAAGTGTATCCTGTTCCGGCTAAAAATGAATTGAATGTGCAGTTTGCGTATTCCGAAAACGGAAATGTAACGCTGATTGTAACTGATGTTTGCGGAAGACAGGCAGATGCTACTGTTACAAGTACTGTGAATGGTAATATAACCAACACTGTGATTGATCTTACTGATCTCAGTTCAGGAATATATCTACTGCAGATTCAAACACCGACGGGAACTGCGGTTCAGCGTTTCGTGAAAGAGTAACGCAATCAACAAATATCAGAAGGAGGCTCCGGCCTCCTTTTTCTTTTCACGCATTTTTATCCATCCGTTGATGAAGATCGTGGAAAGAATGATAGCCGAGCCAACGTAAAACGTTCCGGTGAGTTGCTTGTCTTCATGGAAGATGAAGTAGGCGAAGATGATTCCGTACAATGTTTCCAAATTCAGTGTAAGTGAAACGGTGTACGGACTGATTGTTTTCAGAATATGTAAACTGATCAGAAACGGGATTGATGTGCAAAGTAATCCAAGCAGCAGCAGCAACCAGAAATCCTGAGTGGTCATTATGAATAATCCGCCATCCCAAGGGCGCGCGATAAGCACATAGATCGACATGCCGATGAATCCGCCCGTCATTTCATACAACGAAACAAGCGGGCCATTGTGTCCGTTGCGCATGAGTATTCCGTTGAACACTCCAAAAATGGAAGATGTCAAAGCGGCAAGAATTCCGAGAATGATTCCGAGCGTATATTGCGTTTCCACTCGGAAAATCATGATGAGTGCTGCAACAACCATCAAACCGAATACAACTTCGTAAACGCGCACTTTGCGTTTGAAGAAAAAGGGTTCGATGAATGCTGAAAAAAGGGAACCTGTTGAAAAGCACGCGAGTGTTACAGATACGTTGCTTTCCTTGATTGCCGCATAGAAACAGATCCAGTGCAAGGCCACAATCATTCCCAATCCAAAGTAAATACAGAGCTTTTTTACGTCTGTAACAAGATTGTGACGGCGTAATATCATGAAAAGAAAAATTCCTGCAAGCGCAATGGGCATGCGCAACCAAACCAATTGCAATGCGGGCAATTCAATGGCTTTCCCCAGAATGGCGGTCCATCCCCAGATGAAAACGATAAGATGCAGCAGGAAGTAATTCCCTTTGAAAGTGTCTTTATTCACGATGTTGAGCGGTCAAAGTTACGGGTTGAAACGGTACGGGAAATTCGTTTTGTGAACGCGTAAGAATTTGGCCTAAGGAAGTTGCAGGATTGTTCCGCCGGTTCCATTTTTGCAACGTGAATCAATACCAAAATACCATGAAATCAATTCGTACACTCTACATCGCCTTGTTTATGCTCATGCCTTTTCTGGCAACTGCTCAATGTCAGGCTGGCTTTAATTACACGGCAAACGGGCTGACCGTAACCTTTAACGGTACTGCAAGTCCTAATTCCAATTACTTCTACTACTGGTGGTTCAGCGATATGGGCAACAACTCCTATCAGGAAGATCCGACTTACACGTTTTCAGCTTCGGGAACTTACACGGTTTGTTTTTCGATTTATGATTCGTTGTCCAGTTGCAACGACAGTATCTGTATGCCTGTGACTGTTGTGGGAAGTTCAACTTGCACAGCAAACTTCACTACGATTGACACTGCAGGATACATTTACTTTTTAGGCAGCTCAACAGCAGGTTCAGGTGCACAATACGTTTGGGAT
>JBJOKQ010000030.1:0-22025 GCA_046046005.1 Bacteroidota bacterium | reverse complement strand
GAAATAAAAATTTATGTGTCAGAACTTAACGGTTAATAATCAATTGACCGTTGCCTTGTGTATTTGATGTGTTCACACTGTAAGTGTAAACTCCGTTAGGAAGTGAACTGAGGTCAAGTGTGATAATTGATCCTGCAGCAATCGTGTTCACATTCTGCGTCAAAACAACTTTACCATTGATATCGCGAATGATGAATTGTGCTCCTTCATTCATCGCATTGTCAAATCGGAAAGAAACGTTGTCGGTAGCCGGAACAGGATAAACACGCATTCCGTTGATTGCAGTTTCTTCTTCAATACCAACGAGAATAACATTCACTGATGAAGTGTCGTTGTTCAGTATCGCATCGCTCGGCTTTGAAGTCCAAACCAGGAGAACCTCATTTCCTGAATAGGGAGGCGACAGCTGAGTTGAGAATGTGAAGTAAGCAGAATCTCCGGGATTGATCAGCGGACCGTTGTATTGTTGTGTTACAATTGTCGGATTGCTCGCGAGTTTGTAATTCACATTGATGTTGTAGTTATCAGGATAGTTTCCGTAATTCTTAATGTAGCAGGAAACATTCGTTGGCCCGGGAACTGTAGAGTTGTTCGCCGGTGATGTGATCGCACAAACACCAACGTCTTCAGGATTTGCTTTCTGATAATCAACACCAATGAAGAAATCGCAAATCTGATAATCGCGGTATGTCGACCAATACACTGAGAATACCTCATACGTGCGACGGCTGAACGGAGGAGTAAGATCCTGAGCAATCGAGACTGTTGTCGTTGCCATTTCCCATTCAACATAAACTCCACCGCTGTTGATTGTAACAGGACTTGAAAGCGGAACGGTTACAACTGAGTAAGGAACAATGTTGTTACCCAATACAGCAACAGAATCAAGCAGTGTTCCCGGTGTTCCGTTAGGACCGTCATCATCAAATACTTTCGCATAAAATGCAATTCCGGATGCAGGCGCTGTAGCACAAATGAAAGTCGTATTTACTATGCGCGCAGGATAAGATGCCGGTGCTACATAAACACCAACACCACCTTGCCCGCCGTTCCATGAGATAGAACTTAAAACCGGATTGGTGTGATTGGCTGTATAGTTCAGTCCGATTGTAGTAAGAGTTGTATCCACCACTACAATTTCCTGAATAATGGAATCATTTACAGGTGTGGAATCCATTAGAAGCGGCGAAATCGTTGTGACGAATCTATGTGTTCCCAATGCTGTCGGAGAAAAGGTGGCATTAGGATAGGTAATCAAAACATCTTGTGCAGGAGGAAGTCCGGAAGGAATTGTGTACACATCACTGACAAGAGTGGTGCCCGCTATGTCCGTAACTTTCCCGGTTACTGTCAGCTGCGGCAATGTAGTATTTCCTTGATTCATTACTTGCGTTTGCAGCGGATACGGTCCTGTCAGATTCGGGACAAATATTCCTCCGTTATCATCGTTGCCATTCCACGAAACACTCACATCTGTTACGGACAAAGATGGATTCACCGGATAGTAATAGCGAATGGTGTAATTCGGTGCCGGAGGCTGTGTCATCAATGGCTGAAGACCCATATTTCCGCTCACGTTTTCAATGCCCGTACTGAAGTTCGATTGTGAAACGCCGGTACATGACATGAAGTTAACGGTGATGGTTGAATCCGCACGATTGAGAATAATTTCAAACGTGTTGCTTCCTGTGAATCCCGGTGAACTTGGAGACCAGTAAGGAACGTTCTGATATTCTATACAGAAACTATCGGCATTCGCGTAAACGTATACTTTCCCCGGGTTGTTTACTCCGAGAAATGTTAAGTCTGCCATATGGCCTGCAACGTAGTTATTTACACCTGTAGGATTCGGGATCGCAGGGAAATTAGCTGCAATATTTCCAGGTCCGAATGCGATGTAGCCGTTGGAACCCACCCAGCATTTGGAAACATTGTACCAATAATACGGATACAGATTTCCCAATGAAACAGGCCCGATGAAGTTATCATCGCCCAGTCCGTTCAGTTGCGTTCCGATCTGAGTGATGTCCCACCACTGATAAGCCGGTCCTCCGGGTTCGTTACTGTCTTTCCATGTGTAACCGTATTGATCAGGTCCGCCCTGATTCGCGAAAGAAAATAGTGAGCACAGCATTGCTGCGGCGAGTAGAAGTTTTTTCATGTGCAGGTAAGGTGGTTTGCATTGCGAATATAGTGAAAATGCCCTTTCTTATTTCTCCGATTTTTCGCTTGTTTACCTGCATTTCTGAGTTATTTCCAATCGACACCACGTTCACGCAGCTTCATTGGCTTTTTTCGCATAATTCTTCGCACAAGCCAGAGAATTATGCCGGGCGCATATTTGTAACCTTTTGTAGCCAATCGTTTGCCCATGTCCTTGTATTCGTCGTTTGATTCGGGCAGTGCGGTTTTAAGCCCGTCAACGTAGCGGTTGTACATGCAGAATGCAGCGGCGATCAAAACTGTATCATGAATTTCTTCATCTGTCGCACCCGCTTTGCGTGCTGATTCAATATGCTCTTCCGTTACTTCACGACCGCTCATTTGCACTTTGCCGGCTATTTTCAGAAGAGCTTTCATTTTCGCCGATACAGGTGCTGTGTCAACATTTTCGATGATGCATTGAACGGCTTTGCCGTTATCGGCCAAGTGTTCATTTGCAGCGGCACTGTGTGAGAGATGACAGAATTCACAATTGTTCAGATAGGAAACATGTGAAGCGATCAATTCGCGTTCACCTGATGTGAGCGTGGATGGCCCGTGAAGTAGCGTGTGCGCTAAAGTGGATAATGCTCTGCCGGTTGGAGCCTTATAGAAAAGCAGACTCACGATTCCCGGTTGCGTAATATTGGTTTTGATGTATGTCATTTGCGGTAGCGATTAGTTACAGGAAGATGCAACAAATACATTGTTTTCACAAACGGTCGATCATTTGATTTTGAATAATAAAAAAAGGGAAGACTATATGTCTTCCCTTTTCCTTTCTGTTCAGTAGGATTTTATCCAAGGTACGTCTTCAGCAATTTACTTCTGCTCGTATGCTTGAGGCGACGAATCGCTTTTTCTTTTATCTGGCGTACGCGCTCGCGTGTGAGATCAAAACGTTCACCGATTTCTTCCAATGTCAGCGCATGTGCTCCGTTCAATCCGAAATACAAACGCACTACATCCGCTTCGCGCGCAGTTAGTGTGGAAAGCGCACGCTCAATTTCACGACGAAGCGATTCATTGATCAATGTGTTCTCAGGGCTCGGCATGTCATCGCTCTGCATCACATCATACATGTTGCTCGTATTCTCGTCGCTTGACGCGAGAGGAGCATCCATGGAAACGTGACGACCGACATTACGCATTGCTTCCTTGATGTCTTCAGGAGAAAGCTCCAGAGCCGCTGCAATTTCATCAGCGCTTGGTTCGCGTTCGTATTCCTGCTCAAGGCGTGCAAATGTTTTATTGATTTTATTGATCGATCCGATCTTATTCAGCGGCAAACGAACAATACGCGACTGTTCAGCCAAAGCCTGAAGAATAGATTGACGGATCCACCATACTGCGTATGAAATGAATTTGAAACCGCGTGTTTCATCGAAACGCTGCGCAGCTTTGATCAATCCGAGATTACCTTCGTTGATCAGATCGGGAAGGCTCAAGCCCTGATTCTGGTACTGCTTGGATACAGAAACCACAAATCGAAGGTTGGCATTCACCATTTTTGCAAGGGCCAGTTGATCGCCTTTACGGATTCGTCCCGCCAGATCCACTTCTTCCTCTGCAGTAATCAAATCAACGCGACCGATTTCCTGCAAATACTTATCCAGAGACGCTGTTTCCCTGTTCGTAACCTGTTTTGAAATTTTTAATTGACGCATACTCGGTGGGGGGTTATTGTATTAGTGTTTCATTCAGTATGGATGGGTTTGTCTTTTAAATCCGCCTAAGTAAACGAAAGATAAGGAAAAAGGTTACGATTTGTGGGAAACCAAGCCGGATTGTGAATAGCCGCAAGCCGCAAATATTGTGCCTTGCGGGGAAACGATATGGTGAAAAACAAAAACGCTCCCCAAATTCTGGAGAGCGTTTTGATATTTAATTCTGCTCGTTAGCATTCTCAGTCTTCGGAGGACGCGGTCCGCGATTTTCGCGCGGCGGACGCTCCTGAAAACCTTCCGGCTTCGGCATCAACGCCTTTCTTGAAAGTCGGAATTTGCCTGTCTTCGGATCGATCTCAACGAGTTTCACCTGAACCATATCTCCTTGCTTCAGGATTCCGTCGAGGTTGTCCAGACGCTTCCAATCCACTTCAGAGATGTGCAGCAATCCGTCTTTGCCCGGGAGGAATTCAACGAATGCACCGAAAGCCATAATGCTCTTCACTTTGCCTTCGTAAACTTCTCCGACTTCCGGCATAGTAACAATCGCTTTCACTTTTGCTACTGCCTTGTCGATTGCAGTTTTGTCTGATGCAGCAATATCAACGATACCGAATTCACCTTGCTCTTCAATCATAATTGTAGTGCCGGTTTCACGCTGCATTTCCTGAATGATTTTTCCGCCAGGTCCGATAACCGCACCGATAAACTCGCGCGGAATACGTAGCTGTACCATGCGTGGTGCATGTTCTTTCAGTTCTTCACGCGGCTCAGACATAGTCTTCATCATTTCACCGAGGATATGTGCACGACCTGCTTTCGCTTGCTCCAGCGCCTGTGCCATTACTTCGTATGGAAGTCCGTCCACTTTCAAATCCATCTGCACTGCAGTGATTCCGTCTTTTGTTCCGCACACTTTGAAGTCCATATCACCAAGGTGATCTTCATCGCCAAGGATGTCAGACAACACTGCGAATTTTCCGCTCTTCGTGTCGGTGATCAATCCCATTGCAATTCCGGATACAGGCTTCTTGATTTTTACACCGCAATCCATCAATGCAAGCGTACCTGCGCACACTGTTGCCATAGATGAAGAACCGTTCGATTCAAGAATGTCAGATACGATACGGATCGTGTATGTGTTGTTATCAGGCAACTGATTTTTCAATGCACGCAATGCAAGGTTACCGTGACCTACTTCACGACGACCTGTTCCGCGCATTGGTTTTGCTTCACCGGTTGAGAACGGAGGGAAGTTGTAGTGCAAAAGGAAGTTTGCATCGCCCTGGAAAATCGGAGAATCAATCATCTGCTGATCCAACTTTGTTCCGAGTGTAACAGTTGTGAGTGATTGTGTTTCACCGCGGGTGAAAACAGCAGAGCCGTGCGCCATTGGAAGGTATCCAACTTCCGACCAGATCGGACGGATGTCTGCAAGTCCGCGACCATCCAAACGTACGCGCTCGTTAAGAACCATGTTGCGGATCGCGTAGTATTCCACTTCGTGGTAATAACGCTTCGCAAGTGATTTGTTTTCGTCTGTCTGCTCTTCAGGAGAAAGGCTTGCCCAGAATTCATCGAACACCGCTTTGAAGTCGTCTTTACGCTGACTCTTGTTCGGGTTCTTCTTCATCGCAACTGCGTATACTTTGTCGTAAGTAGCCGCTTTTACTTTCTCACGCAATTCTTCGTTGTGTGTTTCGTGCGAGTAAGTACGCTTCACTTTTGATTTCTCTACCATCGCCGCGAGTTCGTTGATCGCAGTGATCATCTTGCGGATGCCTTCGTGAGCAAATTTGATTGCTTCAAGCATGTCGGCTTCAGAAACTTCTTTCATTTCACCTTCCACCATCATGATGTCTTTTGCAGAACCTGCAACCATCATGTCGATGTCTGACTGTTCCATCTCAGCAAGAGTTGGATTGAGAATGAATTTTCCATCGATGCGGCCAACGCGTACTTCAGAGATCGGTCCGTTAAACGGAATATCAGAAACTGCGATAGCAGCGGATGCAGCGAAACCTGCGAGACAATCAGGGTTGATTGATTTATCGGAAGAGATCAGGTAAATGAGCACCTGTGTATCTGCGTGATAATCTTCAGGGAAAAGCGGACGGAGCGCACGGTCAACGAGACGGCTGCTCAGTACTTCCGCGTCGGTAAGTTTTGCTTCACGGCGGAAGAAACTTCCCGGGATGCGTCCTGTTGATGCGAACATTTCGCGGTAATCAACAGTAAGCGGCATGAAATCCACTCCGGGTTTTGCTTCAGGTGCAGAAACAGCAGTAGCCAAAAGCATGGTGTTACCCATCTTCACTACTACGGAACCATCAGCCTGTTTTGCCAATTTTCCGGTTTCGACTGTGATGGTACGTCCATCACCAAGGTCGAATGATTTTGAAATTCCTAGTTGCATAATTGTTTTTTCTTCTTGTTTGCAGCTTGTCAGCGGGTTGCTATAAAAGACGAAAGCATCCCTGCTGACTTTAAGGGATGCCTTCGTGTATTGTTATTACCGATTCATTACTTACGGATATCCAACTTCTTGAGGATAGCGCGGTAACGCTCGATGTTGTTTTTCTTAAGATAATCGAGAAGCGCTTTACGCTTACCAACCAGAAGAATCAGGGAACGCTCAGTGCTCTTATCCTTCGGCTTCTGCTTAAGGTGTTGCGTAAGATGAGAAATACGGTGTGTGAAAAGAGCGATCTGGCCTTCAGCTGATCCGGTATCTTTTTCAGATTTACCGTGCTTCTTGAAGATGTCTTTCTTAATTTCCGACGTCAGGTATGACATGCTGTTTGTGGATTAAGATGATTAATAATTAGTGAATTAACTTCCCTTACGGGAGCGCAAAGATAGTAATAATTCACACTTTTCCGACCGGATTCGCAATATTATGAGGTCGATCCGGGAAGTACTTATCGCGCACAATGAGTAAGGGTTTCTCGAGGATTTTGTACAAAATCATGCTGATAATGATTGAAATCCCGATCAGAATCCAACTTGCAAGCGTATCCGGAATCCCGATTTTCAGCAAATGAGGCAGGAAAATGTGTTTCACGTCGGCATGCACGAGATAGAGCGCATAGGACAATTTACTTCCCCAAACAATGAAGCTGTTCCATCCTTTGAAGAACGGTTTATCGGAAACCGGGAAGGAATTTTCAAGCCACGGAAGCGTTAACATGATGAGAAAACTAATCGCACTGAACGCAATTGTACGCGTCCACAGAAAATCGTTGATGTTGTCGACCGGATAACGTATCTCCCGCATAACATAGATGAAAACGGCCACACCGCAGATTGAAAGTAAAAACGCCCACAGATTTTCCAGACGACTGAAGATCGGATTGTACTTTTTCTTGATGAAAGCGAGCAATACACCAAACAGTAGTGTATCCTGACGGAAAGGAACATTGCCAACCAATCCCTGCCATTGTGCATCGGTTTGATGTACCCAGAAGAAGCGAGCCAGGTTAATGGAAATGATTACTCCGATAATGAAGCCGAGAATGTGTGAAGGTTTGTGCGAAATGAATCGAATGAAAATAAACAGCATCAGAGGCACGCCCAGATAAAACCATTCATCAATTACCAAAGTCCATGATACCGGGTAAAAATCAATACCGTAGAAATGGTTTTGCAGGAAGAAGATGTAGTAGAATATTTTCCAGCCTATTTGAGGCGCGATAATGAATTTGATCAGGAGGCAGAAATAGTAAAGCGGTAATATCCTGAACCAGCGGCGGATCATGAACCGTTTCAGTGATGACGGTTCAATAGATTCCGTTGAGAAGAAATCATTGAATAATATCTGACCGATCAGAAATCCGCTGACTACAAACAGAAACTCAATGGCAAAATGACCGTAGTTGAAGCCGGTATAAAAGCCATAGTGCCTGAAGATGACCAACGCGATGGAAATTGTACGTACAAAATCAATCCCGAAGCTCCGTTTCATTCAGGAACGTAATTACGCGTTGAACATCTTGAGAAGGCGCGAAATAGTTGACTTCAATTCTTTACGGCTGACAATCGCATCAAGAAATCCGTGATCCAATACAAACTCAGCTGTTTGGAATCCTTTCGGAAGATCTTTACCGATTGTTTCTTTCACAACGCGTGGTCCTGCAAATCCGATTAATGAGCCGGGTTCTGCGATATTCAAATCACCAAGCATGGCATATGATGCCGTTACACCGCCTGTTGTGGGGTCTGTAAGTAAAGAAATGAATGGAATTCCTGCTTCATCCAATTGCGCGAGTCGTGCTGATGTTTTTGCCATTTGCATCAATGAATGTGCAGCTTCCATCATACGCGCTCCTCCTGACTTGGAAATGATCATAAACGGAATGCGATGCTCCAGACAATATTTTGCAGCACGCGCAATTTTTTCTCCAACAACAGAACCCATTGATCCGCCAATGAAACTGAAATCCATGCAGCACACAACGAGATCACTTCCGTTTACTTTACCATGCGCAGAACGCATTGCATCTTTCAATCCGGTTTTCTTCTGGGAGTCTGCGAGACGTGCAGGATATTTCTTTGTGTCTTCAAATTTCAAAGGATCACCTGAAGTCAGATTTGCATCCAATTCCGTGAATTCGTTGTCATCAAATAACAACGAGAAATATTCTTCTGAACCGATACGATCGTGGTATTCGCAATTCGGACATGTCCAGACATTCTTCGTCCAATCATCTGTAGTGAATACCTTCTTGCACTCATCACACTTGTGCCACAAACCTTCGGGAGTTTCTTTTTTCTCCTTGGTGCTTGTAGTAATTCCTTCTTTTATTCTCTTGAACCAACTCATGGTGTGGTTTATTCGTTCACTGTTTGTTCGTTCACAGTTGCATTAAGCAATAGTGATGTTATTATCCAGATAAACATCCTGGATGGCATTAAGCAACTGCACACCTTCTTTCATTGGTTTCTGGAATGCTTTTCTTCCGGAAATCAATCCTTGTCCGCCGCCGCGCTTATTGATCACTGCAGTTGTAACTGCTTCAGCCAAATCAGTTGCACCTTTTGATTCGCCGCCGGAATTGATCAAACCATTGCGGCCCATATAACAAGTTGCAACCTGATAACGGCACAAATCAATCGGGTGATCAGAACTCAACTCCGAATAAACTTTCGGGTGCGTTTTGCCATGACCTGTTGCATTGTATCCGCCGTTATTGGTAGGAAGTTTTTGTTTGATAATATCAGCTTGAATCGTAACTCCAAGATGGTTTGCCTGTCCTGTTAAGTCAGCTGATGCGTGATAGTCGACACCGTTCACTTTGAATCCCGGATTGCGCAGGTAGCACCATAAAATAGTAGCCATACCGAGTTCATGTGCACGTTCGAATGCCTGAGAAACTTCAAGAATCTGACGTGATGACTCCGGAGAACCGAAATAGATAGTTGCACCTACAGCTGCGGCACCGAGATTCCATGCCTCGTCAACACTTCCGAACATTCCCTGATCGTAACGGTTAGGCATTGAAAGGAATTCATTGTGATTGATTTTTACAATGAATGGAATTTTATGCGCGTATTTTCTAGATACAGATGCAAGTACGCCGAACGTCGTAGCAACGCCATTGCAACCGCCTTCAATTGCGAGTTTGATGATATTTTCTCCATCGAAATACAATGGATTCGGAGCGAAAGATGCGCCGGCAGAATGTTCGATTCCCTGATCGACAGGAAGAATGGAAACGTAGCCTGTATTTGCCAAACGACCAGTTCCGTAAAGTGCCTGAAGATTACGCAGGACTTGCGGATTGCGATTGGAAGGTCCGAAAGCACGATCCACGAAATCCGCTCCCGGAAGGTGAATCTGTTCTTTTGTAATCGTTTTACATGTGTGATTCAGGAGTGAATCTGCTTGATTCCCAAGTAATTCACGGATCTTATCAATCGCCATAATTCTGGTTGTTTGTCTATTATTTACGGACGGCAAATCTAATAATAAGTTCGCAGATATAGACTTATGTATTTCAGACGGAAATCGCTGTTTTCGGGCAAATTCAGGCTCTGTAATGTAAATCCGCTACGAATGAATCAGAATGGATAACCGATGCCGAAATTGAGGTTGGCCGGGGGAATCAGCTGTTGTGATGGTCGCCACCAACGTTCACCATAGTCTTTTGCGGGATCGCGAACTTTGAATGCAAGATCGAGGCGAACAATGAAGAAGCTGAGATCGTAACGCAATCCGAATCCGGGACCGAATGCAAAGTCTTTGTAGAAATCTTTGATGTCGAATTCAGCATCTTCATTCAGTTGCGTGCTTGGTAACAACCATATATTTCCACCGTCAGCGAACAAAGCACCGAACATGGTTTTCGAGATTTTGAATCGCAGCTCGACATTGTATTCGATTTGGACTTCGCCGAATTGCGCGAATTGCTGATCCGAAGGCACCTGTCGTGATCCCGGTCCGAGATTTCGCGCCTGCCACGCTCTGATTCCGTTGGCACCGCCTCCATAAAATGATTTTTCGAGCGGAAGTGTTGCGAAGTTTTTCTGCGGAAAACCGGCACCGTAAATCATGCGCATTACCAATTGCTGGTGATCGCCGATATCGCGATAAACAGTTCCGCTCAAATATATGCGCGCATAATGTGAAAACGGAATTCCGCCGATAAGATATGATCCGTTTGTATCCGGCGTTGCATTTATCGCTTTCATGAACGGATAAACACTGAGTCCGCTTATCTCCGCATCAGCTCGCAAAACAGGATGCCACTTGCTGTTCTTATTGCTTTGTTGGTTGTGAATGAAACTGAATCGGCAATCGTTGATCAGGTGATCCGTGAAACGATAACGCAACAGGGCGTCACCGTTATTCAGGAGATCGATCAATCCCTGACGCGGATTCACTTTTACCACGTTCACTTCAATCGGATAAAATCCTACTCGATTCCAGCGATTCGTACGGAATGTATATCCCCACGAAAAGTTGATGAGTAGTCGGTCGTAATCCACTCTTCGCTGATAATTTCCGCTTGACGAAAACGTGGTGCGCTTTTGTTCACCATTGCGTCCGATTTGACGAAACGGGAACATGGCTCGCGGAATGTTGAGCGATAATTCCGCACCTGCTTCAATCGTGTTGAATGTAATCTGATCGGCAGCATCGGGTTGATCGTCTTGTGATAAAGGTTGCTGTGCTTCAGTTCCGCCTTTCACCCGGAATTCCAGCAATTCCGCACCGCGATTGACATTGTTGTTTTGATAAGCAAAACTGCCGCCGATGCCGAGGTATCCGCCCGTGTTGGTTCCTTCAACCTGTGCAACATAGTTCTGTTTCGGAATTGCAAAAAGAATAATCTGCACATCCACTTTTCCGTTACCGGAAATTTTCGGTTCGACTAAAACCTGCCGGAAAATTCTCAATCCGTTCAGTTGCGAATACGTATTCTCAAAATATCGTTGGCGATACAGCGTATCCTGACGGAACAAAATTCTTTCTGCAATGATTTCCGGGCGGTATCGTAATTCTTTTTCACGTTCGATGTTTCTCAGCATTGCAATGCCGTCGAACATTGTAGTGTCGTAAAGTACCGTGTCATTTTTCAATTGCGATGTATTGTAAATGGTTTTTACGGTTACTTTACCTATTGAAAATTTCTGATGATTGTATTCAATGCGCGTTGTGTCGTTCACAAAATACTCTCGCTTTAATACTTGAATTCTGATATCTGCCTGATGGTTTCCGGCGGTTGTATCGATACGGAAACGAACATATTCACGCGAGAATTGAAAGTAACCGTTATTGCGTAAGTCATTCACAATACGGTCGCGCTCTTCGTCAATCGCATCTACATCATAGTGTGCTCCTGATTGTAATTTGCACTTCGCAGAATCGCGGTAAATCACTTCTGCGAGACCGCTGTCCTGTACACTCCAGATCACATCACGAATTTTGTAAACAGGAGCCGGCTTAACGGTGTAGTAAACGATCACTTTTTTTCGAACATGACCGAAAATGTTTACGGAATCATGCGATTTTTTCAAGTAGTGATTTCTGAATAAAGTCGGATACGCAATGCTGTCGCTGACATTACTGTTGAAGTACCCTTTATTATTCAGGTACATTTCCATTTGCTGAGCAGAACGGTTCGTTGTGTTGGTGTCCAGAATCACCGGAGCTTCACCGATTCCGTAAAGGATTTCCCCGATTGTGCGGCGTCTCTTCTTGTTCTTTTTGGTTTTCGCAGCAAATTTCCGATCGCGTTTCGCAGCACGTTTCGCTTCACGTTCAGGATTCACAATATTGTGAATGATCAGATAAAGCGGGAAGCCTGAACCATTCTTGTATTTTGGTTTATCCTTTCGAAGATGCAGCAAATGCGGACCATTGTATCCCAATAGTTTTCGATTCGGTTTTTGCTTCACATAACCATACATCTCTGACTTGTTGATTTCCGGATCAGGGCAAGTGATGATGACTTTCTTCACCATCTTTTTCCCTTCAGGAACGCGCATCGCTGTGCCATCCGTAAGCAAATGCGAACGGCATCCCGACCATATTGCAACGGTCAGCAGCAGAAAAAGCAGACAGAGTTCCGGACGTTTCACGTATTGTTATTGAGAAGACGTAAGTTTGCAAATATAGCAGCCTGAAATCAGCCTTTATGCTTTCCAACAACAGGATTTCATTTATTCGTTCACTTCAACAGAAAAAATTTCGTGAAGAACATCGCCTTTTTGTTGCCGAAGGCGACAAACTCGTTCGTGAAATGTTGAATTCGGGATTCACCGTTCAGCAGGTTTGCGGTGTTGAATCATGGATTGTAGATAACCACGCAAACGCAATGAAAGCAGAATCGAGCGAAGTTGTGAAAGTGATGGATATGGAGAGAATGTCGTCTATGACTACGGCACCTGAAGTTCTTGCTGTTGTTGAAATTCCGGAATACGATATCAATGAAGTCGGAGGAAACCAAGGATTGGTTTTGATACTGGATGGAATCCGTGATCCCGGCAATATGGGAACCTTGATAAGAACTGCAGATTGGTTCGGCATCAGAGATATCATTGCGTCTGAAGATTCCGTTGAGTTCTGGAATCCGAAAGTGATTCAGGCCACAATGGGTTCGATTTCGCGCGTTCGGTTGCATTCGAGTGACTTAAATAAGGCTGTGAATTTACTTCGTCAGAATGCTGCTGTGAACAATGGCGCCTTTGCAGTTTATGGCGCGGCTATGGAAGGAACTGATGTATATAAAACGGAGTGGAGCAAGTCAGGTGCATTGATCATCGGGAATGAATCCAACGGAATCCGCGGTGAAATTTCCGAATTGCTGGATGTTACTGTTGCGATTCCACGCGCTGAGAATTCAGGAGCGGAGTCGTTGAATGCCGGAATTGCAGCCGGAATTCTGATGAGTGAATATTTCAGAAGCGCAATTAAATAGCTGTAAATCAGCATTTAGTGAAATTTATTAGCATAAAGATTAAACCGACTGTTAGTTCGTTCGTCATACAAAGCGAAAACGGAAAAGAACCAACAACATAAATTCAAAACTCATGAAAACCTCAAGATTCATTTTCTCTGCGATCACAATGCTCAGCGTGACTGCAGTACTGTTTACCGGATGTCGCCGTGATGAAGAAGACACTGACACAAACGCTGCAGCTGACAATGCATTTGCAGAATCGTGCTACAGTGATGTAACTAATATTGCTGATGAAGCAGGACGCAGCGGATCGTTGTCTAATTATCGCGGCGGACCTACTGAAGGATTGCTCAGCACATGCGCAACACTCACATTTGATACTTTGAACGGCGCAGATCAGGACACAATCACAGTAGATTTCGGATCAGCGAATTGCACTTGCAACGACGGCCGTGCGCGTCGCGGAAAAATCATGGTTTACTACACCGGTCAGTACCGCGATTCAGCATCAACACATACCATCACGTTTGACAACTATTTTGTGAACGACAATCAAGTGATGGGTAGCAAAACAGTAACCAATTTGGGTCACAATGCTGCCGGACATTTGGTGTATGACATCGATGTAAACGGAACAATTATTCTTGCCAATAACGGCGGAACAATCACTTGGGTTTCTCAGCGTCAGCGCGAATGGATAACAGGAGAAAGCACGATGATCTGGTCGGATGATATGTATTCTGTTACCGGAACAGCAAGCGGAACAAGTGCAGCAGGTGAGAATTTCACAGTAAACATCACAAGTCCGTTGATCCGCAACATGGCAATAGGTTGTCGTCGCCACTTTGTACAAGGAGTAGTTCAGATCACACCGGCATCACGACCAATGCGAACAGTTGATTTCGGAACCGGAGCTTGTGATGATGTTGCAACAGTAACAATTGGCAACAACACATATACGATTCACCTTCGATAATCAGTATCTGCATCAAACAAAAAGCCCTCCAAAATATGTGGAGGGCTTTTTTTTATTTCTTCGATTGTTTCTCTTTCATCAGCTGATGAATTTCTTTGAGGTACTGATTTTCATTCCTCAAAACATCAACTTCTTTACGCAGCTTTTCAAGTTCCTTTTGAAGATCGAGTGCCGTTAGTACTCGCTCTTTCCCGTAAGGTGCTTTTTCATCGTGTACGATGAGTGCCGAAGAAGAGTAGTACTGAAAGAAATCGTAGTTAAGAATACGTGAAATGCTCTTGAGCAGTTCGGTATCCAAGGAACGACGTTTGAAAATGCCGTAGATGTTTTGCGGTGAAGTCTCTAGTCTCCGGGCGAATTCGCTCTTCGTCATTCCCGCTTCTTCGAGGTGTTTCCTGATTACTTTACCAATGTGAATCGCCATAATTTTTGTTCTTGTGGTATTTGATGATCAGGGGTTATGCTAACTGTAAATTGTTTGTGCCCGGGTTCTGGTTGTTGTGTTCAAATCTGTTAATAACGGCAATTTCGAATTTCTGTTTAAAGCTGTTCTCATTTTGCTGATTTCTTCTTTCAGCAAACGATTCTCACAAGCGAGCTGCTCCAATTCGAGCTGCACATTGTGGATTTCAGCACGCGCTTCACGAAGTTCTTTGGTGACGACCAAGAAGCCCGGATTGTCATTTCCTTGCAGGTAACGATCAATCAGGTTAACTTCAAGTACGTCGGAAATCCTTTGCAGGATTTCAACGTCCATAGAGCTACGCTTAACGTAGTTTTCAACAGTACTTTGAGAAACTCCGAGTCTCCTCGACAGTTCTTTCAATGTGACACCGCAGGTTGTGGCCGTGGCCTTCACAAGTTTTCCAACATGAATCATAAACGATGTTTTTTATAGGGTCATCGTTCAGATCTCAGGTCAGGGGGAATAAAACCGTCGATTTGACAAAGCGAAAATATAAAAAAACCCGATTCGTGAAAGCTGAATCGGGTTTTTCGAAAGAATTCGATGATGTTAGTCCTGCTGCAGGAACGGATATCTGTAATCTGTCGGAGAAACGAAGGTTTCTTTAATTGTGCGCGGAGAAACCCAACGCAACAGGTTGATCATTGCTCCGGCTTTGTCGTTTGTTCCTGATCCGCGCGCGCCACCGAAAGGCTGTTGACCTACAACAGCACCTGTAGGTTTATCGTTGATGTAGAAATTTCCGGCACTATTCACCAGCGCTTTCGTAGCTGTTTCAATTGCATATCGATCGTTGGCGATGATCGCGCCTGTCAATGCGTAAATCGATGTAGAATCAACAAGCTTCAGTGTCTCTTCATATTTGTCTTCATCATAAACAAAGATCGTAAGCACAGGTCCGAATAATTCTTCGCACATGGTTACATATTTCGGATCGTTTGCTTTGATTACTGTCGGATGAATAAAGTAGCCATTCGATTTGTCATAAGTTCCGCCGGCAACAATTTCAACGTTCTTATCCGCCTTTGCGGCATCAATAAATTTCGCGAGTTTGTCAAACGATTTCTCATCGATCACAGCATTGACGAAATTGGTGAAGTCTTCCGTTGGTCCGATTTTGAATGATGCGAGGTCTTTCTGCAATCCTGCTTTTACTTCATCCCAAATATTTGAAGGAATGTATGCACGGGAAGCAGCAGAACATTTCTGTCCTTGGTATTCGAATGCGCCGCGAGAAAGGGCAGTGATCACAGATGAAGCATCTGCGCTCTTGTGTACCATCACAAAATCTTTTCCGCCTGTTTCACCAACGATGCGCGGATACGAACGGTATTTGTGAATGTTGTTGCCGATTGTTTGCCAGATATTCTGGAAAACTTCTGTTGATCCGGTGAAATGAATTCCGGCAAAATCGCGGTGATTGAAAATCACTTCCGCTGCTTCAGGACCGGACGGATAAATCAGATTGATTACACCGTCTGGTACTCCGGCTTTCATAAAAATTTCCATCAACACATTAGCCGAGTAAACTTGTGTGTTGCTTGGCTTCCAAACCACAACATTTCCCATCATCGCACACGATGTCGGCAGATTTCCTGCTATTGCAGTGAAGTTGAAAGGTGTCAATGCATAAATGAAACCTTCGAGCGGACGCCATTCCAATCTGTTCCACATTCCCGGAGCAGAAGCAGGTTGCTGACGATAAATTTCCTGCATGAAGTGAACGTTGAAACGAAGGAAGTCGATGATTTCGCATGCAGAATCAATCTCAGCCTGGAAAGCATTTTTCGATTGTCCCAACATTGTTGCAGCATTCAGTTTCGCGCGGTAAGGACCTGCGATAAGATCTGCGGCTTTAAGGAAAATACTTGCACGATGTTCCCACGACAACGCGGCCCATTTCTCTTTGGCAGCGAGTGCGGCATCAATAGCCTGCTGAATATGTTCTTTCCCGCTTTTGTGGAAATGACCTAATGTATGCTTGTGATCGTGTGGAGGAGCGAGTCGCGATTTCTGTCCGCTACGAACTTCTTTGCCTCCGATGTACATCGGAATATCGAGTTCTTTGGAACGCAACTCGGCAAGCATTTTTTTTAATTCAATTCGTTCCGCAGATCCGGGTGCATACTGTTTCACCGGTTCATTTACCGGCACAGGTACGTTGTAAATTCCTTTTGGCATATAATTGTGTTTGAGCGATTCAAATCAGTTTCGATTCAAAATTATAAAGAATGACGATCATAGATTGTCACCATCGTTACATTTTGAAAGAAATTAAAACCGGGAATGCGGGGAGTGGCGTAATCAATGAATATCCGCCATTTTCACAGCCAGCATATTGAAAAAATTCTTCAACGGGCCTTCAACCATCGGACGGAGGAAAATCGGAATATCAGCATCAAATACAAGCTGTCCAACGGACGAAGAAGCATCCTTAGCTGTGATCAGGACATCAAGCGTGAAAGAGAATGGTAATTTTCCGCCATCAGAACCGATGTGAATTTTGGAATGAGGTTCTTTCGAAAGCACCTTCATGCCAACAGTAGCCATATTATTAATGGTGAAACTGCATGTATCAGTTGTAGATTCCCAATTGGTTACTTGCGGAGGCATCAACGCTTTGAAGTTGTTGAAGTCGGAAAGAAATGTGAAGATCTTTTCAGCCGGCTCAGAGCAATTTACTTTTTCGGTTTCGATGTGGGTCATACCAGTTTATTCATTTGCAATTTCCCATTACCCGCATAAATGCCGAAGCAATCAGAGATGTGAAAATTGATTTCAGTTTAAATTTATTTTCCCCAGGCAGCAGGATTTTTTCTCCATGCTTCCAGAGTTTCGAGTTCTGATTCGGCAATAAGATTTTCATTCATTGCCTGGCGGATCAATGCTGAATAATCACTCAGCGTTACCAGCGGAACGTTGGCTTTTCTGAAATTCTCTTCTGCATCGGAAAAACCATAAGTGAAAATTGCCGCCATGCCTTTTACATCGCAACCGGCATCGCGTAACGCTTCAACCGCTTTCAGACTGCTTCCGCCTGTGGAAATGAGATCTTCGATTACCACAACGCTTTGTCCTGATTTGTATTCTCCTTCAATCATGTTGCCGAGACCGTGTTTTTTCGGTTCGGGACGAACGTATATGAACGGCAATCCCATTTCTTCCGCAACCAGAACTCCTTGAGCAATTGCTCCTGTGGCAACTCCTGCAATGACATCCGGTTTAGGGAAGCCTGCATTGATGGCTTCAACGAATTTCTGGCGGATAAATGTTCTGATTCTCGGGTGCGACAACGTTTTCCGATTGTCGCAGTAAATCGGGGAATTCCAGCCTGAAGCCCAAGTGAACGGATTCGAAGGTTGGAGTTTTACTGCTTTGATTTGAAGTAGAAATTCTGCAACTTTCGCTGCTGTTTCCGCATTAGTAATCATATGGCGCAAATCTACAAAGTTTTCATCAACAACAGGTGCTTCGAATTCATGCCTGATGCGGGTGCGCAGGCAAATGTTCCGGGCACTCTTGTTGTGAATTATGACTCGGCGGAAACTCTATCGCTGATGATTGATCTTGCGCACTCAGAATCAGTGTTTTTCAGGAAAGTAATTATTCTCCATAACGATCCCGCTCGTGTTCTTGCCAAAATTGAGCACATGTCAAAAGTTGTTAATGCTGCCGGTGGAGCAGTGCACAATGCAGATCATCGCTTGTTGATGATCTTTCGCAACGACAAATGGGATTTGCCAAAAGGTAAAATGGAGAAAGGTGAAACGCCTGAACAATCTGCTGTTCGTGAAGTGGAAGAGGAATGCGGCGTTACGCAGTTGAAAATTGTGCGTGAACTGCCAAGTACATATCACACGTACAAGATCAATGACAAACTTCATTTGAAGCGTACGTGGTGGTATGAGATGAGTACGGCAGATTCTCGCAAGTTAATTCCACAAACGGAAGAAGGAATTATTAAAGCGGAATGGCTGGATAAAAAAGGTGTTGAAGCTGCAAAGACCAACACTTACGGTTCTATTCTTGAAGTGTTGAACGCGCTCAATTAGCGATCTCCAGGTTTAATCAACGGCGGCTTCTTGGGATTCTGAATCCTGTACATTACATATTCCAGATCTCCGGAAGGATTATCGGCGGGTGATGTAAATAAATTTCCATCAGGATCGATAATGTAACCGACAGGAACCGCGTAAAGATTGTATTTGTCTTTGGTCCGCGAATCAAAATCGTAATGCAGATTCAGCCAATTGTATTTCGGATTTGCTTTCAGGAATTTCTTCCATGCATTGGTATCCTGATCAACAGAAATGCTGACGAACATGATTGACTTTCCGTATTTCTTCTGCAGATCCGCCATGTAACGCATTTCGTTTATCGAGTTCACATTCCAGCTTGCGTAGAAAAACAGATAGACGTATTTGCCCTTGTACATTTCTAGCGGATCAACTCGCTCTTCTTTCAGATTAATTCCTGTGAAATGCGGAGCTGCACTGCCAACGCGTAGTTTGGAGAACATCGCCACAATATTGCGTGCTATCTGCCGATGTTCACTGATCTTACTTACAATGCTCACTTGTTGTGCAACAGCAATTACATTTCGCGGATCGTAACTTACAACGTAATACAATTCGCTTAGACCTTTTAATAATGTCAGCTCCTTAATAGTATCGTTATACATGTAAGGAAGATTACGCATCGCCGCCATTGCGCTGTCATAGCTCACAAGATTATTAATCGCATTATAAATTCCTTCACCTTGTTTGCGCAGTGACCAACGGTACATGTAATCCTTGAAGAACGTATTATAGAATTCCATGTACGAATGATTTTCGTAACCAATCGGTTTACCGATCAGATAACGCTGTGCAGTTCTGCGTTCACTCTGGAATGTGGCGTTTTCCAATGAGGCGAAACCATATTCCATCCATTGACTGAAGTATGGATTTTTCACCCATGCATAATGACGTGTCATTTGACGGTGAAAAGAATCCAGCACCAATGCCGATTGACCGACAACGAAATACATGTAATTGTCCAATGAAGATGTATCATCAGCATTGCCCCAGAAATGCAGGAATTGAGCATTGTAGTCTGAAGCAAGAAAGTTCATGTCGGTGGAGTCGGTGGTGAAAATCGTAACCGGAACTTCGTAGTTGGTTTCGGTACTTACATGAACATCCGCATCACGAGCAGGAAAATAAACTTCTGTTTTTCTTCCTGGTTCTGCGAATACAAACCCGTATAGATTTCCGCAACGCAGATACAACCATTTTATTTCTTCGATGTCAACGGTAATTGAAAATATTCCGCTGTCGCCCGTAATAGTCTCTGCCAGTTTTTTTTCAGTGTACGTGATGTAATCATCATACATGTTCAGCGTGATCACATTTCCTGCTCCGGCGCCTGCACGACCGAAAATTGTACATTCTTTTGCATTCATTGCGAACGCGGAAAGAAGCAGAAAAATGGAAAGAATCAGCCGTTTCATGTATCTATAACCCAAATGACGTGCCAAGTTACAGTTTGAGGTCAATTCCCTCAGGAACAAAACGAGAAGCATCGCCGCCGTTACGAACTATATCACGGATAATTGTTGAATTTATTGCGCTGAGTTCTGGTGTTGGCAGAATAAAAAGTGTTTCAATATCATCTGCCATGGATTTATTCATCTGTGCAATTGCTTTTTCGAATTCAAGATCGGTTGTGGTTCGAAGTCCGCGGATGATATATTTAGCATTCAGCTTGTGACAGTAATCAATTGTGAGGCCGGTGAAATTGTCGACGCTGACACGCGGATCATCTTTGAAGGTTTGCTCAATCCACTGTTTTCGTTTTTCCAGAGTGAAATAATACTGCTTGTGACTGTTTACACCGATGGCAACAATTACTTTGTCGAACAAAGGCAATAAACGTCGAACAATTGATTCGTGGCCTTTCGTGAAAGGATCGAATGAGCCGGGAAACACAGCGATTTTTTCCATAGGGTAAAGTTACTGAATTGTGGATTCAGAATCGGAAGTAAACTATTCGGATTCAGGGTTGCCGAAAATTGCAAAGTTTACTTTGCCGTAACTTCTGGCTTCAATGAGTGGCAATTCCGGATTGAACTTCATTCGCGGAGGATGTTCAACTACAAGCCAACCGCCGGGAGAAAGAATATTCTGCGACAGAATGAGTTCAGGAATTTCAGGAATTCGGTCCAACGTGTATGGAGGATCTGCGAATATGAGATCCCATTTCTGTGTTTGTTTTTTTACAAACTTGAAAACGTCGTAATTCAACGCGTGAATGCCATTCATTCCCAATACATGCGCGGTGTCTTTCACGAAGCGGATACAACCGGAATCAATATCTACAGAGGTAATATCTCTTGTTCCTCTTGAAGCGAGCTCGTAACTGATATTTCCAGTTCCGCAGAACAAATCCAACGCACGAATACTTTCAAATTCAAATTTATTGCGCAGAATATTGAACATCGCTTCTTTCGCGAAGTCTGTTGTAGGGCGTACCGGAAGGTTTTTCGGAGCGGAAATTCTTCTTCCCTTGAATTCTCCGGCGATGATTCGGATCATGCGAAGAAGTGAAGTGCGAAAAGATTGTAGTGGAAATGCTCAGGAAACTGATCAAATCCCTTGGCGAAACGATGTCCGGCTTCACGTTTGAGCAGGTTCACATTCCGAATGTATTTTGAAGCGATGTTTATCAATGCAGAATCCTGTTCTGCTTCACCGGCAATGTTCAGTTCAAACTCTTCCGGATTTAAACGAAGTTGTTCTGCCGCGAACAGAATGTAGTAAATGAAGTCTTCGGGCGAATGAAACTCGAAAACATTGGCGAGTAATAGTTTTCCATTATCGCCGGCAATCAAATCAAATTGTCCTTGACGAACATGAACTGTGATGCTGCGACTCTTTTTATTCTTCGAAAGTGAAAGTGTTTTCTCAATCAAAGGCGTCAGATGATGCCGTATCCGCGGCGCTGCGGCCAGACGATTGAGTACTTTTTCCAATTTCGGATCGATCGCGTAGATTAAGCGTGCATCTGCCATTCGTAATAAATCCGTGCGTACAACTTCATTTGATTGCAACGGCACGTTGAATGCAAGAATCTCTTGCGCAGATGAACTGTCGAAAAGGGAAGACGGAACCAAAGTGAATTTGTCGGTTGTTACAATTACATCCACGCGTTTGAAACCGTTCAGCAACCACGTATGATCCGTGAACATGCGATCGAGCTGCTCGGACAATTGAAGTTGCGTAATTGCTTTTCTGTAATTCCACGATTCGAATGCCAGGAAATCGTTGGTG
>JBJOKQ010000029.1:0-22152 GCA_046046005.1 Bacteroidota bacterium | reverse complement strand
TTACTCAGGGTAAGATGACAGAAGCGGAAAATTATCTGCTTGAAGGTCTTACTGTTTCTTCTGAATTGGGATTGCGAGAATATGAATCAAATTACTATCGGTGGCTGGCGGAATATTACGCAGCAAACAATGATCACAGCAAAGCTTTCAAATTCAGTGTACGATACGCCTCGTTGAAAGATTCTCTTATCAACGAGGAAGGTGTTCGTCAGATTACAGAAATGAAAGAACGGTATGAAAGCGAAGCGAAGCAAAAGGAAATCGAACTGCTGCAGAAGGATAATGCACTTCGCGCCAGTGAAGTGCACCGTCAGCAGTTGATGCTTTGGGCAATTGGAGGCGGACTCATTCTTGCATTGCTGCTTGTAATTTCCATTACCAGATCGTTGCGTACAACTAAAAAGCAAAAGGAGATTATTGAAGCACAGAAGCTGGACGTGGAAGAGAAGAATACCAGCATTATTGATTCGATTAATTATGCGAAACGAATTCAGCTCGCTTTGCTAACGAAAGATGATGCAGTAAACATTTCTGCGCTTCCTGAATATTTTGTTTTGTACCAGCCTAAAGATATTGTCAGCGGTGATTTTTATTGGAACATTCAGATTGAAGAATACTGGTATGTTGCTGCCGTGGATTGTACAGGTCACGGTGTACCCGGTGCGTTCCTGTCAATGTTGGGTGTTGCATTTCTGAACGAAATTGCTGCAGCGCGAAAGGAACTGAAACCTTCTGAAGTGTTGGAGCAATTGCGCAAACGGATTGTTGATGAATTGAGTCGCGATGCCAAGGATGAATTCGGGAAAGACGGAATGGATATTTCTTTAGGGCGATTCAATCTGAATACGAATGTTATGGAATGGTCGGGCGCTAATATTCCGCTTTACATCGTGCGTAATGGTGAAGTTCTGGAAATCGAAGCTGATATGCAGACTGTCGGTTATCAGCGTGAGATGAAGCCATTCACCAACCACGAAACGAAATTGTATTCCGGCGACTGCGTGTATTTTTTCACGGACGGAATTATAGATCAGTTCGGCGGTGAGCGCGGCAAGAAATTTTCTTACGCACGTTTCCGTTCGCTGTTGACAGCGGGTGGAATTTCTTCAATGGGCGAAATGAAATCACACATCGGGAAGGAGCTTTCACTGTGGCGAGGCAACTATGAGCAGACAGATGATGTCTGCGTAATCGGAGTGAAGATTAATTGATAGACTCTTTGCAGTATCAATATTTTTGAATCTGATGCACCGCTTTACCGCGTTCATCAACCAGTTCCAGAATGTAGTTTCCGTTTTGCAAATGTTCTAAATTCAATTGCAAGGTGTTCTGGTTGCAGATTCCGCTCAACAATATGCGTCCTGAAATATCCAGCAAGCTATAGGAGTGAATTATATATCCGCTTCTAACGGTAATTGCATCAGTTGCCGGATTCGGATAAACCGAAATACGTTTTACCGGCTGATTTCCGTTTGTTGAAGTAAGACAGTTGAATGCGGGATCGTTACCGGTTAATGCAATTCTTGCACTGAAGAAATTCGCGATGTTCTGGGATCGCAATGTGAAATTGTCAATCGAATGTCCATTGTCCAGACAATCATTCATGTATTGATAATTACTTACAATATCCGCAGTGTATGTCGGCGCATTACTGCCCAGACTCACAAAGTGCTGTCGAATTCCTTCACCGCCATAAGCTCGCGGATAGAAATAAAATGTTTGACAGAGATTCGTTTGTGCGAAACACTCCCAACTCATTCTGCCCAATAATGTGCCGTAGTTGTAATTCACAACTACATCCGATCCTTGATGAAACAAATACACCGCAGGAGTGTCATTTGCCTGTTGCAGAATAGACAAATCAAGAAATCCTCCATAAATGGACGCAACACCTTTTACAGTTGCATCGTACGTGCCGATATGCAAAGTTCCGTCAATGCTTCCTAAATCAGGACGCGTTAAATCGTTGTTAAACGGAATGCAGCCATAGGTGCTCATATCTGCATCAGGATTCGGAGCGTTACCGATTGCAAAACACGACGCATGTTTTTCTGTAGCCTGATCGGTAAACGCGGTTGCCAGCGCCACAAATCCGCCGGCACTTTCACCTATGAGATATACGTTGTCGATATCTGTAGAGTCAACTGCATTTCTGCTTTTCATAAAGCGAATAGCACCTTTTGCGTCCTGCATACCACGGAAATTGGCTCTGTAAATTTCCGCACTGTCGCAGATGTAAGCGCAAGGATGTCCCAAGCTTGTATTGCACAACGCGTACATGGTATAGTTGGAAGCTTTATGTGTTCCTAAGCGCCAGTTGATGTTCGCAACTACATAACCGCGGCGTGCAAGAGCGCGCGACATTAAAACGCAATTGATATCTTCTTTACTTCCTGCTACCCAAGCTCCTCCATGAATGACAACTGCAATCGGACGTTTACAGTTATTGTCACCAACGGGCTTGTAAATGTCCATTAACAATGTGTCGGTGTTGCCTGCATAGTCAATTGCAGTTCCATAAACAACATCAATAATGCTGTCGTATGAAAATTGCGACACAGTATACGGTGTTTGACTCTTCACACTCAGTGAAATCGTAATCGCGATTATGAACAGAATATATCTCATAGGTTTGTGTTTGTTCAGGAAAGGATTTCCAATTTAGCAAACTTCAGTAACAGCTGCTTTTGTCCTGCCTGATCGAACGTAACTGTTGCTTTCGTATTCGGGAAAGGTCCTTCCAGATTCGTTACTTGTCCATCACCGAAACGTTCGTGGCGCACGCGTTGTCCCACTTGCAGATTTTTCAAATGCGAGTTATCAATCGGAGCAGGAGCGGAGTTGATTGCCGTTGTGGCGCGAACAAGATTCTTCTTCTTCGGTGGTGCAGGTGTTGCAGCAGTGCCGGTATTCGGTTTCTTCGCTTCGAAAGAAGGTTCGTTGAAAGCATCATACTGACGTCGTGCGGCAGCATTTGCATATTCAATGAATTTCGGATCAATTTCGTCCAAGAAACGACTTGCTTCGCAGCTGGTGAGATTTCCCCAGCGATAACGCGTGGAAGCATAAGTGAGCGTGCAACGTTTCTCAGCGCGAGTAACAGCAACGTAGAACAAGCGACGTTCTTCTTCAAGATCTGTTCTCGAATTAAGAGACAACGCCGACGGAAAGAGATTCTCTTCCAATCCTACAACAAACACATACGGAAATTCCAAACCTTTTGCGGCGTGAATTGTCATGAGAGAAACTTTGTTCAGATCTTCTTCCGTTTCTTTCGCATCGGCATCCGTCAGCAAGGCAATATCCTGCATGAATTGATCCAAGGTGCGTAATGGTTTATCTGCAAGTCCGGCTTCTTCAATAAGATTCGCCTGCTTCTCAACTTCAATGCGCTGTAATTCGGGATCGCTCTCTACAAGATCAATTGGAGGAGTCGTGTCTCCATCCGAAAATTCTTTCAAACCATTGAGCAATTCCTGCACGTTTTCATAACGACTTACTCCTTCCGGAGTTTTGTCTGCGTACAATTCGCGCAATAATCCGCTGTGACTGGCGATGTGATTTCCGAGATCATATGCGTTTTGTACCGACAACATCACATTGAAACTTTGAATCATCGATACGAAATCCAATATTTTCTGTGATGTGCCCGAGTTGATTTGCAAACCGAATGGACCCAGATTTTCGCATACTGTCCAAAGACTTACATCATTGTCACGTGCTGCAATAATCAGCTTGTCGACAGTAGTATCACCAATGCCGCGTGCAGGATAATTGATTACGCGTTTGAAAGCTTCTTCGTCGTGCGGATTAATCGCCAAACGATAGTAAGCGAGCATATCTTTTACTTCTTTCCGCTGATAAAATGAAAGTCCACCGTAAATGCGATACGGAATATTCATTTTACGAAGCGCTTCTTCCATTGCACGACTCTGCGCATTTGTTCTGTACAGAATAGCGAAATCTTTATTCTTTGCTTGCGCATTCATCTTGGTATCGAAGATGCTGCGCGCAACAATTTGCCCTTCTTCGTTATCGGTGTTTGCTTTCATGAGTTGAAGCAGTTCACCTTCGGCGTTGGACGTCCACACGTTTTTCTCTAACTGATCGCGGTTGTTGCTGATAATAGCATTCGCCGCGTTCACAATGTTTTTCGTGCTTCTGTAATTCTGTTCAAGTTTGTAGGTCTTGAGATCCGGATAATCACGTTCGAAACTCAGAATGTTCTGGATGTTCGCTCCGCGGAATGCATAAATGGATTGTGCATCATCACCCACAACACAAATATTCTGAAAGCGTGCTGCGAGTTGTTTTACAATCACATATTGAGAGAAGTTCGTATCCTGATACTCATCCACCATGATGTATCGGAATTTATCCTGATACTTATTCAGAATGTCCGGATAATCGCGCAGAAGAATATTCGTGTTGTAAAGCAGATCATCGAAATCCATCGCACCGGCTTTGAAACAACGCTTCTGGTACTGATCGTAAACAACTCCGATTTTCGGTTTGCCGCTCATGCGATCTTCCTCCTGCGCAGCGGGATTCTGCAAATATGCCTGAGCACCGATAAGATTATTTTTCGCTGCTGAAATGCGCCCCAACACCATTCCGGTTTTGTAAATTTTCTCGTCTAGTCCTTGCTCTTTGAGAATAGTACGAATCAGACTTTTGGAATCATCTGTATCGTAAATGGTGAAGTTGGTCGGATAACCCAAACGTTCTGCTTCATTACGGAGAATGCGTGCAAACACGGAGTGAAATGTTCCCATCCATAAATTACGCGCTTCACTTTTCGAAACAATTTTACCGATACGTTCCTTCATTTCGCGCGCCGCTTTATTCGTAAACGTTAATGAAAGAATGTTGAACGGATCAACACCTTTGCGAATGAGATGCGCAATGCGGTATGTGAGCACGCGTGTTTTGCCTGATCCTGCGCCGGCCACAATCATCACAGGTCCTTCCGTTGCTTCCACAGCTGCGCGCTGGGCTTCATTCAATTCGTTGAGATAGTTGTCGTTCACTGTAATATGATACTAAAAGGAATGGTAGAGAATAAGACACAAATTTAAGATTTGAAAACCTGAAATTGATCGGTGTGAATAACTCCTTTTTAAACTCAATTGTTTAACGCTTCCCGCTGCACTTTCCTTAATTTTGACCTGTAATGATGAAGAAAATTCTCTCCCTTGTGTCGGTTCTGTTCTCTTTTGCGCTTACTGCTCAGAAACCGGAATTCAAACCATGGCCCAATTACAGCCAAAGCCAATACTGGATCGCTCTTCCGCAACGTCACGATATTGTAGATACCGTTCCTCCGGGATGTACAACTCCTGATATGCAATCAACGGCTGCTGCAGATGTTTTCTATGTTCATCCGACTTTGTATTTCGGCAGTTCACCTTCCAACGCGAGTTTGTCGGATACGAAGCTTAACAAGAGAATGGATGAATGCACGATGCATCAGGCTTCAGCGTTTAACAATTGCGCCAAAGTTTATGCGCCTCGCTATCGTCAGGCACACATCAAGGCTTTTACCAAGGAGAATGCTGATGGCAAACGTGCGCTGGATACGGCTTATGCGGATGTACGGAAGGCGTTTATTTACTATCTGGAAAATTGGAACCATGGTCGTCCGATAATTCTCGCCGGACACAGTCAAGGTGCATATCACTTGCGTCGTTTAATGAAGGAGTTCTTCGATAGTAAACCTTTGCAGAAACAGTTGGTGGCGGCATATGCCATAGGATTTGATATTCGTGAAAGCGATTTCAATTCTATACCGCCTTGCGACAGCGCTACGCATTTAGGGTGCTTCATTACATGGAATACTGTGCAAAAGGGACAGGATACCGTTGGCGCCTACAAACGTTATCTTGGTTCAGTTTGTGTGAATCCGTTGACGTGGACGCGCGCACCCGGTGTTACTGCCGGTAAAATGCAGAAAGGTGCTTTGCGTTTCGATTTTAAGAAGACCGTTATGAATCTGAAATCGGTGGAGATACACGGGCCCTTGTTGTGGGTTTCATTCGCAAAGAAGGGCAAGAAGAAATTCTTTCACATCGGAAAGAATTTCCATGTAAGCGATATGAATCTGTTCTGGATGGATATACGGGAGAACGCAGCATTACGCGTGAAGAGATACACCGGTAAATAAAAAAAGAGGCGGGAAATTCCCGCCTCTTTTTTGGATTGTAATCGCGATTACTGATTTACAACTTGCGTTGTGTGTACAGTTTCGTTAGTGATTACCTGCACAGTATAAGTACCTGCAGCGTAGTTCGCCATGTTGATGTAGTTATTAACTGCAACTGTGTTGCTTTCGAAAACAACTTTTCCGGTAACATCCATCATGCGGATAGTCATCATGGAGTTGTCTTCACGGTTAACGCGTACGTTTACCCAATCGTTTGAAGGGTTAGGATATACAGAAACGAAATCAGTCTGGTTGATTGGCTCCTGAACACCAACAATACCAGCAATATCATAAGCGAATGCGATGTTAGCAGCGCCCTGAAGAACACCGATAAGTGTCAGTGGAGTAGGGATGATAGTTGCACCACCTGCAAGATCACCTGCAGTTCCGATATCTGCTGTTACATCATGGATCGCAGCAGTTTGCATACCCGTTGCAATATTTACCTGAATGAGTTCAGCATTCGAAGTAGTTCCTGTCTGGTGAAACGACCACAGATAAGGTCCGCCTACATTTGCACCGTCGAAAGCAAGACCGTAAGTAGCAGTCAAAGCGTGAGTTCCTGCAGCAACTGTATTCTGTACAGCGCCGGTCATATCAACTAAAGTGAAATCAGTTGCCCAGGTACCAACCCAGAATCCTGTTGCGCCCGGATCGTATGTGCAATAGCGAATGTTCGGCACTGAAGGAACTGAAATTGTAGAAACCAAAGCGTGAGTTGTCGGGTTGATTTCGTAGATGTTTGCTGTGTTACAACCTGCGTAAACTGAAGTTCCGTTTGTAGTAAGTGAACGGATTCCTGTTACACCGGCAACAGTGAACTGTGAAGTCATTGTGCCAGTCAAGTTGAAAACGCTGATTGTGTCAGAAGCCCATTTTGAAACCCAGAATTCTGTTGGAAGCATTACGATACCCGCATTACCTGTTCCCGCACCTGCGGCAGTAAGATCGTAAGAGTAAAGCAACTGCCATGGAGTTTGAATTCCCGGATTGCTCGGCGCGTTGCCAGTTACAGGTGAAGATTCTGCACCTGCAGGCACGTTCTGCTGCTGTGCAATCAATGATCCGCCAGCCAACAAAGCAGCGCCAAGAATTGTGTAGATTTTTTTCATGTTAATGTTTAAAAGTTAAGGTTATATCAAATATACCACAGAATTTGGAAACAAGGGGAAAACAGTTTGATTTCAGAGGTATCGGGAACGAATTAAGTTGGAATTACTGAGAATAGTCAGTTTTATTCGAATTTAGCTCGGTCAGGATTTACAAACGCTCCTAAATCTTCAAATTCAGGTTCTGCAATAATTTCTCCTTTTGAATTCAGGAAACCGAATTTTCCCTTCTTCCGGAATACTGCATATCCATTCAGAAAGGGGCGCAATTCAATGTAATGCGGATTCACAATTATTTTTCCGGTTGAGTCAGCCGCTCCGTATACTCCATTTTTGTAAAGTGTAGTGTAACCGCCGAAGAAATAACCGATACTGTCGTATTCTGCAGCGAAAATATACTTTCCGGTTGAATCAATCATTCCTGTTTTTGAATCTTTTGATACCAGACTTCTTCCCTGAACGAAGAATAATTGCATTTGTGATGAAGGCGGATAAATCTGTTTTCCTGTAACGTCATAACATCCGCTTAATCCTGCTGATTCAACCATGAAATAGTTCTTCTGCAAATGAAAAACGTTGTCGAAATTCAATTGGATTATTGTTTCTCCGTTTGCGTTCATCACACCGGCTTTTCCTTCTTTGTTCTTCACTTGATAAAATCCATCGCCGAGATAATAAATGAATTCATATTCCGCTGCAATTACAAATTTGCCGTTAGTGTCAATCACTCCATATTTGTTATCCTTACTCACAACAGCATTACCATCCGTAAAATCATCGGCTGCGTCATATACGGGCGCTACAACACGAACACCACGTGCATCCATAAATCCGTATTTCCCATCATTCGATCTGCAACGCGCACGATTATTAAAGAAACGATACATCCCTGTTCCATCACCTAAATTGCTTTTTAGTACGGAGCCGTCTTTCATTATAATTGATGAATTTCCGTTTGCTGAAACAATCGCTTTTCCTTCTGAAAACGCAACAGCAAATTCCCATTGCGGAGGAATTGTTACATGACCGCTGGCATCAGCGTATCCGTATTTTCCATTCAGTTTTACTCTGAACATTCCGTCACCGTATACAGGAAGTTCACTGTATACGGGTTCGCAGACGACTTTTCCGGTTGAGTCGATAATACCGTACTTGCCGATCATTACAGGAATGTCGTTAACAACGGAATCATTGACATACTTTTCATCGCGGATGAAAGGGTAGTAGTAGCCGTTTGCGGCGTCGTCGAAAATTTCATCGTACTTACACGCTGTTACGAATTCACCTTTGGCATTGATCAAACCTCGTTTAAGGTTTCCTTCACCAATGAGATTCCATAACATATCCATTTCATTTGTAGTGTCGCTCTGAATAACTGTAGCCATTCGACCGTTCATCTCCTTGAGATCCTGAAGTAAGGGTTCGCAAACTATTTTTCCGTTCGAATTAACTATTCCCAATGCGCGACCTTTTTGAATTACGCATAAATCATTGGTGTAATAGTAAACCTGTTCGTAACGAGGTGCAATGATTTCTTTTCCTGTTCCGTGCTGTGCGAAACCGAAAACTGAATCTTTTATCACAATAAAACATTCTGCACTGAATGGAATGACCGAATCATAAACGGGTTCAGTTATCCAATCTCCGCTTTTGTCAATCACACCGTAAAGCCCGTCTTTCTTTACAACGGCGCTGCCTTTAATAAATGACCACGCAGCTTCAAATTCAGGGTCGATGATAAATTTTCCGGTTTCATCAATGAAGCCATATGCGTCATGAATTTTGGCTGCAGCAAGATATTTGCCACGGGAACCATCACAGGAAGTAAATAGTGTTGCACTCAGAATGATAAGCAGTGCAAGAAAAGAATTACGCATCCGCAAATTTAAACTTATTCAGCGCGCATTTGCTTGAGCTTTCTGCCGTTGATCGAAGTTTCTTCTACCAAACTGTCATCAATGGCCCCGAAGATTTCATCAAATGTTGTACCGCAGGTTTTTTCATGCAGATTCGGCCGATCCACGACCAGATTCTTCCAACGCGCAAATTGTTTCGGATTCTTCAGCATGTCCAGAAAGCTGCTGTACTTTACATAATTGTTGAAGAAGTCACCTGCAAGCAAATAATGCACGAGTGAAAATGCAGTTTCGAATCCTTTGTATCCTGACTCAGAAGTGGAACTCATTTCTGCGAGATTGAATCCTGCAGGATCGTAATAGATGTTGATGAATTTTTCCACGAGATCATAAGCGCCGTCAATATGTTTTTTCTTTTCAGTCATTGCTTTCATTCCGGCTTCTTTTCCTTCGCGCATTAACACATCGAGTGCTTCAGCAAACATCTTGGAACTGTTCATTCCGAGATAAACTCCGGAGGCAAACATGGCATCAAGAAATTTTCCGCTGTCGCCCAACATCGCAAAGTTGTGTCCGAATGTTTTAGTGGCGTAGTACGAGAAGTCTGAAACAGCAATCAACGGTTGCGCGATTTCGGCTTCCGCTAGAATTTCTGCAGTCAGCGGGGTGTTTCTTACTTCCTGGAGATACAATTGCATCTGCCAATCATTTTCATGTCCTGCTTTGCGAAGTTTTTCCTTCTGCTCTTTCAGATATTTTCTGCTGATGATTAAGCCAACACTCACGCGATCTTTCGCAACAGGTTGTATGCCGAACCATCCGCTTTTCTCAGGAGGAAGAATGCAGATTTGCAATAATCCCACATCAATTCCCTGTGTATATTTTGCGCCTTTCCAGTGTGTAAGAAATGCGATTCTGTCCAGCTCTTTGATTTGAGTTTTATCTCCTAATCTTCGGGCCAGAAATGTATCCTGTCCACTCGCATCGATCAGAAATTTCCCGCGATAAGTAATCGTGTCACCGTGATGTGTCCCCGTAGCTTCAACGAAATCATCCGACTCCAGATTTACTTTCTCTACTTTGAATTCCTCAACGACTTTTGCTCCTTCTGAAGCTGCTTTGTCAAGCAACAGTTTATCAAAATCAGCACGCACTACGTGGAATGAAAGATAACTTTCATCTGCAATGATATTTTTGAAACACCAGGTAGAACTTTTAGTGCCGTCATGATTGGAGAATCGCGCACCGGGTTTTCTCGGAAATCGTTTTTTTAGATCTTCCAATATTCCCAGTTCCTGAAACAATGGATAACAAAACGGAAGCAACGATTCACCCACGTGTTGTCTGGGGAATTTTTCCCGCTCGAGGACAATAACTTTATATCCTTTTCTACGAAGATAAATTGCAGATGAAGATCCCGTAGGACCTCCACCGATGATGATAAAATCAAACGATTCCATGATGTCTTTATTTGCCTGTGAAAAGTTAACGCATACACTTGCATTTCACAAACATCTTCAGAGTTTTGATGCAATTAAATGACGCAGGACATCGTTGGGGCCGGAGTAAATGAGTGACGCTTGTGCATCAGCCAATGCCCCTGACAGAGGAGAATCGTTCAATACTCCGTAACCACCAAGTAATTCGCTCGCATTCTTAACCGCAGTTACATAATTTTCACTGACATGAATTTTCGCTTGTGCAGCTTCAATTGTACCTGAACCTGCATCCAAAGCGTTGGTTGCTTTCAAAGCCATCAATTTTGAAGACTCCGCAAGTAATGCAATTTCCGCAATTCTGAACTGAACACCTTGAAGTGAAGATAATGTAGCGGTGCCGCGCGTTCTTTGTTTAACAAATTCAGAGGCAATATTGCAAATTCTCTGCATCGCACCTGAGTGTAATGCGGCTATGCCTGCACGCTCCTGATTCATGGAATCAAGAAAGATCATGGCGCCGCTGCCTTCTTTACCGAGCAAATACTCTTCGCCAACCTGAATGTTGTTGAGATAAACATCGCACATCGGCGAAGATGTTAATGCAGCTTTTTCAACCGGCTTTCCAAATTGCAATTCATGTTTGTTACGATCAAGAAGAAAGCAACTGATGCCACCGAAGAAACCTTTGTCGGGTTGCGTCAACGCGTAAACTACAAAGTAATCTGCAACAGGTCCGTTGGTCACAAAACACTTTACGCCATTAAGGATATATGAATTACCGTTTCTGATTGCGGTACATTTCATGTTGAATGAATCGCTGCCGGATTCTCCTTCCGTCATTGCATTCGCAATAATTACTCCTCGTTCAACTTCATTAAAAATTGTTTCGTGAAGAGTTGACGACTTGTTTTTTTTCAAAGGATAAACGCCGGAGTACAAATGCGCAGCAATGGAAAAGTTCAAACCTGTGTTCGATGATATCTTGCCCAACTCATACAGCATTAATGCAGTAGAAGTCGCCTTGGAGGATTCTAGATTGAGCAGCGCAGAGAAAAATTGAACGGAGTCTGACTCACGCGGACTTTGGAAGCCTTTTATGCGGTTAATACTGTCAGCATGTTGCCGTGCCGCCACTGTCAGATCAAAACTTTCCATCGTCAACTAAGTTAGAGTAATTTTAAAAATATTGAGCAGATGAAATGAGTTTTGCGTAATCGGTTTTGCCGGTTGACGTCAATGGAATCGTTGAATTAATAACGATCAGGTCGGGAAGCATATAATCCGGAATGAAATTCAAAAGTTCACTTCTGAATCGGATCTGATCACTTGAATAAGCACCTTCGCACACAAGAACAATTTTGATTTCACCTGATGTGTCGTGTTTCGCGAAGCAGGCTGCAGCTGTAACTTTGTTAATTTGCAACGCCGCTGACTCGATTTCTCCGGGCTCAATGCGATAACCTTTTCGTTTGATCATTCGATCAATGCGACCGGAATAGACTAGCACGTCGTTTTCTCTTCTCACAAGATCACCGGTCCTGAACCAGCGTAAATTATTCTTGTAAAAAAAACGTTCTGCCGTAAGTTCGCTCTGATTATGATATCCGTCAGCAACATGCAGTCCGCCAATCAGTAATTCACCTTCCGATGTTATTTCGTATTGATGGCCTTCGCACGGTTTTCCGATCGGATAGGGAACGATTCGATTTTCATCCAATTCAATTTTGTGGAAAGTACATACATTCGTTTCCGTAGGTCCGTACAGATTGTAAAACATCGCCCCATTCATTGTGCGCATCAATGCATGTAATGTTTTCGGATGAAAGATCTCCCCGGCAAAAAGTATTGTACGCATTTCGCTCCAGTAATATTTTTCCGCTTTCCCGTAATTCATCAAAGCGGTGAAAAACGATGGAGTCGCGTATACAATTGTCGCTTTGTGTTCATTCAAACATTGCACGGCCATTCGCGGGTTAGATACTGTGTCTTTGTTCAATAGCAATAAGGTTGCGCCGGTTTTGCGGGAAGCGAACAGATCGCATACAGAAAGATCAAAATGAAATGGCGAAATAGAGGCAACAACGTCATCGCTGTGAATGTTGAATGTGGAAATGCACCAGTTTACAAAGGCTTCTGCTGCTGCTTCTGAGACGGCTACACCTTTCGGGGATCCTGTTGATCCTGATGTGTAGAGAATGTATGCGGTATTATCGTTTGTGTTGAAGCGAACTTTGTTTTTGTTCGATGCAGTGAGGATGACAGACTCTCCGAATGGTAATTTAAGGTTGCAATCTTCAGATGTCAGCAGTTGCTCAAAATGCCCATCATGAATAATGTAATCGGGGTTACAATCTCCGATTATTTTAGAGATACGTTCATAGGGCGATTCTCTGTCTAACGGAATGTATGTGATCTTCTCCTTACGAAGGGCTTGAATTACGGCAACCGCTTCAAATGATTTGCGAAGTAACACGGCAACTTTACTCCCGCTTTGCACGTTCATACTGCGAAGCACATTGATCGCTTCGGAGACGTTACTGTTGTGCTCTCCGAATGTCAATCGTTCACCTGCAGAGTTTATCAGTGCGGTCTTGCGGCTAAAGTCCATTGCCTTAATTGTAACTGAACGGGAAGAAAATTATTTCAATTTGCTTCTTACAAATGCAGCAATAAGTGCAACCGTGTCCAGATTATCCTGATTCACTTCGTGCGCTTCAAACTCAATGTTGAAGGTCTCTTCGAGGTAGCTGACAAGTTTCAATGCAATGATTGAATCGATCAGACGTGAACTGATCAACGGAGTGGTGTCGTTGAAATTTGCCGAATCGTTCAACGCAGCTACGTTCTCCTTCAAAAACGTTGAAATGGTTTGTTCAATATTCATATTCATTTTATTTCTGTTTGAATTGCAACTTAGGAAAAACAGGGCTTGATTCATTCACCAATGCTGACAATATTTTTGAAGCAATAAGTGCGTGCCCGTTTTCATTAGGGTGAGAATCGTTCTCGCTTAGCTGAATTTCGTGTATGCTGACATCACGGTAGGGATCTTCAATCACAATGGTTCTGAAACCTGCACCTTCAGCCATCTTTTGCTGATGTGAACGCTCAGCCGGAACAACATTATCTGCAGTAGCGGGTAAATACAGCCATATTGCAGAGATATTTTTAGATATGCAGTTTTCAACTATGGATTGATATCCCCAAATGAATATGCTGTCAGAATATGTACTTAAACGGTCTTTGATTTCATTTCTGCTCAACGATTGTTCTGCTCCGGATTTTTCGCGTATGTGTGTCAGATACGGGAAGGAAAGCGGCACTCCATTCTGTATTGAAGAGGCAAGAAAACCGTTCAGTCGACGTTCGTCTTCCGAATGCGCAACATAAATAACAGCATCAGGATTGTATTTCACCACTTCATTTTGCATCAGCCAAACTTGCTGAGGAAGATGATAGCCTCCTAAACTGAAATTGAGGATTTCAATTCGTTCAATACTGTCGTTTTTAATCAGCAATTCATTAAGGTAGGTTTCCAGCAGCGACTCATAGTTCTTGCCATCATTTACTCCGGATCCCATTTCATAAGATCCGCCCAACAATGCAATTCGATACGTTCCTTTACTTTTATTCAACGCGTATTCCCTGTCACGCATACCCCAACTGTTCGTTGTGAGTGTGAAACTTTCTTCTTTCGCTGTGCTGTTAGGTTTGAATTTTCTTTGAAGAATATTATTTACGGGAATAATGATCGACTGAACATTCTCGCGTTTGGCTTCGCTGTTAATGCGCACTTCCCACGGATTGTTTTTGGTCGGATCTTCAAGCAACTGTTCGTAATAACCCTGCTCCGCATTTTCTTTGTCTTGTTGGTTCAATGAAGCACGCGACAGATCCTGAATTGCAATTCTGAAATTCTCAGGAAGCACATTCTGAACAGCTGTATGCTGAATCGCGATCAACGGCAATGCAAACACCATACACAGAATAAATGTTGCAGAAAAATTCAATGGCTTGTCAATGTCAATTTTCAATTTTCTGTTCAGATTATGAATGATTCCGACCATGAAAATTACTCCTGCAATGATCAGAACTACCCCGGAATATTCAGTAACCTCAACATTCAATCCTTTACGTAGTGTGTACATCCATGAGTTAAAATCCGGGCTATTCCACAGTGACCACAACGTGCTCATGAATAAAAATATCATTACACAACCGATGCCGTAACGTAATGATGCAATCCAAGTGTCTTGCTTGCTGTCCTTTTCACGTGCCGGGCCTTTTTTCGATTCTCGATAATTACTGAACGTAACCGCTGTTCCCAAAATCAACCAATACATGAAATCTATTGCAGTGAACGGATATTTTCCCAATACCCAGAACCATTGCCAACTGTGCATCTGCCAAGTGATGAAAAACGTGATTAAACCGGCGAGTACAAAAGTGTTGATGTGTTTTATTTTTCGCAATCGGAACCAGATTGGATAATAAAACACTTTGATGATGAATTCTCTCCAGTAAATATTGATTCGTCTCCAGATCTCTGAAAGATTCGGAATCAGGAAAAAATTATTGAACAAAGGCGGAAGGTTATAACCGAACAGATGCAACGACCCTACAGCGAGATAGAAGACTCCGCTCATACGCAAAATCAGCAAATAGGAGGTGGCCGCAAATTGCAATAGGTCTGCCGGATCGGTGATTGATGCGGGCGATGGTACTGCGTATTTGTAGATTAATCGATACAACAAAAGATGTACAACTCCGCGAATCAGCCACCGTATGCCTTTTCGGTGAATTCGGAATTCATCGTCATTATATTCTGACTTCAGAAAAGTTTGATAATCCACAGCAGGGAAAAGCGGGAAACACAGATTGGGAAGCATGAAGAAGTAACTCAATCGCTTCCATATTCCAGGATTGTTTTTTTCATAACGTACATCATGCATGAAGATGATCAGGCGGAACATCAACATAAATCCTGCAAATGTTGCAGCAAGCGTAACTCGCGGCATGTAGATGATGTTTTTTCTGAGTGCAATCAATACCGCCGCCCCTGAAATGATCAGCGCAAGTCGGTATTTATATTTGATCGGAAGCAGTGCCGTAATAACAAAGGCGAGAACGAAACTGATGATCATTAATCCCGTAGTTGGTCCGAATAAATACAGTATCGCAGCCCAGCAAAACAATACGAAGCTCATGTTCCTGAAGCGCACAGGAAGTGCTGCATGCACAACGAACGCGCCGGTAATCCATGTAAGTATTTCAGGAAGCCCGTTCTGAGATTCAATTCTGTATAGTTTCACTACCAAAAGCAGCGTCGTCAACTGAATCAGGATTGCAATAAACTGCAATATTGATGAACGCCTGAACGACTGTTCTGCAGTGTTCACATTCAGAATTTTCGAATCACTGAATGTCATATCCTGCTTTTTTCATTGCCGATAATACGTTCGGTTTCTTAAGTAGATCGGAATGATCTGCGGCACTTATTACGTCTCTCCAACCACCTGATTTGCCTTCACGGAAAAACGGTCTGCCTGTTTTGTCATTGAATGCACTTCCCGAGATGCGCTCTGAATCCTGTAAATTCAAAAACGAACATTGTTCTTCAACCCAATTTACATCAACATCCTTTGTTGCGCTCGTAAATGAGATGAGTTTTGAGATGTTGCTCGTCGTGTCATTGATAAGATCTTCATAACGAAGTATCATAATCCGTTCTGGATATTGCTCCTTGAATTTGTATGCTGCCAGAACATGTTCACTCCACAATCCGAAAACTGTAGTGTCGATTCCGGTTTTGATATATTCAGAGAACGAACCCTTGAATTCACCCAGCGCAATTTGATAATGATAATACGATAATGTAACATCTCTGTAATCTCTCACGATATAAACCGTTCGCGGATAGAAATCAAACCATGGCCAATGTACTTTTATCAATCTCGGACTGCGTGCTTTATTTACCGAATCCGTTGCAGAATAAATGTCCGGGACAAACGAATCAATGTTTCTGAAATTGATCTCCGCATTTCTGTTCGCTGAAAATGCCAATATAAAACGCACCCACGTGTTGCCTGACTTAGGAAACGAGCAAATAAATAAATCATCCGCTCTGATTTCATCAATACCAAGCATAAAAGCCCGCTTGTCAAACAATCCCAGTTTAACAAGCAGCATTCTGTAGTATTGACGAAGCGTTCGTGGCATTATTCCCAATTGAAATTGCGATTCAACATCGTGTACAATCTTTCGTTGTACGGTTTGTAAAACTCTTTCAATGCAGCACGAATTTCTGACGGCACATCCTTTTCAATCTTTCCTTTGTTCGGATTGTCGAAGGCTGTATATATATATGATTCTAATCCGCAAAATTCCACTACGCGGTTGTAAACCTCCGAAGGTTTTTCAAACATGTCTTCACTTTTCAGAATAAGCAACTGCTCCGGTTTAAATCGGCTCGTCCATTCCGGCAGAAAGTCTGCGTAACATCCGTTTTTTCTGTAGGCAAGTCGTTGTAATACATAATTGTGTGTTCCGTTGATCCTGCATTCATTTTCAGCATTAAATATCCGCTCCTCTTCCGCGCTAATGGCATCTTCGAAATCAAGTGTCTCCATTCCGTGCCAAACCATCATTCGGTAATTCGACCACGCCCGTTCTATCGGATTTCGCAACATCAAAATTAATTTCGCGTCGGGAAACATACTCTTCAATCTTTCTGCCGCTCCTGGTGCAACAAAATAATTTGGTGTAGCATCAATGGTAATGGAATTGCTGACACCCTTTTTGAATTCATGGATCCTTTGATACAAGCGATGCGCAAAATGCGCTCGGTACCACGATTCTCCTTTTTTATAATTCACAGCATTGTTGAAGTAGTAAATATCCTTCCGTTGCGCTTGAATTACTTGCGGATGATCAAACAGATACTTTGCAAGCGACGTAGTACCGCCCTTCTGCACACCAATTATAAAAACTTCAGGCGCAATTCGATTCCCGGATGTGAAATGAAACCACGCATTTAACGGTGGAGTCAGATGCTCTCCGGAAATTTTCTTGGCATTGTATGGATGCGCTGCATTTTCCACCTTTCGAAGGTAAGGATTAACAGTGTTCATTAGTTGTGTTTACATAGCGTTTCAAAGGCTCAACTGCTCTGATTTTATCTTCGTAGTCTCAAGGTTTTATACTTAATTTGTACTCTATGCCGTCATTTGTTCACATTCTTAATCCTGTGAATCCCAAACCGGGTTCTGATTTGGAATGGATTCAGAAACTTACGTTCGCCTCTATTCACAAAGCTTTGGAAACCGCCGACAACAACGTGAATGTTTCCGTAATGGCCGCATGTTATCCTGAAGATGCTGCAGTAGTTCCTCAATGGATGAAATGTCATGCTGATCTCTCGCGTTCAGTTCTCGATTTTACAGGGAAGTCCGGACGGAAATTACCGTTGTTGCACGATATTCTTCACAGTGCTTACTCGCACTCGCAAGCAGATTATATCATTTTTTCAAATCTTGATATCTGCTTAATGCCTTCATTCTACCGCTTGGTGAATTTTTACGCAGAGCAGGGCCTTGATGCTTTTGCAATTAACCGACGCAGAATACATGATCAGTGGAAATCACCCGATGAGTTGGAATTGATGTATGCTGAAGCCGGTGAGGCTCATCCAGGGTATGATATGATTGTTTTCCGAAGGAAACTTTTGCCTGATTTTGCGTTGGGAAATGTATGCATCGGTGTTCCGTTTTTTGATACAGTTCTCATGCATAATCTGTATGTGCACGCGGAGAATTTTCGCTTGATGACCGGCAAGCATCTCACTTTTCACGTGGGCATGGAGCTCGTGAAACAATGGGGCAATGCTGATGAATGCAACCACAACGCAGCTGAATATGCAGCTGTGCGAAATAAATTATTCCCGCTTTTCAGTATTGAAAAATTCCCGGGGTCCGATCTCCCGTTTTTTAAACGGCATTTCAAATGGTTGTTCAATCCAACATTCCATTATCCTACAATGTTGAGATTGGATCTTGCCCAGCTGGGCAGAAAACGACCATCGAGGAAAATGTTCAGTAAAACGGATGTATCCGAAGCTTACCACAAATTTATTGTAGGCAAGATTAATTTCGATGATGAATTCTGATTCAAGGAGTCAGTGATTTCGGCCACCAACCGAAATACTTGTTGATGCGCGAATTGTTCTTCTTGAATCGCGCAACACGTTCTGCAAATTCAGCGCCTTTATCAGAAATTCTTTTTTCAATCACGGGTTTCCAGCGATCATATAATTCCTGATCCAAAACAGTGCACTTGTGAATTTTTTCCAAAACTGATCCGCTCACAGACTCTTTCTTCGGTCTTGTTTTACCAACGCGATGTTTGCGATACCATAAGAAGTTTCTCCACTCATATCTTTCAGCGCACTCTATAATAAATTCGTCAAATCTGGATTGCAGACCGATGACCGCAAAATGTTTCTCCAGATTATCGTTGGCCTTATCCAGCATTTCACGCGTGCAACTGCCGAAGGGAATACGGTTATTCCCGGAGAGCATGCGTACCATATTGTTTTCAAGATTCGGAAGCGTTCCTTCATCCAGAACATCCTCGAAGGTCAGCTTACGACGGTGTAATTCATTGTAGTGCCAGTGATTTTTTTCCTCGAATGCGTGATAGTAATGAGAAATCACACGATCTACAGGATCTCTCAATATAGTTATGTACTCATAACTGCCGGGCAATCTTTGCTCAATACCGAAAGCGAAATGACCCTTAATGATTTTCAGATTCGTTATATCTTGTGTCGTTAGAGCATTGAACTGCTCAAGACCTTTTACGGCATGATAAATATTGAAAATCTCAGATTTTCTGTATTGCCTTTCGATAATGTTATGCGTTGTGCTTCCTGCGGTCTTCTGTATATGCAGAAACAGCAAATGATCCGGATGGCGATGGTTATCAATACTCATGTTTGTATCTGAGATAATGCATTATCAGGGAACACCGTCTGATGATTCCGCGAATTGTTCCGGGAAGCTTGCGAACCAACCGAAATTTAGATTCAAATTGTTGAAGCGAATGCATAGATGAAACATTGCAACAGATTTCTTTTCTCTTGTCGGAAAAACCGGGAGTCAGTACATCCACTATTAACACAGTTCTTCTTGAGTTGGTTCTATTCCAAGCTTCATGTTTATGTGCATCACAGAACATCAGCCATTCATACTCACTCCAACTACGTGATTCTCCTTTGACTTTAATCCCGCATTCAGGCAAACCTGCGGGCACTGAAAGCCCGAAATGGCAGCGCACTACGCTGTTCGTATCACCATAATGTGGCAATACATAGGTATCCGCTTCAAGAATACTGATACCTGCAGATAACATTCCGGGAATGGATCTGATTATCGCATCGAGTTCAGGCGACTGTGCGCACGCTTCAGCATTACGACTTCCCCAGAAATAAAAAGTCGTTTGTTTCCACGAATCGGTTTTAGACACAAGATCTTTCACGAAGTATGGAAGTGCCTGTTCGGAAAGTTTGTTTGTAAACGATGCAGAATTCGATCTCAATTGTGAAATTTCAGCAGCTGATTTCTTGGCCCACGGAAATTGAAATTCATCGTAAAATGCAGGCTCATTGCCTTCATAATCGCGACCGGAAAAAGAATACCATATTTGAGCGTGACTACTCATTGTACAAAGCCGTTGTTTGGGTCGAAGATCTTGTAATCTTTCAAAACCTCAGGCGAGGCTTTGTATATTCTATCCAGTAAAAATTTTGTAACCGGATGCTCAGGATCGTCTGCAATGATTTCTATTGTACCTCCATGAATCTTATCAAGAAAATTGCGAATGCGTTCCGTTCTCTTCTCGAAGTTGTTTTGCGTCAGAATGTACGATTGATTGAAATTATTCTCTTCGCCCGCCAGCAATTCATATCCAAGCGACTTGTTGTAGTTTATCGCCGGCGTATTTGTCTTAAGTATTTTCGCATACGTACTGTGAAGCCCCATCAGTGTACTCGTTCTCGTAAGTAAGATGGAAGCCGATACTGCGGTGAATTCATCGAGTGCCGATTCATCCCAAATGAAAATACCACCGGATGCTGTTACTCCTTTATCCCAATCTATTTTCGATCCGTTAATCAAGCCGCATTTTACTCCTTTGCTGACAATCAAATAATAGTGATTGTAAATGTTATCTACTGATAGGAACCATTCTTTCTGCATTGCTGCTGTAATGTATTCTCTGAATTCCATTGTTGATCGGATTGCAGGACTGTTTCTGTTCGCCCTTACCAATTCAATATCCGCTTCCTTCAGCCTTATCAACTCAATGCCGTAACCGCGAATAATCATAGCTTCTAATTTTATAATCGCGATTATAATCTGTTATATAATTTCTTTAATCTGAAACGCAGGTTTACGGTTCTGAATCTGATAAAGCTTATACAGATACTGACCAACAATGCCCATACTCAGCATCAGAATACTTGTGGAGAAAAGTATAGCAACGATTGTAGCTGTGAAACCGGGTAACACATAGTGCGGATGAAACAACTTCAGCATGAGGAAACGCAGGCCCAGTACAAACGTCACGAGCGAGGAGAGAATTCCTATCCACGTCATCGCTTTTAATGGAACTGCCGAATAATTAATCATTATGTCGAAGTACATAGTGAACAATTTCCGACCTGTGTATGTTGATTTTCCTGATCTTCTGGGATGATGCTCCACTTTGGCAAATCCGATTTTATGCGTGTACCAGTGAACAACCTCATCAATAAATAAGTATCCGATTTGTACGTTCTGTGCGATCTGACGTCCCAATTCTTTGGTCATCATTCGGAATGAACTGCCCACACCCGGACGATTATCGGTTAACCTGGAACCTTCGCGCAGAATTGCACTTCCCGCATTTCTCCACGCAGGATGCATTTTGTCTGCATAAATCCCATAAACCAAATCAAATTTTCCGGACCGAAATAAGTCATTCATTTTCAGTATTTCCTTCGGCGGATGTTGAAGATCATCATCCATTGTAACGATCGCATCTCCTGTTGCATAACTAATACCGCAGGCAATGGCATAATGCTGACCGTAATTTCTCGCGAAATTGATTGCAGTAACGTGATCCGGATTTTCTCTTTTGAGTTCCTGTAGTATTTTCCAGCTGTTGTCAGAACTTCCGTCATTAACGAAAATCACTTCAAATCGAAATGATTCTTCCAATGCGGTTTTTAATTCCTGAAACAGTTCACGCAAAGTCGTCTCACTTTGATAAACCGGAATTACAATTGATAAAGTCGAAGTTTCCATCTCAACTGCAGGTTAAAAAGCCGCCATCAAGCGTTAGGTTTATTCCTGTTACCCACCGTGAAGCAGGTGATAAAAGATAAATTACGGCATTCGCTACGTCTGTCGGTTCACCAATTCCAAGCGGATAATTCCGAACATGCTTGTCCATTTCTTCTTTCGTTACCGCTTCTTCAGCGCGATCATACAATGGTGTTCGAACCATGC
>JBJOKQ010000028.1:0-23485 GCA_046046005.1 Bacteroidota bacterium | reverse complement strand
ACCACGTGGAATTGAGCCGAAGTATTTTTCTACCAGCGCAATGGTTGCTGCAACGTTCACATCACCTGCAATGGTCAAAGTTGCGTTATTCGGCCCGTACCAACGAAGGAAGAAATTCTTAAGATCATTTACTCCGACACGATCGAGATCTTCTACATAGCCGATTGTTGACCACGAGTAGGGATGACCCTGCGGATACATTGCTTCACCGATTTTTTCCCACACCAATCCGTAAGGCGCATTTTCATAACGCTGACCGCGTTCGTTTTTCACTGTGGCGCGCTGCACTTCGAATTTTTTCTGCGTAACTGAATCGAGCAGGAAACCCATACGATCGGATTCCAGCCACAACGCAAGTTCGAGATAGTTGGAAGGAAGAGTTTCGAAGTAGTTGGTGCGATCTGTATTGGTAGTACCGTTAAGCGTACCGCCCGCTTCGTTAATCAATTTGAAATGCTGTTCGTCTGCAACGTGTTCGGATCCCTGGAACATCATGTGTTCAAAGAAGTGAGCGAAGCCGGAACGACCTTCTTGCTCTCGTGCGGAACCAACGTGATAAGTTACATCAACATACACAACCGGATCGGAGTGATCTTCGTGAATGATCAGTGTAAGTCCGTTAGGTAAAACATACTTTGAATATGGAATGACCAGTTTTCCGGCGCCGTTCGTTGTTACTTTTTCAACGAGTTTGGCTTTATTTCCGGTAACCTGCGCAAACGCTGTGGCAGCAAGCAGCAGCAGGACTGAGAACAATTTGATTTTTTTCATGACCAAATTTAATAAAACACCGCACTTTCAAAGGATTCCGCCTTACTTAAGTCAGTTTAACATTACAAGCGGTCAAATTCGCGGAAGAGTGCTGTATCTTTACACCCGCTACAACAATTTCAAACAATAACTCTAACTAAAAAAATCAATATTATGTATCCTCCACAGTTAGTTCTTCCAATGAAAGAAGAGCTTGTAAAATCAGGATTTGAAGATGTTACAACTGCAGACCGCGTTGATTCTGTTGTGAAAGAACAGGGAACGGTTTTGATGGTTGTGAATTCAGTATGCGGTTGTGCAGCAGGTGCTGCACGTCCGGGCGTGAAAATGTCGTTGCAGGGTGATGGCAAAAAGCCGTCGAAACTTACAACAGTTTTTGCCGGATTCGATGGAGACGCTGTTGCACAGGCTCGAAAATACTTTGCGCCTTATCCGCCATCATCACCATCTATCGCGTTGTTTAAAGACGGCAAACTGGTTCATTTCGTAGAGCGTCATCACATTGAAGGACGATCAGCAGAAATGATTTCTGAACACCTGAAGATGGCGTATTCAGAATTCTGTTAGTCTTCGGTTGAATTCAATAAAAAAGCCCTCCACAATGTGGGGGCTTTTTCATTTCAGTACATTACCCTTCTCAACCTATTCACAGAACAACTTCACGCTGCACTGAAACTCCGCATCACGTTTAACGGATTTTCCCTTCCAGACTCATCCAACCGCCTCCGTTATACACCTCATTAAAACCTTTCGACTTCAATATTCCTTTTGCTGATGCGCTGCGCATACCCGATGCACAACAGGTAATCACCGGCTTGTCTTTTTTGATTTTGTTCAGATTGCTTTCCAAACTCTGCAGCGGAATGTTCACTGCACCTTTGATATGGCCCGACTGAAATTCTCCCTTTGAGCGTACATCTATAATTTGTGCGCCGTTTTTCAGAAGTTCTTTGTAGTCTGTTGCCGGACCGAATCCTAAAAGTGATTTAAGTGCTCCTAACATTTTTATTGTTGATTAAGTTCGTAATTCACGCTCAGCCAGCTTCCGCCATCTTCGCATTTGATTCCGTTAGCTTGCAGATACATTGTAGCCTGCGCGCTTCTTCCTCCGCTTGCGCAACACAAGATCAACGGTTGCTGCATTGCTTTGATTTCATTGATACGCTCAGGAATTTCCTGCAATGGAATATTAATACTGTTGGCAACATGCCCCCCGCTGAATTCGCCGCGCGTGCGAACATCAATTACTGTCTTGCTCATTTGTTATCGATTTTATCATTATTGTTTTTTTGATTCTTTACTGTCGAACATATTGAACAGGAATCCACCTACAAATGTTCCGTACAATGTACTGTTCACAGGATTTGAAGTGATGGCACAAGTACCGCTCGCACACCCAACGAAGTAATAGTAGAGATATCCGCCTATTGCTCCAAGGGCAATTCCTATCAATGTCATTCTGTATTTTCCTGCTAACCGCATCATTGTATTCAGGATTTACAGGTTTTAATTCCGAATGGTGCGTACAACGGACAAAATCCGATTGCAGCAGTGAGCGTGAACACAGCAGCGAGTGCAATGCTTACATATCCTAAAGTTCCTGTAGTGATTCCTGCTACCCATAGAATAACAAGAATTGCAGCGATCACCAATCTGATGATTCTGTCTGCGTTGCCCATGTTCTTTTTCATTGTGCGGAGTTTTTATTTACGATACAAAGGTATCTCCGGCACAGAACACGAGTCAGTAACAATTGTCACATATCGCGAAGCAGCTTGATTTGGTTGCGGTAAAGCAGCAGTTTCTTGTCGTTTTCCAGCTTCTTGAGTAAACGCGAAATCACAACACGAGATGTGGCTAACTCCTGTGCAATCTGTTCGTGTGAAAGATTGATGAGTGCAGAGCCAGTGGCTTTGGATTTTTCTTTCAGGTAATGAATCAATCGCTGATCCATATTCTGGAATGCAATCTGATCAATTGCTTTCAGTAATTCATTGAATCGGTTGCGAATGGTATTCATTACAAAATTCTTCCAGCTCGGATATTTGATCAACCAATCATCCATTACGCTTACGGGCAACGCAATCAGAGTCACTTCTTCTTCCGCTACAGCTTTGATTTCGCTCGGCTGATGCTGCATGCAACATGTGAACGTCATTGCACAACTTTCGTTGGAGTTTACGTAGTAAAGCAACAATTCGCGACCTTCTTCATCTACTCTCGAAACTTTAACAGTTCCAGAAATGATCAACGGCATTGTACGCACAATCTGGCCGATATCCATAATGGTATCGCCCGATTTAACCGTGATCAATTGTCCTGTTTTTTTAATGATGTCGAGCAGTTCAGGTTCGAAAACCATCTTGAATCTTTCGCGTACGTCCATGGTGCAAATATACGCATGACAATGTGATTACACTTTATCCAGAGCCTGTCCGATATCCCAGATTAAGTCGTTGTAATTTTCAACACCAATTGATACGCGAACGAGTTTATCTGTGATGGACATGTCTCTTCGGTGCTGCGGATCAACACCTGCGTGTGTCATGGTTGCAGGATGTTCAACAAGAGATTCAGTTCCGCCAAGACTTACAGCGAGCTTGATCAGTTTGAGATTGTTGATGAATGTGAATGCCTCTTTCTCACCGCCGCGTACATCGAACGAGAGCATCGCGCCGGGTGAAGTATATTGTCGCTTGTAGATTTCATATTCCGCTGTGTTTTCAGGTATCAGTCCGAGATAATATACCTTCTCAACTTTCGGATGAGCAACGAGGAACTCTGCAACTTTTACTGCATTGATTGCTTGCTGTTCCATACGCACTTTCAGCGTTTCCAAACTGCGCATGAGCAACCATCCTGTATGCGGAGCTGCCATGTTTCCAAGAAACGTTCTCAAGGTTTTGACACGGCCAATAACTTCATTGCTTCCGCAGCAAGCACCGGCAATGACATCACTGTGTCCACCGATGTATTTTGTAGCGGAGTACAATGAAAAGTCGGCACCGTGTTTCAGCGGATGTTGCCAAAGCGGACCCATGTAGGTGTTATCAACTGCAACATAAACCCGTTTATGCGCGCTTGTATAACGTACGGCGATTCGCTTGCATGCAGCGATATCAATCAACGCATTGGTTGGATTCGCAGGAGTTTCAATGTAGATCATTGTAAGCCTGTCCGCCATTCCGGTTTGCTCGATGATTGATTCTATTTTCTCAGTAGAATCTCCGGGTTTGAATCCTGCAGTGTGCACGCCGATTTTATGCAGGAAGTGATGAATGAAGTGATCTGTTCCGCCGTATAATGGAGTGCTGTACAGCAACAAATCACCAGGCTTTAAGAACTCAAGTAGCACGGTGGAAATTGCAGCCATTCCGCTTTCGAAAACAGCGCAGTCTTCTGCCTCATCCCATAACGTCAACCGATCTTCGAGTATTTCGAGATCCGGATTGTTGATACGACTGTAGATCAAACCGGGTTCTTCACTTTCCGATTTCTCCCGCAATCCGTAAGCGAGTTCGAAAAATGCTTTTCCTTCTTCAGCATTTTTGAAAACAAAAGTGGAGGTTTGAAAAATCGGAGATTTGATCGCACCTTCTGATAAAGACGGTTTGTAGCCGTAAGACATCATCAGACTTTCCGGGTGAAATTTATGGTCGCTCATGTTTTAATTTTTGAGTTTACAAAAATAAGGTCAGGACACAAGCAAAACTTCGCCGGTGAGATGACAGGAATCAGTTTGAAAAACAAATGCGAACGGGAACGCAGGAAACAGCGAAGCCCTTATTTTTTATCCACCACTTTCGGAACCTTGAAGTAATCGGAATCGTGTTTCGGAGCATTCATCAACACAGCTTTGTGAGGCAAAGGTTCCTTCACTTCATCATCGCGCAGGCGATTCACTTCATCTGTCATGTAGATCAGCGGTTCAATTCCATCAGTGTTCAGTTCGCTGAGTTTTTCCACGAAACCGATCATGCGATTCATGTCAGTAATCATTTTATCCTCTCCCTGCGCATCGAATTCCAATCGTGCAAGGTGAGCAATGTCGCGTACTGTTTTGCTGTCTACTTTCATTTTATTTTCAGTTCGGAAGCTATTATATCCCTGACCTGATGTCGCAAAGATACCAAATCTGATTCGGTCAAACCAACGGTTTGAATCGGTTCATGTACAATAACACTGGCAATTCCGGGACGACCATGCGCTTTAAAGAATCCTCCGTTTTGCAGTAATTTCCAGTTGTTGCGGAAAGTGATCGGGACGATAGGAACTTGATTTTCAATAGCCATTCTGAACGCTCCGTTTTTAAACGGTTTCAATTGTCCTTTAGCTTCAATTGTTCCTTCAGGATAAACGAATACACTTTCTCCTGCTGCGAGTTTTTTACCGGCAGCAATGAACGCTGCATACGAACCAGCACGACTTTTACGATCAACGTAAATATTCATGTCGCGAAAAAATATGCGCAGTAACGGCGCTTTGTCAATTTCCGCTTTACCCATGTACACGAAGTAGTTCGGAACAGCTACGTAGGAAAGAACAATATCGAGATACGAAGCATGATTGGCTACATAGATGCATGCGCCATCCGGCAACGCTGATTTTCGTGTAACACGCGGAATAACTCCCGGAATAATTGCAACCCAATGCGCCCAGAATCTCATGAGTTTGAATGCCGCGTTGTATCGGTTTTGGGGAAGAAGCAGAATGAAAAATATTGGATACAGAATGATCAGCCCGATTACGAAATTCAGGATAAAGAAAATTTTCCAGAGGGCACGCGGAATGATTCCTGCGTAGTGGGAGAACATGCGGTAAAGATACTTCATCAAATGATTCAATGCTCAAATGAATCAATGTGCAAATTGGCAATGTTGCTGTCTGTCCGAATACATTGTGTCATTGTAGAATTTGATCATTGTAGTATGGATTCACTGATCAACCCGGTATCGTTTTCGACGAATTCATAACTTTGTCTCCTAAATCTGATTTATGGCACGCATACTTACAGGCATTCAAAGCAGCAACATTCCTCATTTGGGAAATTTGTTGGGCGCAATTATTCCTGCTATTGAAATGTCGAAGGATCCTGCAAATAACAGCATCTATTTCATTGCTGATTTGCATTCTCTTACTTCAATTAAAGACGCGGAGTTCCGTCGTGAAAGCCGTTATGCTGTTGCCGCAACATGGCTTGCATTCGGATTCGATACTGAACGTAATATTCTTTTCAAGCAAAGTGGTGTTCCGGAAGTTTGTGAGTTATCATGGTACTTGAGTTGTTTCATGTCGTATCAACGATTGCAGCTGGCACATTCTTTCAAGGACAAGTCCGAGAATCTGGCAGATGTGAATGCGGGGCTGTTTACGTATCCCGTGCTAATGGCTGCAGATATTCTGATGTACGACACGAATATTGTACCTGTTGGAAAAGATCAGAAACAGCATGTGGAATTCACGCGTGATCTTGCGGAGAAAATGAATCATCATTATCAGCAGGAGCTTTTTGTTGTTCCGCAAGAGAAGATTGATGAAAACGTGATGGTGATTCCGGGAACAGACGGACGCAAGATGAGTAAGTCGTACAATAACTTCATCAATATATTTCTGCCTGAAAAGGAACTTAAGAAAACAGTGATGAGTATTGTTACTGACTCAACTCCGCTTGAAGAACCGAAGAATCCGGATACAGATAATGTTTATGCGTTGTACAAACTTCTCGGAACTCCTGAGCAGGTTGCGGATATCCGTGCAAAATATCTTGCAGGTGGATTCGGTTACGGTCACGCGAAGACGGCATTGCTTGAACTGATTCTTGATAAATTCAAAGATCAACGCGATGCGTACAGTCGTTTGATGAACGATAAGTCGATGCTTGAAAGTGAATTGAAGAAAGGTGCAGACAAAGCACGTGCAATAGGAACTCCTGTTTTGGATCGTGTCCGTCACGCAACAGGGTTTTGATTTTTACTGCGAAGGAAGATTCCCGCTTATTGTGAGAGAGCCGTTCGGATTGGAGAATGTTTCTTCTTTCCAAATCTGACCATTGACATTAATCGTCAGTTTGATTTGATATTCGGGATCGGTACATTCCGATTTCAACGAAACAAATTGTCCCTGTTTCAATTCCAGAACATCGGAACTCCAGTAATTGTCGTTGTTGGATGCAACATTGCTTCCGCCTGTAATGTCACCCGTGTAGGTGATAGAATACTCCGGCGCTGATTGAGAAAGTTCACGAACAATGTATGTCACTTTCAGTGTAGGAACTTCCTTTTTGCAGGAGGCCAGTGAAAATGTGAGTACGGATAATACGACAATTGCGAATTTCATGCCGAAGTTTAGTCAAATGTCCGTGAATTCGGCGCTAAGATTTTACAAACGGCGCAAACGCTGCTGCAAATGGACGGGAATTGAAAAGTTTATTCCACCATCAGATTACATCCGCGAAGATCGGAATGATCAAATCTTCCCAACACTTCGAACGTGCCGTCAGCGTACAATTTACCCAGGTCAGATGTGCTGATGAAACTGCAGCTGTTGATGTTCGCAAGGTCGATGATGTTGATGCCGCCTGTTTTGCCTGTAGTTGCAATTGAAAACGGGTCGTGTGTTTCGCGTATCCGAATGCGCATCCAGGGCGGACAGGAATAAATCCCCTGACCTTTTGAATAGGCTTGGGAAAGTAATTCCGTCATACCGTATTCGGAGTGAATTGATTTCACGCCGAATGCGGGTGCAAGAACCGAGTGCAATTCTTCACGTGTCATTTCTTTCCGTTTTCCCTTCATGCCACCGGTTTCCATAACGGTCAGCTGCGGAAATTGTATCGGAAACTTTTCTGCGTGATCGAGAAGCGCATAGGTAACGCCGAGCAGCATTACTTTCTGATCTGTATTACGAAGTTGTAACAGTTGCTCATTGAGCTCTTCATGATTTCGCAAATAGAATCCGGAAGATGCGCTGCGACTCATAGCGCGAAGTTTTTCCGCCATGTACACAAGTGAAGAACCTTCGCGATCCATGTAACCGGGAAGCAGAAAAAGGAATGTCCATTCTTCAGGATTGCCGTAAGCAAATCGAAATCCTTCTTTCAGGCTGTTGTTGTAAACAGAAAGATCCGTCACTTCGTGTTTGCTTGTGATACTTCCCGTTGTTCCGCTGCTGGTGAAAACAACTTCAGCAGGAGTAATAGAACTGATAACGCGATGGGTTTTGAAAAATTCAACCGGAAGAAACGGGATGGCATCAATGGAATTTACCTGTTCCGGCGTGCGTTTTATTCCGTTGCAGAAGGCACGATAGACGTCGTTGTTCGCGTACTGAAAGCGAAATACCTCCAATGCAGATTTTGCGAAAGAATCGTTTGTGATATTAAAAATGTTTTCAGCAGCAATTCGCATGATGCAAAGTTGGAGATAATTTTCACTCGGGAAATAAAAAAAGCTGACCGTTTCCGATCAGCTTCATTTATCAGTTAAAGTACAGATTAACTTACTGCACGCATAATGAAATAGGTAATTGCTCCGACAGTACCTGACACCGGAATTGTCAGAATCCACGCCCAAAGCAGGTTGGTAGTTACGCCCCATCGAACAGCACTCAGTCGTTTGGTCATACCCACACCGATAATTGATCCGGTGATGGTGTGCGTTGTGGATACCGGAACACCGAGTCCTTGAGAAACACCGTACAATGTAATTGCACCTGCTGTTTCAGCTGCAACACCTTCAAGTGGTGTTACCTTGGTGATTTTGGTTCCCATTGTTTTCACGATTCTCCAACCGCCCATCATGGTTCCGAGTCCGATTGCAGAATAACAGATCAACGGCACCCAATTCGGAATATGTTTGATTTTCTCTTTAAGATTGTGACCGTATTTCTCTTTGAATTCTTTTTTATAATCGGCGTAAGTAACACCTTCAGGAAGCGTGATCTTTTCTTTTGTCACTTCATCTTCGTACGCATACTGAATGGTATTCCATGAGCCGAGTTTAAAATCAGGATCAGTTTTGATCATGTATGAATTAAACACGATCAGAGCAGCGGCGATAATACCCATTACCTTCTGTGAATCGCTTCCGCCATGTCCGATACTGAATGCTGCAGAAGAGACAAGCTGTAATCGCTTGAACCATCGTTCTGCTTTTGACGGAATTGATCGTCTACAGATATGAATGATCATTACCGTGAGCAAGTACGCAATAATCATCCCAATGATCGGGGCGAGGAAAATGAACAGGAAAGTTTTAAGGATGCTTTCCTGATTCACAACTTCAAAGTTTCCCGCGTGTGCAATTGCAGCACCGGCAAAACCACCTATCAGTGTGTGAGAAGAACTTGACGGTATTCCGTACCACCAGGTAAGAAGGTTCCAGAAAATCGCGGCAACGAGCCCGGAGAAAATTACGTTCAGGTTGATTGCATCGCTGTGCACTGTTTTGGCAACAGTATCTGCTACTTTCAAATCGAAAATCCAGAATGCAATGAAGTTGAACACCGCAGCCCAAAGCACTGCCTGAAATGGCGTAAGTACTTTAGTGGAAACTACGGTAGCAATCGAATTCGCTGCGTCATGAAACCCGTTAATCAGATCAAAGACAACCGCGAGCAGGATAATAACTACTAATAAAGTCAGCATAATTGTGTGACGTTGTTTCTGATTGAGTAATTAAGCGTACTTCACCAGAATAGTCTGGATAGTGTTCGCTGCATCTTCACACTTATCGGTTGCTGTTTCGAGAGCAGAAAGGATTTCCTTGATCTTGATAATTTTAATCGGATCTTTTTCTTCTTCAAAAAGTCGTGCAATTCCTGAGTTGAAAACATCGTCAGCGTGGTTTTCCAGACTGTTGATCTTCACACATGATTCTTTGATAATCATGATCTGTTTCATGTTCTCGAGATTCTTGACTGCTATATTCAGCTCAATAGAACCTTTCAGGATGCAATCAGCGAGTAATGTAATAGATTCGGAAAGTTCGGTTACCTTGTATAGTTCGATACGCTTGGCTGAACCATGGATGAAATCAAGTACATCATCAATAGCAGATGCCAATGCATGAATATCTTCACGATCAAAAGGAGTAATGAAGTTGCGGCTCAACTCATTGAAGATCATGTGCGTAATGTTGTCGCCTTGATGTTCAAGATGTTCGATTTCGCGGATTAACTCTTTTCGTTTATCCGGCGTTGTATTTACTAACTCTACTAGCACCTTGGATGCTTTAACAAGGTTGCTTGTTGACTGTTCGAAAAGCGGAAAAAACTTACGGTCTTTCGGGAGTAAAAATTGAAGGAAACTCATTGTTCTTTTAGGTGTATAATCTTGTTCAGGATCAAAATTAGTCTTGTAGCCCATGGAGTATGTTAACTTAGTGTTATGTGTTTATTGGTTATTTAAAGATGCTGATTATCAGCACTTTAATAATTAACCTGTAGCTGTAGGCGGATCAATCTTCCATCCTGATTATTGAATTCTGCGTTTTTTGCTGAGGTGTTACGAATTGAGTACACGTAACAAGCGGTCAGTTCCAAATTCTTGTTCAATTGGAATTCCACACCGCCTTCATATTCGTTAAGTTTAAGACTTTTGGTGTCTGTAGCTGACTTGAATCCGCCGGAGTAGTATTGTGCACGGGCAAATGGTGTGATAACGGATTTCATTTTGTTTTCCAGCTTCCACATGTAGCATAGCGTTACAAATCCGCCTTTTAGTTGAGTTGATGCAATGGAGTCGTTCTCCAGAAGGTACATCGGACTTTCACCAATATTATATTCCGCAAGCAATCCGAACGGTTGCGGAGCAAGAGCGATAGTTGCCGCTGCGCGTTTGTCGTTGTAGGTTTTAGTTGCATTAGTTTTTACGCCGCTTGAGATCTGTGAGCTTTCCAAGGTATAGAATCCGGTGTAACCTTGCATGCCGATTTCTACAATCTGTTTTCCAAACTGGAAAGGCCACGTAATACGTGAAACCACATGCATATTGTTGTTCATTTCAGGCTTGCCTAAAGCTTGTCCGTTGTACACGCCGAACCCGAAAACCCCATAATTATTGGAGTGCTTTAATCCGTTTTTTGACATGAACTCAAAACGCTGTTGTGCTACTTTCGGAGTCCAGTAAAACAATGCACACATATCCCGTTCACTCGGCACTGCGGTATTCAGCGCTTCAGAACGATCGATTGGAAGTCGGTTTTGACTGGATTGCATGTTTTCGTATCCAAATGGCACTTTGCTTTGACCAACCCGAAATCGGTAGACTTTGCCGGTATCAATATATATATCGGCGTATAAATCCCGAATCTGACCATAATGAAGCGCAGTTGATGAAGGAGAAGATGCCATGTCTATCTGAAAATAGAGGAAAACATGCGGATGTACATCTCCGGAAAGTATAATTCGCGCACGGCGGAACAGAAATCCACCTTTGTCACCAACGGACTTGTCGTTGTCAAACTTCAAATCCGGATTGGTTTCACCTAAACGATTGTAACGGAACTGAGAATATCCGCGAATGCTCAGTTTGTCATACCAATGGTCTTTTTTCCCCGCAGCAGGAAGCGTTTTTTTGACTGTGTCGGTCTGGGCCTGTAATCCGAACATTGTGCAAAGGATTGTTGCGACCAGGATAATTGCGTGTTTCATTATTAATCTATGCCTTCAGTTTAGTTAACAATAATTTCACGCAAAGAACGATTTGCAAGGTTACCTAAGCGTATTTTAAATATTAATATAATGTTAACTAGCGGCTTTTGTTTCGAAATTGGTTATAAAAAGAATGTAATTGCCCGTGAAAAGGCCTTCCATGTTAACTAATTGCTTCCTGACGGATCTGATCTTCAAGGTTAATACATAGTAAATTAATGTCAATAATGATCAATAGTTAACGGTAAGTTTATTCGTTTGAAGTAAGGCTGAGGCAGTATCTTTAACCCATGAGAAACGCAATACTACTTCTGATTGGGTTGACGACGGTTACGTTATCAGCTCAAACCACCTCTGTTCTCTGGCTCGGCAATTCCTATACTGCAGCGAACAATCTGCCTGATCTTTTTTACCAGCTGGCCCTTTCCGGTGGTGATTCCGTTACCTATAATTCCAACACTCCGGGCGGATATACTTTGCAGATGCACTCGCAGAATGCAACATCACTTCAATTGATCAATCAACAACCATGGGATTTTGTGGTTGTACAAGCGCAGAGCCAGGAACCCTCGTTCGATCCTGCTTATGTGAATACGAATGTGTTTCCGTATGCAACGTTCCTTGACAGTGCAATTCAGAACAATGACTCTTGCACACAAACCGTTTTCTACATGACGTGGGGAAGAAAGAACGGTGATGCATCCAATTGCGCTGCATGGCCTCCGGTTTGTACGTATTTGGGAATGCAAGGATTGCTTCGTGAGCGTTATGTGCAAATGGCGCACGACAACAACGCTGTAACTGCACCTTGCGGAGAAGCCTGGAGAAATGTAATTGCTACGACGCCAACTTACGATCTGTACATTGCTGATGAAAGTCATCCGAGTCTTTATGGCTCGTATCTGAACGCATGCGTTTTTTATGCAACGATGTTCAGAAAAAGTCCTGTTGGATTACCATACATGGCATCACTTCCAACCGGTGACGCTTATTTTCTGCAGCAAGTTGCAGCCGCAACAGTATTTGACTCTATGGGAGTATGGAATACAAACATTAACTATGCAGATCCCGGATTTACTGCTGTAGCGCAAACAGGATTAACTTACACGTTCAATGCGAGCGCTGCTATGGCTATGCATCAGTGGAACTTCGGAAGCGGATTTGTTTCGGGTTCTGCTAACGAAACGTACACATTTCCTGCTGCAGGAAACTATGTGGTGGAGCATGTAACCTGGAACGGTTGTTTATACGATACACTTCGCGATACCGTGCAGATTGTTCCTGCAGGATTAGCTACGTATTCACCTGAAGAATTCCGTGTTTTCACCGGATCGAACTCTTTACTCAACGTAACAGCTCCAGCCAGCGTTACGGAAATGCAGATTGAGATTATTGATGTAAGCGGTCGTATTGTGAAATCACAAATGTGTTACGGTAACTCTGCGGAAATTTCAACTGCTGAGTTGATGAACGGCATTTACCATGTTCGATTAACAACGGTAACGGGCGCTTACGTTAAAAGTGTTTCTGTAATTCGCAATTGAGTTACGACTTCTTAACGAACTTGGTAAGAATCACGATGGATTGCTCGTTGATCTTTCCTTCGATGTGTTCGTGATTGTCGGAAACCAATTTGATCTTCTTTACAACAGTTCCTTTTGATGCAGTGAAGTTCGTTCCTTTCACATCAAGAGCCTGTGTAAGTACAACGTTATCGCCGTTCTCGAGTACATTGCCGAATGCGTCTTTGTGTACCGGAGCCTGAATCAACGCAGATGCGCCCCACTGAATTACTTCTTCATCGAGTCCGGCAGAAGATGCTGCTGCAACTGCTTCGTCTTCACCCGAGGCTCCCTGAATAATGCGGTAGCTCAACGCCTGTAACGGTGCAACCGGATTCCAGATACTTCCTTCAGCAAAGCCTTTCAATGCATTGTAGTCTGAAGCGTCCAGCGAAGCATTACAACCTGCGCACAACGCAACATTATCATTTACGGAAGTTCCTTTTTTCGGAGAAACGATATATTCATTCACTGCAGGAGCAGAGCTGCAGATTTCGCAGTTGCCTTGACAACGTTCGTTGAGTTCTTTGGAGATGGCCATCAGAAATAGATAAAAATATTCGGGGCGAAGATAACAATACCCTGGAACTGACGCTATGATGGAAATCCTTTGCGGAAGCAATACAATTTATTCTTCAAGCGAATCAAGAAGCTTTGAATGCAACCGGGTATTCAATTTTCTCTGAAGGACCTAGGAAAATGCGAGTGTAAATTCTCAGTGCAGCCAATTCGAGAAATGCCATGTACGCCGCACATAGAATAATTAAAGTCGTCTGACTGTGATGAACAGTTGTAAAAAGTACATCCAATCCGATAAATGAAGTTGTAATCGGAAATGCGAGGAGTCCCAGTCCGGAGAGCAGAAAAACCGTAGCAGCCAAAGGAGCTCTTCGTATGTGCCCATGGTAAGAAGAAAGCATTAAAGAGTTATTTTTTCTTCGTACAAATTCCAGAGAAATGTAGCCGGTTATACCGGCGGCAGCAACTCCGCTGCTGTAGAGCAGCAAATCGGTCAGGTGTGAATGCCCGTTCATAATAAACGTCAGGAAGAAAATAATCTGTGCCGTAAGAATCATCAGCCATGTTCTTCCGGCATCTTCTCTCGATGCGAATGCAACAAGAATCATGATCAGCGCCATGCCGCTATAAACTTCGGGTAAGTACTCTTCTATGTTATCGGGAATAAGATGAACGAATGAAAGCGCAACGATACACAAAGCACAGATGAAAGCAAAAATTACGAGTCCCGACCAATGCGCTGCTTTGGTAAAGCGGGATCCGATCCATTTAAATGCGTTCCAGATAAAGCTGTGGAAGAAACGATCCAGATGCCATTCTTTAATCGACAGAACATAGATCGTATTCATTATGCGGGAAGAGCCAGCAGTTTTAGCAGCATTAGGATCGAATTTGAAAAACTGATGATGAATCAGATAGTGCATCAGAGATGGCGAAACAAGCAATTGGTATGCTCGTAAGAAAGAGTTGGCTGTAAAGTGGAACAGGGCCAGGAATTCAAGACCGCATGCTACTTCAATGAAAATAATTCCGATCTGTGACGCGGACGCATATGCAATCTGACTTTTAGCTGTGGATTGTGTGCGGGCGGTGATGGCTGAGAAGACGGCAGTCGTGACTCCGATAACGGCGATTAAAATTCTGATGCTGATATTATTTTCCCAAAACGGGAATGACCGCAACAGAAGAAACACACCCACATGTACGGAAAGTGAACCGTAGAAAATTGCGCTGGAAGTAGTAGGTCCTTCCATTGCTCGCGGTAACCAGTAGGAGAAAGGAAATTGCGCCGATTTAATTGCGGCGGCAAGTACAATAAGAATTGCAATCATCCAATACAAACCTGCATGATGCAGTTCCTGCTGATGCAATTGATGCGCATCTTGAAAATCGGAGAACGTAATATTTGCATGCCACAAATGATGACACATCCACATTGCAAGTATCAGGCTGATATCGCTCAGACGATAAAGTGAAATTACTTTGAGGCTGTTACGCACAGGCAGATATCTGTCACGGTAAAATGAGATGAGAAGGAAAGAGGAAATTCCAATGAGTTCCCAGCCGGTGAACAACGTTTCCAGATTACCGCCGAAAACAATGAGCAAATATCCGAACCAAAACAAAAGCAGCACATTGAAAAAGCGTTTGAAACCTTCTTCACGGTGCATATATGTCTTGCTGAACTTTGCTATAAGAAACGCAAGAGCCGCGCCTGTAATTGTGAATACCGCGGTGATTTTATCAAAATAAAAGTCGATAAAGAACTCAAATCCTTCGTTGCGATAAACTGTAAATTGCTTGATCTCAAGTGTCGGATGTCCGCTGATCAACCACCACACTGTGAATGCTGCTGCAGCAATGCCTATGATTGCTATACTGAAGAGCGCAAGAAAGGAGAGTACACCTTCATTCTTTTTCGGAACGAATAAGCTCACGACGAATGCCAGCAATGGCAACAGAAGGAAGAGAAACAGATATTGCGCCATAACTACTTCAACAAGTAAACCGGTAAGTTCTCTTCGGTTGCATCGGTTATTGCAGCTGAAGACATTTTGCGTGCGTTCTCAATGAAAATGTCGAATTCCGGCATAACCGGTATCGAAGTGGTTATTGGAGAGTAAGGAACAAATTCTCCATTCCTGAAATAATAGAATGATTGAGTTGCCGGATCAAACACTGCAATGTGTACCCAATCGTTGATGAACCATTCGTACATGTCGGGATCCGACTGAATTGTTTTCAGTACGACATCAGGATAATGCTCAACAATTATCATGAGGCGACAAGGGTCGTGAACTTCTATCATTTGTACAGGTAATCCGGGACGCAGATCTCCGTCTGCACTGTTCGTTACGCCAATCAATCCGTTAACGTTATGCGGAAGTTTCGTTCCTGCGCCCAAACGTAAATTATCAATGCGGGAAAAATAATATTCCAAATTAATTCCTCCGCATACCGGACCAAGAGGACGCATCACACCTGCAAGGAATTTTCCTTCAGGATCAGTTGTGTAATCGTATGAATTGAGAAAAGCACGACGATCCAGAAATATTCCACGTGTCAGCGATCTTCTTCCGACAACGCACAGCGTGTTTGTTCCGTGACCTAATTCAGGACGAGGTTCAAATAGCGATGCGGAACGATCGAAAATTGCTTTTCGAATATTTTTCAGATTCTGTTTAGTATTGATCGAAGCGAATCTGCGTGAACGTTCCTTGGCATTGAGGTCCAGCGCTTGTTCGAATGAATCGATATTGCGTTTGTGCAGTATCTTATTCTCAGCATTGAGAATATTTTCATCATAGAATTCCATTTTATCGGCGGCAGTGTCATGCATACCACCTAGGAATTGAATGGAATCAGGAATGACTATTCCTGCTGTCGCCAGATTTTTTCTTACGTCAGGATGATTCAGCATTGTCGCCATAACGCGGGCATTCACAGAGCCTGGACGACCGCTGCATGCCCCGCAATCGTGAGCGCTGTGATGAGGATTGTTCGCGCTGCTCGAACCATGAGCTACGATGTAAACCAACGGTGCAAAATTGGCGATCAGACCCATGCCGCGAAGCATTGTCTCGGCGCGCGTGGTCATTTCCTGAACAGTGAATCCGATCTGAAGACCGTTTTCCATATCTGAAGGATCACGGTTAACAACGGTAAGCGCCGCATTTCTATTCATGTGTTCCGACGCATCTGAAATAGCCGGACTCATCTTCGGGCGGAATAGATTCAGAAAGATTTTAACACCTGCCCATATTCCGTAGGCAAGGGTGAAAAGAGTTCCACGGACTAAACGATTACTATTCGGAGAATACAATGCTTCGTGACGATGTTCCGGCGGTGATCCGTTTTCTTTGATGAGATACTTTGGTGTTACGGGAGCCGGACAAAGTTTTTCGTAGAACTTCGCACCTGACGGTTTGAAATAAAATTCTGCACTGAAAAATCCCGGATAACCGAGTGTCTCGCATTCCGGTACAATGTTTTCGATATGACGGCGCAGCGAGCACTCGCGTTCATCAATACAGAATACAGCTTGAAACGGTTTGTTGCTATAAAGCGCAGGAGGATTGTTCAGTTCAATTGCTTTCAGTACAGTATCATAGTAGCTCCATTCAAAAGACAGCTGCCAGAGTCGAAGTACTTCATGCAATTCTGTTTTCGGAGTTTCAGCGAACAGGTTGTGTGAAATGCTTTCATTTTCGCTGCACAAGGGCCGCCAATCTGTACCGTATTTGGTGTCAAGCGCGTCGATCTCAAGAATGAGTTCGAACACAATCAGATCATGCAACGAAATTTTTCGCGCATCCCGAAGAGTGCCCGGAGCCTGTTCAATTGCCGATACAATTCCGGACCAGCCATGATGTGAAAACTGCTGATCGAAAATGTAGTGTTCGAAATATTTTTCGTTACCTATGAGCGTCTTCAGAAGGTCGTGAACTGAAACGTTCTTATTGTGAAGCAATCGACGTGCTCTTTTTGATTTTATAAAACCGCTTGCCGCATTATTGTCGATTGATCGCATTGCATCAAGAAAACCGGAATCAGTAACCGGAAATTTCCACTGAGCAATTCCTTGATCAAGATAAGCGGACAATATTCTGAACAGTAACGGATGAACTTTATGATCAAGATCCGTTTTACGCACATTTACCCAAAGCGATCTGACAGAGCCGACGCGCGGTACTACATATGTATGATACTTTCCATTGAGTAATTTATCTTTCCACTGCTCAAAATCATGTCCTGTAAATTCGCGTTTCAGTACGGCTTCGAGAATATCAGAACGAATGCGGCCTTGTTTGTATAAGGCGCGGAATTCATCCAGATGCAGCGTCACATTGTAGCCGAATAATTTTGATGCTCTGAATATTGCATCAAAGAAATTCATGCTTTGAAATGCGTGCAGCGTATTGTGATGGATGAAATCCTTTATCGGCGTTTGTGAAGGGAGATAATGATGCAACTCCTCAATCACATGATCGAAGTCGAAATGAACGGATTGCTTTATCGTAGTGGAAATGGCCATTAAACGACTATTCAGGGAGTTGTGTCTTCAAACTTATACACCGCGTGCAGGTCTTTTGAGCATCTGAATGTTACCTCCAAATCTTTAAGAAGACCATCGTTCAAATCATACACCCAGCCGTGTATTTGAAGTTCCTGTTCGTTGTTCCAGGCATTTTGTACAATGGATGTTTTGCCTAAGTCATGTACCTGTTCAATAACATTCAACTCCACAAGGCGACGTGAACGATGTTCTTTGTCTTCAATAGCATCCAGTTCTTTGTGATGTAAACGATATACATCTTTGATGTGACGCAGCCAGTTGTCGATCAGGCCATATTGTTTTCCGCCCATCGCCGCAAGTACTCCTCCACAACCGTAGTGTCCGCACACAATAATGTGTTTTACTTTCAGTACTTCAACTGCATACGACAAAACACTCAGCATGTTCATGTCGCTGTGCACAACCATGTTTGCGATATTACGATGAACAAAGACCTCGCCGGATTTCGTGCCGGTGATCTGGTTTGCGGGTACACGACTGTCCGAACAACCAATCCAGAGGTACTCCGGTGTCTGCGCTTTTGACAGTTCATTAAAGTACTCCGGGTCATTATATTTTTGAAGAGTTACCCAGGCTTTATTATTTTCCAGTAGTTGGAGATGTGAATTATTCATTTTAATATTTTTTTAGTGTCCGGAAGAAATAGCTACTTCCGGTACGTTTATCATCTGTAGAGTAATGTTTTTTTCTTTAGCACCGTGTTGTGAAAAGTTCGTCAGAATTTCGAGCACATCATAATCAATATTCACAGAATTGGTGCCGTCGATTACAACCTGACTATTTTCGGGCAATTCATCCAGCATCAGTTGAATACTGGCTTTGTTCAGGAATGTTACTTCTTCTGATAATCTGATACGAATCGGTTCTCCCTCATGTACTTCATTTTTATGATAGAAGTAAGACGTTCTGAAGTTTCTGCGCAGTATATAGAAAATCGCGAAAACCATACCGATACCAATTCCTTTTAAGAGATCTGTAAACAATATAGCAACAATCGTTACTAAAAACGGGAGAAACTGTTCCCATCCGATTTTGTACATCTCTCTGTAAAGGGAAACTTTGGAAAGCTTGTATCCAACGAGCAAAAGTACCGCAGCCAAGCAGGCAAGCGGAATCTTATTTAATAACCCTGGAATGAGAATTGCGCATAAAAGCATGATCAATCCATGTACAATTGCGGACATTTTCGTTCTGCCGCCTGCATTAATGTTCGCAGAACTGCGTACAATTACCTGTGTTAAAGGAAGTCCGCCGATCAAACCCGATGCTATATTTCCTGCACCTTGCGCAATCAGTTCTCTGTTTGTTGGTGTATTTCGTTTTTCAGGATCAAGTTTATCCGTTGCTTCAACGCAAAGCAATGTTTCGAGACTCGCTACAATGGCAATTGTACCTGCTGTTACATACACTTTAGGATTTGAAAGAGCGGCGCTCCAATCAGGTGCTGTAAAAAATCCAAGGAATTCGTTCGGATTGTGAGCTACAGGTAATGTCACCAGATGTTCTCCTGACAATGCAAATTCAGGGATGAAAAGCGTGAAGAGATAATTGATCAGAATACCGGCAATAACCACAATGAGTGCGCCCGGAATGAATCGGAACAGTGCAATTTTCTTCATGAACGGTCTGTCGAACAACAACAGAATTGCCAATGAAATAATGCTTATAATAATTGCGCCTTTGCTGTGATAGATAAGAGCATACCAGATTTCAGAAAAAGTATTTCTCTTATCGGATTGCATAAACTCTTCATCGCCGATCAGGTCTTTGTCAAAACCTAATGCATGCGGAATCTGTTTCAGTATCAGAATCAGTCCGATTGCGGCTAGCATACCTTTGATCACTGACGAAGGAAAATAATAACCGATAATGCCCGCCTTAAGCAGCCCGAGTAAGATTTGAAGTACGCCCGCCAGAACCACTGAAACAAGAAATACTTCGTACGAACCCAGACTGCTTATGGCCGACAATACAATAACAGTAAGTCCGGCTGCGGGTCCACTTACGCCCAACGGCGATCCGCTTACAATTCCGCAAACGATTCCTCCCATTACTCCTGCTATGATTCCGGAAAATAGTGGTGCACCTGACGCTAACGCGATGCCTAAGCAAAGTGGAAGCGCAACAAGGAAAACAACAAGTCCTGCCGGAAAATCATATTTAAAATTTGCGAAAGGAGATAAGTTCTTTTTACTCATAAAACAAAAGGGAGCCGGTCGTTTATGACAGCGGAGAAATGAAACAATAATTGTAATTGATCACTGCAAGCAATGCAGTAGCGCGGACTTAAAAAAGAAGTTCGGGTGGCGGAGAGTGATCTTCCGCTTCAGAATCAGGAATAATCAGTTTGGATCCTGCAATCCGGCTTTCTGAAACCATCACAACACGTCCGCTGATTCGTGTAACGGGCATCCATTCTTTTTCAACTTCATCTTCATCAGGGAATGATGAATCATCCGTTTCATGAATTTCTTCTTCAACCAAACTGGCGGTTAATGCGTTTTGAATATCAGAAGACGCCGAATCGAAAAATGTCTGCAATACCTGCTGTCCGCCGCTGAAATTGATCAGCGTGAAAACAAGAAATATTTGCAATAAAATTTTCATTAAAGGCGTGTGATTTTTCGTGGAATGCGAAGATATAAATCTTTGTTCTAAGCGGAAAGTACTTTCTCTCTCCGGCAGTCAATTAATCACAATATACGTTAACATTTCGAGTGAAAATCAAATGAAACGGCATGCAACATTTATTGCGTGAATTCCTTCGCATATCACTATATTGCAGAATCAAAAATCACAGTTATGTTGTACGGAGCATTAGTAGGACTTGTAGTCGGATTGGTAATTGTTGCGATAAAAGCAATCAAACAAAAGAAAGACAACAAGTAAGTTAAACGGAGTTCATCTCCGTTTTTTTATTCCAGAACGGAAAGCGGGAATATCTTTTCTCCTTCTCCGTATCCTTCGGGTAGTGAAAACGAAACATATGTGATTTTCATTCCCATTCCGAGAAAACGTTTTTCATACGCAGTTTGAATGGTCCGCAAAACGTGATCGGGTTCATTGATTGTTCCGTAAACATCATCAGTTGCCATTATTTCATTCAGCCCTTCTGATTTTACAACAGACCGAGTGTATTCGTGTAACAAAACACTATCGGTTTTGAGATGAATGATTCCGCCCGGTTTCAGCAAATGATAATAGCGTTTCAGAAACCCCGGAGCAGTGAGTCGCTTTCTCTCTTTTTCTTTTTGAGGATCAGGAAATGTAATCCAGATTTCATCTACTTCGTTGCGATCAAAGAGTGCATTGATGAAATCAATACGTGTGCGCAAAAAACCTGCATTGGACAGATTTTCATTTACTGATTGTGTTGCTCCAACATACATCCTCGCACCTTTGATATCGATACCGATGAAATTTTTATCGGGGAAACGACGCGCCATGCCGACGGTATATTCTCCTTTACCGCAACCCAACTCCAGGATAACAGGATTGTTGTTTTTGAAAAATTCGCTGCGCCATTTTCCACGCATCGGGTGGAAGCCCGCTTGCAAGTTGCCGAAATGAAACTGCACCACATTGGGCATTACTTTCATTTCTGCGAAACGCTGTAGTTTGTTTTTTGTTGACACAGGGTAAAGGTAAATATTTCGCTTTCCTTGGGAAAATTCGTAGTAACAGGAAGCGGAATTTCATCTGTATCTTTAGTGAATAGTAATACGGCATGGCATTCTCGAAACGTAAAATTCTGGTTGCACCTCTCGATTGGGGATTGGGTCATGCTACGCGTATTGTTCCGATTGTGGAAGCTCTGCAATCCGAAGGACATGAAGTTATATTGGCCGCCGATAAACGACCATTTGATTTTTTAGCAGCGCGATTTCCGCAGGTGAAAATAGTACGTTGCGCAGGATATGATATTACTTATCCTGAGAATGGAAATCTGTTGCTTCATATGATGAAAAACTCCGTTGGTTTTTATCAAGCAGTGGAGTCAGAGCAACGTATTGCCACGGAATTAGCCAATGAGTTTAACGCGGAAGTAATTATTTCCGATAACAGATTGAATTTCCGCGCTGACGGAAGACGGAATATTTACATAACGCATCAGCTCAATATTAAAGCAGGAGTATTGTCGCCCGTTGCGACTGCTATGCACAAAAAATATTACAGCAAGTTCGATGAAGTATGGGTGCCTGACAACAATGGTACAGCGAATATTTCCGGAGTATTGGGTCATAATACAAATTGCGCGGTTCCTTTATTTTATCTAGGGCCGCAGACACGATTCGCGTCAATGGAAAAACGAGATGTAACTTCGCATGGTAAAGTAGTGGTTATACTCAGCGGACCGGAGCCGCAGCGTACGTTGTTCGAGAATATTGTTGTCGCGGAATTAATTCGAACAGGAATCAATGCAATTGTTCTGCAAGGAATTCCTGGTAAAGCAACGGTAAATTATTCTGCTTCTAATATTGAATTGGTTTCGCACATGAATGATGAAGATATGTTGCGAATAATAGCAGGCTCTGAAGTTGTGATATCGCGATCCGGATATTCTACATTGTGCGATCTGGCACAAATGGGCAAACGATTGATCGTTGTACCAACTCCCGGACAGACTGAGCAGGAATATCTGGCAGACAAACACGCTGCTGATAATTTATTGGTGAAGGCAGATCAGTCAGATTTCAATCTGACAGAGTGCCTTGAGAAAGTCAAAATAACGCAGCCGTTCTCTATTCCCGTTGAGGACAATCTACGTGCAATAACAGCGCGGTTAAGTCAATAAAAAAAGCGGGAAAGGTTTCCCGCTTTTTTTACGTTTGATCTTCGATTATTGAATGATAATTCGTTTAGCTGCTGTTCCGCCTTCACCTGTAAAGCGCAGCGTGTACATTCCGGAAGCATACGCACTGAGATCAAGTTGATAGCTGTAAGCAGACACTTGAGATGTGCCGATTACTTTGCCTGTGATATCGAGCACGTCAACAATCATATCGCTGCTCCATTGCCCGAAGTAGCTTACGTTGATGATTCCGTTTGTTGGATTCGGATAAATGGAGAAAAATTGATCAAATGACGTTTGCTGTGCAATACCGAGCGCATTACATCCTGCATTGGAGGTGAACAAACTCAGTCGCAACGAATCGGAGTATAAGAACGAATACATTCTCGCTTTCTGTCCGTTCGTGAACATGTTCATACAGGAATCGTGTGAATAGTCCATGTAGTTTTGTACCATATCATTCGGATCGAAGGAACCCCAATACGGATCTTCATTGCTGCAACTGTTGCGCGTTACCTGACAATCACTCGAAGATGCCTGATCTGCATTTGGTGTATCAGCGATTGAATCGCTTCCGCTGCAATCCTGATCATCTCCCCAAATGTGATAGAGCCC